>NZ_CP040509.1:699352-1049028 GCF_005845365.1 Rhodoluna limnophila | reverse complement strand
CCGGCCCAGGTGGAGAAATTTGCCAAGAACCTAGAGACCGAATCTCAGAGGTTGGCGCACCTGGTGCAGGACATCATTCAGCTCTCGCATGTCCAGGCCAAAGAGGTTGCAGGTTTGACAAAAATTGTCGACCTCAACGAGGTTGTCGCAGAGGCCGTGGATCGAAATCAAGTCTTAGCCGGCAACAAGTCGATTGAGTTCGAGGTGCGCCTGGCCGATCGTGCAAAAGTTTTTGGTGATGACGAACTACTGAAGGCTGCCGTAAAAAATCTCATTGAAAATGCCGTTATTTACAGCGATGAAAAAACGGCGGTTTCGATCACCGTGCGCAAACGCAAAGGCATCGCTGAAATTGCCGTGTCAGACAAAGGCCCCGGTATTTCAGTCGAGGACCAAGAGCGAATCTTCGAGCGTTTCTATCGTGTAGATCCGAGCCGTTCTCGCCTTACCGGAGGAACTGGCTTAGGTCTAAGCATCGTGAAGCACATCGCTCAGAAACACCTGGGTGAGGTTCAAATCAAGTCCAAATTGGGGCATGGCTCTACCTTCACTATCCGTCTACCTCTGGCAGCAAAATCAATCGAAACGAGTAAATAAGCATGACGACCGTACTAGTAGTCGAAGACGAACAGTCGCTTCGCGATCCGCTGGTTTACCTGCTCACCAAGGAGGGCTTTGACATTGTTGAGGCTGCTGATGGAAACGAGGCACTCGAAAAATTCGCTAGCAACAACATCGATCTGATTTTGCTTGACCTAATGCTGCCGGGAGTAAATGGCAACGAGGTCTGCCGAGTGATTCGTCAGAGCTCGCAGGTTCCAATCATCATGTTGACCGCAAAAGACACCGAAATCGACAAGGTTGTGGGTCTAGAAATTGGCGCGGATGACTACGTCACCAAGCCTTACTCAACCCGCGAGCTTTTGGCTCGTATGAAGGCAGTTTTGCGCCGCAATTCAGATGCCGTTGAGGTTGTTAAGGCAGCCGGGTTGCTTGAGGCCGGACCGGTTCGCATGGATGTTGACCGTCACCAGGTTTTTGTCAATGGCGAAAAAATTGCGATGCCTCTAAAGGAATTTGAATTACTAGAACTGCTGCTTGAGAACGTCAATCGAGTGCTCACTCGAGGCCAAATCATCGATCGTGTTTGGGGATCAAATTACTTCGGCGACACCAAGACCTTAGATGTTCACGTAAAGCGTCTTCGTTCCAAGATTGAAGACGACCCGGCTCGACCAGCTCACATTCTGACGGTCAGAGGCCTTGGATATAAGTTCGAAGTCTAAGCCGGTCCAAAGCCGGATAAAGAAAAACACCTCCCGATTGGGAGGTGTTTTTGCTTAGGTTCTTATTCTGCTGAGGCAGGCACTGTTGAGTTGAGTGCGTCAACCAGAGGCTGGTACTCAGGCAGGGTTGCATCAAGAACAGGAATGTTCAACTCGCGACCGCTGTTGCTTCCCTCGTTTAGGTAGATGCTGACCATTGCCCCAGGGGTTGAGCCGAGGTCAACCAAAAGTGGGGCAGTTCCGTTGTAACCGATGTCAAGGACTCCGCCTGGAAGAAGGTTCACGCTAATTGACTTCTTCTCTGCAAGAGTGGCATCGGTGTACTGAATACGCACGGTCTGAGCTTCTAGAGAAGGGTTAACCAGGGTGCCGAATAGGCCGCCAAATTCTTCGCCAGCAACATAGATAAAGTTGCGGGCCTTCACGTTCTCAAGGTCAATCTGCGAGCCGTCGCTTGGAGCATACTGCTCCATCGATGCAACAGGGCTAGTAAAGTTGCAGCCGCTTGTGCCCAGCATTACGGCCGCGGCGATTGAAACTGCTGCAAGTTTGCGGATTGCCATTATTCCTCCTGAGAAACGCTCAATAGCCCCTCTAGTTTATCCCTATCTATTGCCTCTGTGCTGTGGTAAAATAGTGGTTTCTGAAGGGAATCACCCACATGAAGTTTGAAGTCGGCGAAACCGTCGTTTATCCACACCACGGTGCTGCACAAATCATCGAGGTTGCTGACCGCACCATTCGCGGCGAGACCAGACTCTACCTACAGCTAAAGGTTGCCCAGGGCGATCTCACCATTTGGGTGCCGGCTGAAAATGTTGAGATGGTCGGCGTTCGCGACGTCATCGACAAAAAGGGTGTTGAGCAGGTTTTCAGCGTATTGCGAGCCGAATTCACCGAAGAGCCAACCAACTGGTCACGCCGCTACAAGGCAAACCTTGAGAAGCTTGCCTCTGGTGACGTAGTAAAGGTGTCTGAGGTTGTTCGTGACCTTTGGCGCCGCGACCAGGATCGCGGTCTATCAGCCGGTGAAAAGCGCATGCTTGCCAAGGCTCGTCAAATTTTGGTTTCAGAGTTGGCGCTTGCCCGCAAGGTTGACGAAGAAAAGGCTTCTGCCACTCTCGACGAAGTTCTAGCCTCCTAGGTTCTAACCATGACCGTTCGCGATCTTGCGGTGGTCGTTGTTGCTGCGGGGCTGGGCACACGACTGGGTGCCGACAAACCTAAAGCTTTTGTAAATCTTGCCGAGAAGTCACTGCTTCAGCACACTCTTGAAAATGTGGCCGACATCGCTGCCCTAGAGCAAGTGATTATTGCTGTTCCTGCCGGTCACGAGCAGCAGACCGCGGAGCTTGCCGATGCAGCTCTTGCGGGAAAGTCGGTTCGTTTTGACGTCGTGCCCGGTGGCGCAACTCGGCAGCAGTCCATTCAAATTGCACTGGGCGCTCTAGATCCAGATGTCGAGGTCGTGCTGGTTCACGATGCTGCTCGAGCGCTTGCGCCGGCATCGCTGTTTGAGAAAGTAGCCGCCGAGGTTAGGCGCTCGGGTCTGGCTGCCCTGCCGGTTATGCATGTGGTTGACACCATCAAAAGAGTTGATGATGAAATTGTCCGCGAGACCATCGACCGCAACACCCTCAGAGCCGCACAAACACCTCAGGGTTTTGTGGCCTCAGCGCTGAAAGATGCCTACGAGAACTCAAAGCATGAATACACCGATGACGCTGCTCTGGCTCAGGCGCACGGCATCCAAATCAATGCGGTCCAGGGTGATGCGCGGGCATTCAAAATCACCACAGCAGATGACCTTGCTGCCGCCGAGCTTCGTTTTGCCAGAAACATGCGCACCGGAATCGGTACCGATGTGCATCGATTTACCGATGAGGCAGCTAAGCCGCTTTACCTAGGAACGGTCATCTGGGATGGCGAACGAGGTCTGGATGGTCACAGTGACGGCGATGCAGTAAGTCACGCCATTGTTGATGCTCTGCTTTCGGCTGCCGGTCTGGGCGACATCGGTTCAAATTTTGGTGTCGATCGCCCTGAGTTTGCCGGTGCCAATGGGCGCGTGTTTATCGAAGGTGCATTGAACCTTTTGGCTGAAAACGGTTACCGAGTAGAAAACGTGGCCGTTCAAATTATTGGCAATCGCCCAAAGGTGGCTCCTCACCGGGACCGCGTCGAATCGGTGCTAACCGCATTGATCGGGGCTCCGGTCACTCTGGGTGCGACCACCACAGATGGACTGGGATTCTTGGGTAACTCCGAGGGTGTTGCAGCAGTAGCCTCAGCGCTGATTTCTAGGGCCGAAGGTAGGCTGAAATCGTGACCCTAAACCTATTTGATTCACGAGCTCAAGCTGTTCGCGCCTTTGCGCCTATCACGCCCGGTCAGGTTGGTATTTACCTCTGCGGCCCGACCGTTCAGGGTTTGCCACACGTAGGTCACCTCCGCTCGGCTTTGGTTTACGACCAGTTGCGCAGGTGGCTTGAGGTCAAGGGTATGCAGGTCACGCTGGTTCGCAATGTGACCGACATCGATGACAAAGTGCTCGAGAATGCAAAGGTGACCGGCGAGCCATGGTGGGGTTTGGCGTATCGGTTCGAGATTGAGTTCAACCGTGCCTATGCGGCATTGGGTATCAAGCCGCCAACCTATGAACCACGTGCTACCGGCGCAGTACCTGAGATGCTCGAGCTTATTGAACGTTTGATTGCAAACGGATACGCGTATCAGGCAGATGATGCCTCGGCCAATGTTTACTTTGCCGCATCAAAATGGGCTGAATACGGCTCACTTACCAACCAGCGTGTTGACGACATGGATGCTGATGCAGACGCCGACCTTCGCGGAAAGCGAAGCCCACACGACTTTGCCCTATGGAAGGCGCGCAAATCAGATGAACCTGAGTCTGCAGCTTGGGCGACGCGCTTTGGTTTGGGGCGCCCGGGCTGGCACATCGAATGTTCAGCAATGGCTACCAAGTATCTGGGTTCTAACTTTGATATTCACGGTGGGGGACTGGACCTTCGGTTCCCGCACCACGAGAACGAGTTGGCCCAGAGCTCAGCTGCGGGTGACAAGTTTGCAAATTACTGGCTGCACAATGGGCTGGTTAATGTGAATGGCCAAAAAATGTCAAAGTCACTCGGCAACTCAATTTTTGCGGCAGACCTTCTTGCGGCCGCCGAGCCAGCGGTGGTTCGCTACTACCTAGGCTCAGCGCATTACCGATCAGTTCTCGACTATCACGAGGGCGTACTCGATGAGGCGGCAACGGCGTTCGGTCGCATTCAAAACTTCGTAGCGCGAGCCAACCGTTCTGGTTCGAGTGAAATCTTTGAGGGCTCAACTCTTGAGGCGCTGCCAACCGCGTTTATTGCTGCCATGGATGACGACCTAGCCATCCCGGTTGCACTTGGAGTGCTGCACGATACAGTCCGAGAGGGAAATGCAGCCCTCGATGCCGGTGATGCTGCTGCAGTCCGAAAGGCAGTAATCTGCGTACAGGCTATGCTCGAAGTGCTGGGTTTAGAGTCCAACTCTGAAACATCGGCTGGTTCAGCCCACACCCAAGCTCTCGGGTCATTGATTCATGAACTTATTGCTGAACGAAACGCTGCTCGAGCAGCCAAAGACTTCGCGCGATCAGACGCGATTAGAGATCAACTAAAGGCAGCAGGCATTTCAATTGAAGATGCTGCCGACGGAACCCATTGGAGTGTTAGTTAAATGGCTGGAAAACCAGGTCGCCCAGGCGCAGCTAAGGGCAAAAAAGGATTAAAGGTAGGTACCGGAGGTCACGGAAAGCAGGCTCTTGAGGGTCGCGGACCAACTCCAAAGGCTGAAGACCGCCCGTACCACAAGGCATACAAGGCCAAGGCTGCAGCTGAAAAGCACAAGGCTGCTACCGGTGCTGTTCCTGCTCGCCGCGGAGAGTTTCTGGCACCTGCTGCCCGCACCGCAGGTTCAGGCGGTGCAGCCGCTCGCTCAGGTCAGCGCGTAGCCAAGGCTGCCGACGCATCTGAGGTTCTTTCAGGCCGCAACTCAGTAGTCGAGGCCTTGCGTTCAAAGGTTCCTGCCACCGCACTTTTCATCGCAGCCCGCATTGAAATGGACGACCGCGTAAAAGAAGCAATCAAGATTGCGGCTTCACGCGGTATTGCGGTGAATGAAGTAACCCGCCCTGAGATGGACCGCATGACCGGCTTTGACTCCGTGCACCAGGGAATTGCGCTATCGGTGCCGCCATACAAGTACCAGCACCCGATGGAAATGCTTGACATGGTGTTGGCTCGTGGTCAGCGCCCACTATTTGTTGCCCTCGACGGTATTACTGACCCAAGAAACCTCGGTGCCATCATTCGTTCTGTGGCGGCTTTTGGTGGCCAGGGCGTAATTTTGCCTCAGCGTCGATCAACCGGTGTTACCGCCTCGGCTTGGAAGACTTCGGCCGGTGCCGCTGCTCGCGTGCCGGTTGCCTTGGCGGCAAACCTAAACAGCACGCTCAAAGAGTTCAAGAAGCGTGGCGTATTTGTTGTCGGCCTTGACGGAGACGGCGACATGAGTCTTCCTCAGTTTGAGCTTGCAACTGAGCCGCTGCTTCTGGTTGTTGGTTCTGAAGGCAAGGGTCTTTCGCGTTTGGTGACTGAAAACTGCGATGCCGTTCTGTCGATTCCAATTGCCCGCGACACGGAGTCTCTAAACGCCGGTATTGCTGCCAGCGTTACCTTGTATGAGGTATCGAAGCGCCGCGCTGCGCTAAAGCGCTAAACATCGTCTTAAATAGTTGATCCCCGACCAATGGTCGGGGATCAACTATTTAAGTAACGGTCGATGATTGTTAGACCAGGTCGCGCCAATCAACTTCTTCGTCATCCTCGGCCACAACAATGGTGCCCGATGGAATCGCATTCGGAAGCGTGATTACTCCGGTCGGAGCACCCAAGTAGGCCTCTTCATCGCGGCGGTTACGCAGCACATTCTCGATGTAGCTGCTGGTTGCCTCTTCCAAAGAAACATCCCGAGACGCCTTTTCAGACATATACCAGCGGTGCTCAAGAACTTGGTGGTAGACCTCAGCAGGTTCTAATCGTCCAGATAGGTCCTTCGGAATCGCTGTTACAACCGGCTCAAATGCGTGGCTCAGCCATTCATGGGCCAACACCTCTTCATCTGCTCCAGGTCGAGGGTGATCAACGCGATACTGGTCCAGGTCGTTTAGTAGTCGGCGAGCCTGATTCTCTTCAACGTCCAAACCGGTTAGGCGAATCAGCCTGCGGGTGTGGTGACCAGCATCAACAACCTTGGGCTGAATTCGCACCTGGGTGCCGGACGCATCCGTTTTGATGGCTAGTTCTTCGATATCAAAGCCAAGGTCGTTGAGTCGATCGACCCTGCGGTTAATCTTCCAGCGGTCGGCGGCCTCGAATGTTTCGACGCCGGTTAGGGCATCCCACAGTTCACGGTACTTGGCAACAATTCGCTCACTCGTAGCAAGTGCATCCACTCCCGGCTGAGCGTTACCGCTGGCGATGAGGTCCATCAATTCACCGGCGATGTTAATGCGGGCAATCTCGAGGTCGTTCTCACGCTGACCCTTTGACAGGCCTGAGTCGTATAGGTGACCAGTTTCTGCGTCAACCAAATACGCCGCAAAAGCACCGGCGTCTCTGCGGAACAGGGTGTTTGACAGTGAAACATCGCCCCAAAAGAACCCGGCAATATGTAGGCGAACCAGCAGGAGAGCCAGTGCATCCACAAGGCGGGTGGCAGTTTCAGGACGAAGCCCCTGTGACCACATCGCTCGATACGGCAACGAAAACTTTAGGTGTCGAGTAATCAACACCGATAGCAGCTCTTCGCCGTCATCGGTGGTGCGATTGTTGATTATGGCAAAAGGCTCAACGCATGGAACATCAAGTTTGATGAGCAGTTTGAGCATGTCGTATTCGCGCTTGGCCAGCTCTGGAAGAGTCTCTTTGATTGCGATTACGTGATCGTTTAGATGTGCAAATCTAACCGTGTGGCGGCTGAGGCCCTTGGGTAGGGCAGCGATGTTTTCAGCCGGCCAGTCCTCTAATGGCAAATGCCACGGTAGATCCAGCAGAGCTGGTTCTACCGTGGCAGCCGTAATGTCTAGTGAGGTCACTAGTTGAGGCGCTCGCCTGACTCAACGTCAAACAAGTGAACGATTCCGCCCTCAGGGATCAGGAATACGTTGTCGCCAGCGTGTGGGTGAACGCGACCGTCAACACGAGCGGTTACGTCAGCCTTTGCGCCATCGATGGTGGTGTGACCGTATAGGTAACCGTCGGCACCTAGCTCTTCAACAACGTCAACCTCAACGGCAACACCCTTGTCCTTTGAAACAGACATGTTCTCTGGGCGGATACCTACGGTGATGGTCTTTGCACTGGTCTTGGCTAGAACTGAAGCCTCAACCGGAAGAACTGCAGTACCGAACTGAACTCCACCGTCAACGATTGGAAGCTGGATTAGGTTCATGGCCGGTGAGCCAATGAATCCGGCAACAAATACGTTTGCTGGGCGGTCGTAAAGCTCCTGTGGGGTAGCAACCTGCTGTAGAAGGCCGTCCTTCATAACAGCAACGCGGTCACCCATGGTCATAGCTTCAACCTGGTCGTGGGTTACGTAAACAGTGGTTACACCAAGGCGGCGCTGCAGAGACGCAATCTGAGTACGAGTCTGAACACGAAGCTTTGCGTCAAGGTTTGAAAGCGGCTCATCCATAAGGAACACCTGTGGCTTACGAACAATGGCACGACCCATTGCTACACGCTGACGCTGGCCACCTGAAAGAGCCTTTGGCTTGCGGGCTAGGTACTGCTCAAGGTCAAGAAGCTTCGCTGCTTCAAGAACACGAGCTGCGCGCTCTTCTTTGCTCACGCCGGCGATCTTTAGGGCAAAGCCCATGTTCTCAGCAACGGTCATGTGTGGGTACAAAGCGTAGTTCTGGAAAACCATTGCAATGTCGCGGTCTTTTGGTGGGGTGTGGGTTACATCACGGTCACCGATGCGGATTGCGCCGTCGTTGACTTCTTCAAGACCCGCAAGCATGCGGAGAGAGGTTGATTTACCGCAACCTGATGGGCCAACAAGAACTAGGAACTCGCCATCTGCGATTTCTAGGTTTAGCTTGTTAACTGCTGCGCGGGTACCGCCTGGGTACATGCGGGTGGCGCTGTCGAATGTTACTGATGCCATTTTTTCTATTTCCTTCACCGGCAGGTACGTGCCGGACGATCCGTTGTGTAAGAAATTCACCAGCGACGCTGCTGAACTCTTTTATTATTCCAGCCAGCACCGCTCATCTAGACTAGAAAACCTGACTGTCACCAAATCGTGACTTAACAGCAAAGGATTTTCATGACTCCGAACAAGCCAACTCGTAGCGAACAGCGTGAAGCAGCTCGAGCAAAAGCACGTGAAATGCGCGAACAGCACAAAAAGGGCGAGCAGCGTAAGAAGCTCTTGTTGCGCCTCGGCATCGTTGCCGCGATTCTAGGCTCGGTAGCCATCGTCACATCGGTAGTTGTCTCTGGCGCCAACAAGGTTGAGCTAACCCCAGCAAACTTCTCGTTCAATGACGGTGTCAAGGTTGGTGCCAACCTCGAGCTGTACACCAAGACCTCAACACCATCGCCTTCAGTGACTCCAAGTTCTGGCTCGGCTGAGGTTCCAAACATCATCATGTATGTCGACTACCAGTGCCCAATTTGCCAGGCTTTTGAGGTGCCAAACTCATCACAGATTGAGAGCTGGGTTTCATCGGGCGCAGCAACCCTTGAAGTCCACCCGGTTTCTTTCCTTGATGGCCAGTCTTTGAACTCTTACTCAAGCCGCGCAGCTAACTCGGCAATCTGTGTCGCCGAAGAGGCACCAAACTCATTCTTCAGATTTCACCAGATTCTGTTCGAAAACCAGCCTGCTGAAGGCACTGCTGGGCCAGATAACGCACAGCTAATTGACTGGGCTGTTGAAGCTGGCGCTTCAGATCGCGAAGTTATTGCCGAGTGCATCAACAACAAAAGCTACGACTCTTGGTTGACTGCCTCTACAACTCGGATTTTGAACGAGGTAGTGCCTGGCACTGACATAAAAATGGGTGGAACACCAACCATCATTGTGAACGGTCAGCAGTACACCTGGGCTACCGGAGAAGAGTTGGTTAGCCCAGCTCGATTTGCACAGTTCTTGCAGGCTGCAACGCAGGGCTAGAAATACCTGCAAAAAAGCTCTAGACGCAGTAGTCTAGACAAGTTGCTTTAGAGCAACTGGCCGACTTGGCGCAATTGGTAGCGCACCTCACTTGTAATGAGGTGGTTAGGGGTTCGAGTCCCCTAGTCGGCTCTACAATTTCTGTGTGGGGCTATTCAGAGGCCTGTCGGCCTCCTCTCACAATAGGTATAGCCTTGACTGCTAAACGATTACCGCGAATTCGATGTGCTACGCTCTTGCCATGAGGCGACCATTTACGTTTGTTTTGGCAATTTCTCTGTTTCTAGCCGGTGTATCGCCGGCCAAAGCTGACCTTATGCCAGAGGCGATACTTGGCTTTGAATCGCAAGAGATTTCAGTTGATTCCGAAATTTTAGGCATTTCCTCAGGGGAACTTGGGATTGAGGGGAAGCTAGTCAGTGAAGCTCCGTGGCACAGCGTGCGAGTTGGAGAGCACAGCGAAAACAGCCTGCAGCTGCTAATAACTCTAGACGGACCGGCCGCGCCTGAAAGTTTCACCTTCGACCTCGCTGGGGCGGAGAGCATGGAAATTATCGAACTAGGAAACCGTGACTTATTTAAAGTCGTTTCCGAAGACGGCTCAACTCTGGCTTGGTTGGCCGAACCCTGGGCATTTGATGCTCTTGGAAATTCAGTCAAAACCTCTTTTTCATTCTCTGAGGGCCAACTGACACAAACTATTGAACATAAAGCGATAAACATTGCCTACCCGATTACGGCTGATCCCTATCTGGGGCTAGCTCTTATCTCGAACGTTTCAATTTCGCCATTGCAGGGGTCCTACAAATACTCGATATCTGTAACCCCGTGGCTGGGTTCGATTTACGGTATGAGTACCGTGTTGCCATGGAGCTACAGCCAAGCTTTTTACATCGTTTCTGTTGAAGGATGGAACGAGGTCTTGGTTAAAGTCGGGGCCAAATATGGCTTTACCCTAAGGGATTACCTACTCTCTCGGCCTACATACAAGAATCAATGGAATTGTCATGCGTTGGGGGCGCCTGTCATATTCGTCAGCAGTTTAGTGGGGATTGATACGAAGCCCACTTGGGACCTAGAGGGGCATCGGGCTGCAACTACCAATCTGCAAACTTGGATCATTGAGAAGTGCAATTGGTGATGTTCTTGAAAAGATATGGTTTCCGCTCAAACGCCTTACACCTTGGCCCTGAACCTGAGTTGCAATTGGCGTTAGTTTCAGGGGCATCTTTTATTCTGTGCATCTTGGTTGGCAGGGGCATTGTCTCTGATGTCTATGGTGTTTCGGTGCTCAGAAACGCGGCTATCTTCGTGGGGGTGCACATTGCAGTGATTGGTATTTTACAGGCCGGAAAATCGGTTTTTAGGCGTCGTAAATTTTCACTCAAATGGGTAATTACAACATCCCTTAGGTTAGGTCTAGCCTTCAGTGCTTTTTGGTACGCGTTTGTAATTTGGTTCTTTGATTGGCCCGCAAATCCGCACCCAGAACAGCCGCTCGATTACGAGGGGGTTGCAAGCACAGTAATTGCTTTAACCTTGGTGTTATCGGCTTGTATTATCGCGCTTTCTGCGTTTTTTCGAATTACACCTCTGAATCGAACGTAATGCTGACTGAGTTGATGCAGAATCGGTCTCCGGTTGGGGTCTGCGGGGCATCTTCAAAAACATGCCCCAGATGAGAGCCGCAGTTTGCGCAGCGTACCTCAACTCGAACCATGCCGTGGCTTCGGTCCTCTAAAAGCTCAACGGCATCGCCGGCTTGTGGCTCGTAAAAACTCGGCCACCCGCAGTGAGAATCAAATTTCGCTTCACTCTTGAACAATTCGGCGCCACAGCCACGACAAGAAAATGTGCCAACCCGGTGCTCGTCTAGAAGATCGCCTGTGTAGGCCCTTTCGGTTCCGGCTTGGCGCAAGACATGGTACTCAAATTCGGTGAGTTCCTCTCGCCACTGTTCGTCGGTTTTCTTAACTGGATAGTCCACAGTCATACCTTTCGTCCGCCTAATATTGAAGGGCACAGGATTTGTTGTGCCTTTACGATAAGCAGGATTCATGGCTAAAAAGTTCCCGGTAGACGAGTTTGACGCCGCTACCCAGGTTGGCGGCCGACACCGCGCACGCAGGACAGCCAAGGACCGCGTTTTGGAATGGCTGCGTATTTTTGCGGCGGCGGTAGTGGTTGGAGCCCTAGCTTACGGAGGGCTCAAGTTGGCCGATAACGCTGCGATTTTTGAGGGTGTAATTTCAAACGCCTCGCCATCTCCAACCGCATCTGTTGAGACTCGGCCTGAAGTTGGCGTTATTGATGGCACCGGCACCGAAGCAGCGGGTGTTCCATTCTCAAGTGATTTAGTTGATGCAGGCTACAACGTTGTCGTAACTGAGAACTTGGTTGACGCAGAGGGGCTGCCGACATCAATCGCGGTAACCACCATTGCCATCACGGATGAACTGTTCCGGGCCGAGGCTGAGGCCATTGCCAAGCTAGTCGGATCACCTCTGGTTACTGTTTCTACTCAGTTTGCTGAGCCAATCACCATTGTTTTGGGCGAGGACTACGAGCTTCCTGCTGGGGAGTAGTTATAACCGTTGTATAAAGGATTTGCTTTTCTACTTGAATTCCCTAGGTGATTAACGGCTACGAGGCTAATGTTAGAAGTGGTCGTAGCAGTATCCGTAGCACCAGCTCTTTTCTATGCGACTCGTTCTAAGAAAGATTTCTCTGAACGTCGTTTAGTAACAGGAGTAAAGCAATGGCACAAGGAACCGTAAAGTGGTTCAACGCTGAAAAGGGTTTCGGCTTCATCACTCAGGATGGCGGAGCGGATGTATTCGTACACTTCTCAGCAATCCAGTCAGATGGCTACAAGGAACTCAAAGAGAACCAGCGTGTTGAGTTCGAAGTCAAGAACGGCGACAAAGGCCCACAGGCTGACGCTGTAAACGTAATCGGCTAAGACCCTTAGATCTTTTACAAAAAACCCCTCCTTCGGGAGGGGTTTTTCTTTTGCCCACAGCGCAATCAAATGTGTTTGCACTCTCGGGTGGAGAGTGCCAAAATAGAGTTAGCACTCAAACGCATCGAGTGCTAAATACTTACAGGAGATTGAATCCAACATGGCAAAAATCATTCACTTCAATGAAGAGGCCCGTCGCGGTATGGAGCGCGGCCTGAACATCCTTGCTGACACAGTTAAGGTGACCCTTGGCCCACGCGGCCGCAACGTTGTTCTTGAAAAGAAGTGGGGCGCCCCAACCATCACCAACGATGGTGTTTCGATCGCCAAGGAGATCGAGCTGGACGACCCATTCGAGCGCATCGGTGCAGAACTGGTTAAAGAAGTTGCAAAGAAGACTGACGACGTTGCTGGTGACGGAACCACTACCGCAACCGTTCTTGCTCAGGCTCTAGTTCGTGAAGGCCTTCGTAACGTTGCTGCTGGTGCAGACCCAATCAGCCTGAAGCGCGGCATCGAAAAGGCCGTTGCCGCCGTAACCGTAGAGCTAATCGCAAACGCAAAGCCGGTAGAGACCAAAGAGCAGATTGCGGCAACCGCGTCTATCTCAGCTGGTGACTCACAAATCGGTGAACTAATCGCAGAGGCAATCGACAAGGTTGGCCGCGAGGGCGTTGTAACCGTTGAAGAGTCAAACACCTTCGGCATTGAGCTTGAACTAACCGAAGGTATGCGCTTCGACAAGGGTTACATCTCGGCCTACATGGTCACCGACCCAGAGCGCCAAGAAGCAGTTCTTGAAGATGCATACGTTTTGATTGCAAACTCAAAAATCTCAAACATCAAGGACCTGCTTCCAATCGTTGACAAGGTGATCCAGGCCAACAAGCCACTGTTGATCATTGCTGAGGACATCGAGGGCGAGGCTCTTGCAACCCTTATCGTCAACAAGATCCGCGGAATCTTCAAGTCTGTGGCTGTGAAGGCACCAGGTTTTGGTGACCGTCGCAAGGCCATGCTTCAGGACATCGCAATCTTGACCGGCGCACAGGTTATCTCAGAAGAGGTTGGCCTAAAGCTAGACGCAACCACTCTTGACCTATTGGGTCGCGCTCGCAAGGTAGTAATCACCAAGGACGAGACCACCATTGTTGAGGGTGCTGGTGACCAGGACATGATTGCTGGCCGCGTCGAGCAGATTCGCCGCGAGATCGACAACACCGACAGCGACTACGACCGCGAGAAGCTGCAGGAGCGCCTAGCGAAGCTTGCCGGCGGTGTTGCAGTTATCAAGGCTGGTGCTGCCACTGAGGTAGAGCTGAAGGAGCGCAAGCACCGCATCGAAGATGCTGTTCGTAACGCCAAGGCTGCAGTTGAAGAAGGCATTGTTGCCGGTGGTGGTGTTGCATTGCTACAGGCTGGCAAGACTGCATTTGAGAAGTTGTCATTGACTGGCGACGAAGCGACCGGTGCAAACATCGTACGCGTTGCGATCTCAGCTCCACTAAAGCAGATCGCAATCAACGCAGGTCTAGAGCCTGGCGTAGTTGCCGAGCGCGTTGCAAGCTTGCCATCAGGCCAGGGCCTAAACGCAGCTACCGGCGAGTACGTTGACATGCTTCAGGCAGGAATTAACGACCCAGTGAAGGTGACCCGTTCTGCACTTCAGAACGCAGCCTCAATTGCAGGTCTATTCTTGACCACCGAAGCTGTTGTTGCTGAGAAGCCAGAGCCAGCTGCTCCGGCTGCCGCACCACAGGGTGGCATGGACTTCTAAGTCTGAATTACCAAAACTGGGTGGTTCCTTCGGGAGCCACCCAGTTTTTTTCGGTTTACCTTGGTCTACAAAAACAATCGCTGGTTGGACAGTTCAATGTCGGAGTATTGCTGAGCTGCCATTCCAAGGGCGTTACCCAGCTCAGCCAATTGAGCCTCGACAGCCCCGGCCGTAATCCGCCAGCGGCTGGCTAGCTCCTGAAAGCTGGTCGCAGCCAGACCAGTCCATGAAGCTTGCAACCCTTGAAGTTGCCCGTGAAGCAGTTGGACCTCGTTGCTGAGTTTGGAGATTGTGATTTGGATGTTGGCGTTTGCCGCCATTACTTGATCGCTGTCTACGGTGAATTGAGTCATGCCAAAATCATCAGCGCAGGGCTCACCGCGCCAGGGCGAATTACAAAAAAATGTGAATAACTAGGCAGGGATCGCTACTCGGAAAGTGGCTCCGCCACCAGCAGTTTCGAGGGCTACGATTGAGCCCTGGTGAGATCTAACGATGCTCGAAACGATGGCGAGACCCAGTCCAGAACCGCCAGTTTCACTATTTCTCGAGTTATCAACTCGATAGAAGCGCTCAAAAACTTTTTCGCGAAGCTGCTCGGGGATACCCTCGCCGTGATCGCGAACTTCGATGATGGCCCAAGGATTGCCGTCGACTCGGGACGAACCGTCAAGGACAATTTCGATTGAGCCATCTTTGGCAGAAAAGCGCGATGCGTTGGCCAGAAGGTTGGTGAACACCTGACGCATGGCGTTGGCATCCACTTTGGCAAGAACTTCGTCAGCTTCAGTCAGCGGCACGCCATCGGTGTTAAAAACTGCGATGCTCTGCTTTGGCGAGGAAGCATGCACATCTTTGGCAGCATCAATGGCCAGAGTCACTAGGTTGGTCGTGGTTTTTGGCGGCTCTTTGGCATCATCGAGACGAGCCAAGGTAAGCAAGCTTTCAACGAGTCCGGTCATGCGAATTGCCTCAGACTCGATGCGGCCCATAGCTTCGGCAACCTGCTCAGGCTTCTTGAGTGCACCCATTCGATACAGCTCTGCGTATCCACGCACCGAGACTAGGGGAGTCCGCAGTTCGTGTGAGGCATCGGCAACGAAGCGGCGCATCTGTTCAAGGGTTCGGGATCGGTCCTGGAATGCGTTTTCTAGCCCGTCAAGCATTGTGTTTAGTGAGCGGTTGATCCTCGAAATTTCGGTGTCGCCAGGTCTCTCGATAAGTCGCTGCGAAAAGTCACCCTCGGCAACCAAAGTGGCGGTTCGCTCGACCTCACGCAGCGGCTTCAGGGCGGATGTGATGGTTAGCCAAATACTTAGTCCGCTGAGCAGCAGCAGCAAAATTCCAAAACTGCCACCGATGGATGCGTATTGCGAAAGCAAAGCACCGTTGGCGTTGGTTGGTAATGCAACAACCAGAGAGCCAGGCATGGTGGTCAGCGGGACAGCGACCATGCGCCAGCCATCGATGCCGGCATCATCTGTGACGTTGCCTTGGGCATCTACTTCAAATGGCAAACCACGAGTCGCTAAAACATTCACCGTGTTGAAGCTGGAAAGGTTGGGAACGCGATCAAGATCGCTCGCGGAAGAGACCAGACCAACTAGTAGCGCACCAGACTGGTCGACGTATCCAATGTAAAAATCACTGGGCAGGCTTGGCAGCCTGAGTTCACGACTAGCTAGTCTTTCTTCAAGCTGAGTTGGGTCCTCGTGGCTGAGGGTTGCAGCGGTTGAGCTAAGCAGCGTGTCAACGTTGGCGACCAAGTAGGTGCGCAGCAGCGCCATGGTTCCAAAACTAGAAACCGCAAGCAAAATGCCAATCAACGCTACAGATAGCGCTGTCAGCTTTGTGCGTAGGGAGATTTGCTCCCATGCGGTTCCGAGTTTTGAGGACAATTAGGTTTCTACTTGCCGTTCTTAGTTGACTTGTACATGTAGCCAACGCCACGCTTTGTTTGAATAAGCGGCTCACTGGTTAGTGGGTCTAGCTTCTTGCGCAGGTAAGAAACGTAAGACTCAACAATTCCCATTTCGCCGTTGAAGTCATACTCCCAGACGTGGTCCAAAATTTGAGCCTTGGTCAAGACTCGGTTTGGGTTGGACATCAAGAATCGGAGCAGCTTGTACTCGGTTGGGCTGAGGTCAACCACTTCGTTGTTTACAAAAACCTCGTGTGCGTCTTGGTTGATGCGAATCTCGCCAACCTCCAGGACTGATTCCTCGACCTCGGCGGCCTTGGTGCGTCGAAGAATGGCATTGATTCGGGCAACAATTTCATCCAGGCTGAATGGCTTAGTCATGTAGTCATCGCCACCGACGGTCAGGCCAGTGATTTTGTCTTCGGTTTCGTCACGAGCGGTCAAGAACAGCACCGGGGCATTGATGCCCATTGAGCGAATCTTCTTGGTAACGCTAAAACCGTTCATGTCCGGCAGCATTACGTCAAGCAAGATGATGTCTGGGTTGCCTTTTTCTGCAGCGGTCACTGCATCGGCCCCGTTGGCCACTGCGTGCACACTGAAGCCGGCAAATCTCAAACTGGTTGAGAGTAGGTCGCGGATGTTCGGTTCGTCATCGACGATAAGTACCTTCACGTTTTCCATGACACTACTTTTTCAGAGATTGCTGTGAGTAGCCTGAAAGGTAACTGGGGTGTTTCTGCTAGATCTCTGCGTGGCCTTAGAGTGCGTCAGCATCGATAATCTCGTAGCTGTAGCCCTGCTCGGCCAAGAACCGTTGCCGATTCTGGGCAAAATCTTGGTCAATAGTGTCGCGAGCAATCAACGTGTAGAAGTTTGCTGAACGCCCATCTGCCTTTGGTCTTAGCAAGCGCCCTAGACGCTGCGCTTCTTCCTGGCGGCTACCGTATGACCCTGAAATCTGGATGGCCACCGATGCCTCCGGCAAATCAATGGAAAAGTTTGCCACCTTAGAAACTACTAGGCACGTGATTTCACCGGTTCTAAATGCTTCAAAGAGGCGTTCACGTTCATCAATTGGTGTCTCACCGGTGATTTCTGAAACGTTCAAGGCCGCTGAAACAGCATGGATTTGATCCAAGTACTGACCAATAATCAGAGTCGGCTCACTCGGGTGCTTGGCTAGCAGAGCCTTGATTACCGGAATCTTTGAACCAGAGGTGGCTGAAATTCGGTACCGGTCCTCCTGGCTCGCAATCGCGTAATTGAGGCGCTCCTCTTCGGGAAGGTCGATTCTTACCTCAAAACATGCGGCCGGCGCGATGTATCCCTGGGCTTCAATTTCTTTCCAAGGTGCATCGAAGCGCTTGGGACCAATTAGTGAGAAGACGTCGCCCTCTTTGCCATCTTCGCGGACCAAGGTCGCGGTAAGCCCCAATCGGCGACGAGCCTGAAGGTCAGCCGTCATCTTGAAAATCGGTGCAGGCAAGAGGTGAACTTCGTCGTAGACGATGAGTCCCCAGTCATTGGCATTGAGCAGGGCAAGGTGGGCGTACTCGCTCTTGCGCTTGGTCGTGAGAATTTGGTAGGTCGCGATGGTTACCGGCTTTATTTCTTTGAGTGATCCTGAGTACTCGCCAATTTCGTCTTCAGTCAGGGTAGTCCGGCGCATAAGCTCGGTCTTCCACTGACGTGCAGAGACTGTGTTGGTCACCAGAATCAAGGTGTTGGTCTTTGCCACAGCCATAGCGGCTGCGCCAACAATAGTTTTACCCGCTCCACAAGGCAACACCACAACCCCAGAGCCACCGGCCCAAAATTTTTCAACAGCCTGATTCTGGTAGTCGCGCACTTTCCAGTCGCCCTGCTGCATTGAAATTTCGTGCGGTGTGCCCTCGGTGTAGCCAGCAAAATCCTCGGCCGGCCAGCCTAGCTTTAACAGCTCCTGCTTTACCTGCCCACGAGCCCAAGGCTGAATTCGAAAAGCTTCATTGGAGATTGGGCCGTCCAGTAATTCGACAATCTTGCGGTGGCGACTTGCTTCGAGAAGAATCGCGCGATCTTTGGAGAAAAGTTCAAGTTCGCCATCTGGACTGCGCTGAATTACCAGGCGACCATATCGAGACATCGTCTCTGTGATGTCCGAGCGGACTGAGCCAGGAATTGCAAACTTTGCGTACTTATCCAGAATCCCGAGGACAAAATCTGAGTCGTGACCCGCGGCTCGCGCATTCCACAGTCCAAGCCGAGTGATTCGATAGGTATGAATGTGCTCCGGTGCGCGCTCGAGTTCTGCAAAAATCGCGAGGTCATGACGGGCATCTGCTGCTTGCGGATGATCAACTTCTAGCAGTGCTGTCTTATCACTCTGAACAATTAGTGGTCCGCTAGTCATCCTTAAAGCCTACTTTGCTCGGATGAGTGCCACCCGTGCTACTCAAATGTCACCTTGGTGATGCTGGCAATTGGAATGGTTCGCTCAATGTCAGCTTTGCGGTCCTTAGCTCGGAGTCTCCCATTGGCAATGCCGATCGGTTCGAGAAGAAATAGCAGTTCCGAGCCGTCACCAGTTACGACGGTAAACCAGGCTTTTGCTTTGTTCTTGATTGCCAGTTGAATCTGACGATGCAAGTCGTCGCCGTCTGGAGCCTCACCTACCCGCGCATCCTGCTCACGAAGGCGGCTTATGTCTGCCTTTGCCGCAGTTTCAATTTCGGTGCTTCCCGATGCTTGGTGAACTTCAGTTGGCGAAATTACTCGCCCTGCTTCATCAACGCGTATGGCGGCAAGGCCAATCTCGCGCAGTCCGTAATAGACCACTTCTGGTTCAAAGCGGCTAACCAAAGCTCCATCGATAGTGCTCTGTAGGGCAAACGGTTTGAGTTTGACCTCATTGATAATTGCCTGCAGCAAAATTGGGTCCGATGCTCGAATAATCGAACGCTGAATCTCGCCACCCTCAGAGATGGTTAGCCGACCGAATCGCTGTTCAGTTTCATCAATAAGATACTCAACCGGTTGAGGCAGGTTTTTACCGGTCAGCTCAAGCAAAAGATTGCGGATTTCATCTGCCTTCAGGCCAGTCTCAAGGCCATGAGAAATGCTCAGTTTGTTCAATCGATATGTTGATGCCATGCCGATTTGCTCGGTGTTGGCGAACCTGCGCAATTGCATCTCAAGTTCGGTAGGCAGCGGGCCGGGGGCAATGATCGAAAGGTCTGCCTGGCAGATCAACCGGCTTTGCTCCGCTGGTAAAAATTGCTTGGCTGTTTTGGCAGCCTCGGCAAAATTCTCTTTCAGCACCGATGCCGTCCAGCTGCTCATCCATCCGTTTGCCGAAAGGCCAAGTAGTTCTGCGAGGTTGCCCAACTTAGAGATCTTTGAAGTGACTGACCCGTCTGCAAAAGGGTAGGTTTCTTGAAGCTTGGTACTCAGCGACACCAGTCCAATAGATCCCTGGAGCGCATTTTCGAGCTCGTGCGCAGACGCATCTCCGAGGATGCCGCGCCAAATTTTTGCCAGGTGTTGAAACCTCTGCCACGGTTGCCATTCAAGCCAGGCATCAGCCTCAGCGCTTAGTTGCCAGCGGCCTTCGGCTAAGAAAACTAGGTTTGACCAACCAGCCAGTTCGTAAATTTCGCGGGCATAGTCTGTGGTTTTGTTCAGGTGATTAGCCAACCGCTTTAGGTCGGGTAGCCCCACATTTTTCTTACCGACTTCTTTGACGAATCGCTGCTCCAAATCAAAAATCAATTCGGTCATCGCCTGCAGGGTTTCAAAAATTTCAATGCCTGCGTCGCGGTCGATCTGCTCCTGGGCCGGTGGTTCTGGCTCGTTGGGTAGCGCAACTGGCGAAACAGGCGCAATCTGCCTGAACTGATTGAGCGATTCGACCGTAGATTCAAAGGGTGCCCCATGGTCATCAACCAACGCGAGCGCAGCCAGGTTCTTGAGTTGTTGCTCATCAGCCGGTAGCCCATCGGCTAGTTGTGTCAGTGCTTGGGCCTGTGATCGCGGTAGTCCAGCAATCGCTGCAGAAACCGATGCTGGTTTTGTAATTGCCTCGGCGAGATCAAAAAAATCACGCAGGCTAGTTGAACTAACCATGCGTTGAGCAATTAGTTGCTCAAGCTGAGCGTCTGATTTATGTCGCAGTGCTGCGGCAACATTCAGAATCTCGCTCATAAAGTCTTCCCCCGGGCTTAAGAGCTATTTATTCTCGCGAGAGCGGCGGCGAACGCTAGTGATGACTAGTGAGACGATGCAAAGAGCACCGGCCGCCAAGCCGAACTGTGGGTAGAACACCAAGAACGGCGGAAGAACAGAGCTTCCAACTTCTGGATTTGCCGATTCGGTGGCCGCGATAATCAAGGTTGCGAGCATGGCCAAAACCGAAGTTCCGATCAGGCCGGCTGACATGTAAGCCAGAATTTTTTCAAGGCGTGAAGCCGAAGAGTCTTGAGGGTTTGCGCTTTGTTTAGCCATCCTTCTAGGATACCCGTGCCGAGCCGACACATTCCCTGTAAAATGAGAGTTTGGATTTACGAAAGAGGTATCCATGCCAACCGGTAAAGTCAAGTTCTTCGACGAAGACAAGGGATTTGGTTTCATCGCATCCGACGAGGGTAGCGAGGTATTCCTGCACATCAGCGCCCTTCCGGCTGGAACCACTTCAATCAAGCCAGGCACTCGCATTGAATTTAGCGTTGCTGATGGCAAGCGCGGGGCCCAGGCTCTATCAGTACGCGTTCTAGATGCGCCGCCAAGCTTGGTCAAGATGAGCCGCAAGCCAGCTGACGAAATGGCCGTGATCGTTGAGGACCTCATCCGTCTTCTCGACAATATCGGTGGCGGTTTGAAGCGCGGCAAGTACCCAGAGAGCGCCAATGGCAAGAAGATTGCCTCATTGTTGCGTAAGTTGGCAGACGAGCTGGATGCCTAAGTCATCAGCTGGTAATAATCAAGGTTTTGCCTATCAGGCTCTTCTCGGAACCACGTCTAAGCAGACCATTGGTTTTCTAGTTGAGGTTCTCGACGAGGGCGACTCAACGGAGTCATACCTTTTCGAGAGCAAGCTAAAGGGTTACGTTGGCTGGCGTTGGTCAGTCACTGTTTATGCGCCTGAAGGGCAAGAGCCAACCGTCTCTGAAATATTGCTCATGCCTGGGGTTGATTCACTAGTTGCCCCGGATTGGGTGCCATGGTCTGAGCGACTTGCGGACTACAAAGCTCTGCAAGCTGAACTTGAAGCCCAGGCTGCCCTAGATGCAGAAGAAGCAGAAGAAGCTGATGAGTCAGACGATTCCGATGAAGCCGACGATGTTGACGAGGCTGAGGATGCTGACGCACTTGCGCTCGCCGATGATCAAGACGAGGCCGCGGAGGTTAGCACCGAAGATGAGGCAGCATCTGATTCCAACGATTCAGACGATGAGCCTTCGTTAGCGGTTGCGGACCTTGAAGAAGGCGAAAACGCCAAGGGCAATGCCGAAAAGGCACGTAGAAAGCCACCACGATTTTTGCGCAGACGCAAGCGTGGCGCTAAAAATAAGTCCGAGGACTAGAGCTACAGCCCAAAGCACGACACCCACTGCAATAACCAGACGGGCATTTGTCTTGACCGGAGCTGGGTCGGGCTTACGCTCGGTATCTTTTACGTAAAACCGCATGGCTTTAGCCTAGGCTAGCTGGCCAACTACGTAGTCAATCGCCTTAGTGAGCTGCTTAATGTCATCAAGCTCGGTTGCGGTGAATGTGGCCACACGCAACTGGTTTCTGCCCAACTTGCGGTAAGAATCCACATCTACAATTCCGTTGGCGCGAAGCACCTTTGAAATGTCAGTCGCCTGAATCTCATCGTTGAAGTCGATTGTGACTACAACCTGTGATCGGTGCTCTGGGTTGCTGACAAAAGGGGTAGCAAACTCTGATGCGTCAGCCCATTCGTACAAAAAGTCAGAGGCTGCCTTGGTTCGAGCGTCTGCCCAAGCCAAACCGCCATTCTCATTCATCCAATCGATCTGCTCGCCCAGCAAGAACAATGTTGCAATCGCAGGGGTGTTCAGGGTCTGGTTGAGGCGTGAGTTATCGATGGCGGTCTTCACGCTCAAAAACTCAGGTATGTAGCGGTCGGTCGCAGCGATTCTCTCGGTTCGCTCGATTGCCGCAGGCGACATCAGGGCAAACCATAGGCCGCCGTCAGATGCAAAGTTCTTCTGTGGCGCGAAGTAGTAGACATCGGTCTCAGTGGCGTCAAAGTCGATGCCTCCGGCTGCCGAGGTTGCATCGGTGAACATTAGAGCGCCCTGGTCTGCACCAGAAACACGCTTGACTGGGGTAACGACGCCAGTAGAAGTCTCATTTTGAGCGTATGCGTAGGAGTCGACGCCTGCTTCAGCCTGAAGTTCAAGGCGAGAACCCGGGGTTCCATTGATCACCGTAGGTTTTTGAAGCCAAGGGTTGGTGAGTGCTGAAGCAAACTTTGCGCCGAATTCGCCGTGAACTAGGTTTTGCGCCTTGTTCTCGACCATTGAGAAAGCAGCAGCGTCCCAGAACGCAGTCGATCCACCGTTGCCGAGCACGATCTCATAACCCTCAGGGTTGTGGAAGAGTTCGAGTAAACCATCCTGAACCCGCTTGACCAGGTTTTTCACTGGAGCCTGGCGGTGTGAGGTGCCCATGAGTTTTGAACCTTCAGTGGCAAATGCGGCGATTTGCGCGGAACGCAATTTTGAAGGACCGCAGCCAAAGCGGCCGTCTACTGGAAGAAACTCAGATGGGATGATGATTTCAGACATGGCTCAAGTTTACTTTGCAGAAGCCCGCCCAGGGGCAGGGCAGAGCTGCCGACCGCTAATCTTGTATTAGCTAAGGAGGGGCATGAATCACGAACACGATCTAATCGACACGACTGAGATGTACCTCCGTACGATTTTGGAACTCGAAGAAGAGGGTCAGGTTCCGATGCGAGCCCGCATCGCGGAACGCCTTGATCAATCTGGCCCCACCGTTTCTCAGACCGTCGCTCGTATGGAACGCGATGGCTTGCTGGTTGTTAGTGGTGACCGCCACCTGGAATTGACCAATCAGGGGCGAAAAGATGCCGTCTCAGTAATGCGCAAACACCGACTTGCGGAGCGATTGCTGGCCGACGTTATTGGTCTCGAGTGGGAGTTTGTGCACGAAGAGGCATGCCGCTGGGAGCACGTCATTAGCGATCAGGTCGAACGCAAGATTCTCAACTTGATTTCAACTCCAGATTTTTCGCCCTACGGTAATCCAATTCCCGGTCTAGACGATTTTGGTATGGAAACAAACCCAAACTTTGGCGACGGCGTGGTTTCTGTTGTCGACCTGCCGAGGGCATTTGCAGGACAGAACACATATGTTCTTCGTCGTATTGGAGAACCACTTCAGGTTGATGTCAAACTGCTTTCCCAGCTAAACAGTCTTGGCCTGACTCCAGGTAGCAGTCTCAGTGTGGAGTATCGAGGCATAAACCTATTCATCTCAAACAGCGAGAGCGATGAAGGTCTTGAGATTTCTGAGGACCTGGCACGCCACCTATTTGTTGAGGCCTAGCAACAACATCTTGGCCTTTTTTGTATCGCCAAAACCTCGATGGGGGACGCTGGGGACAACTCCAAGGTTTTTCTCAGCAAATAATTGGTAAACTGTAAAAGTTGTTGACCATAAACCTGGTTAATAATCGGACTCGGATGGTTTCCATTGCCTGCAATCCAGTCTTTAGAACTCATAGTTTCGCTGCAGGATTCACAGGTTGAATGAAACTTGGAGGTTTAGTTTTGGCCAAAAAAGCCACAGGCAAGCACCGCGCTGATGTTGAAATCAACATCTTGGAGTCGTTTGAACTGCGTAGCCGTCGTTCAGTTCGCGAAGCCGAAGAGGCGAGACTATCTCGCGCCGCGCGCCGCCAAGCCAAGAAATTAGCAAAGCAGGATCGCGCTTACTTTGCTGCCAAGCAAGCCGGTGCCGACCAGGGTTCCGCTGCCTACCTGGTGCCTTCGCAAAAGCGCACACCGTTTTATGCACGCCGAGCAGTCCGCAACACCGTAACGATGTCGATTGCTTCGGGACTGTTTGCCACCTTTGCTCTTCCGGCCTACGCTTACGACCCAGACATCGCAGCCATGTCACGCTTCACCACTACTGACGCTGAGGCTTTGGCAAATTCGGAGGACACCCAAAACCTCACCGTAGCTGCGGTCAACACCGTTAAGTTTGCTCGCGGAAACTACAAGTCAGCCGATGCTGATGAGATTGCTCGACAGGAAACTCTGAACAGCTACCGCACCTACAGCGGTCCAACCGCAGCCGACTACCTTGCTAATCCGCCTTATAGCAAGCTGGATGGCACCTCGATTCTCAAGGTGGCAGCAAATTACGTTGGCACCCCTTATGTTTTCGGTGGCGACACTCCTCGCGGGTTTGACTGTTCGGGATACGTAGCGTTTGTTTTTGCTCAGTTTGGTGTGGCGATGCCTCACAGCGTGCATGGTCAGGCTCGTCTTGGTATTCCAATCCGTGCCGAAGATGCCATGCCGGGTGACCTCGTGATCATGAACGACATGAGTCACGACGGAATTTATGCTGGTAATGGCAATTTCTATCACGCACCGCGACCAGGTGACAGCGTCAAATTGGCACCGATTTACACTTCGCAGGTTCACTACATTCGCTTGATGACTAACTAAAAACGTCACCAAATCTTCACTAAAAACACACCTTCAGCTCTAGCCCAATTCGTACTTCCGGGCGTAATCTAGCGATAAGCAATAGTCGCAAGAGATTAGGGGCTCTGATGATGTTGAGAAGTTTGCAAGCCAAGCAAGTTGTTCAACTATGTCGTCTGGGCCAACAACGCCTGGTTGTTGTTCTCTAAAGCACCGTCATTTTGACGGTGCTTTTTTGTTTCTCAAGTGCCTTTGCCCAACACGAAAACCCGGAAGCCGTCTGGGTAAATTCGAAGGGGAAACATGCATACTTTGGTTTTAAACGCAGGTTACGAGCCACTTGCAGTGGTGTCATTCAAACGCGCGCTTATGTTGGTGCTCAACAATAAAGCGACAATTCTGGCCGGCTCAGCGGATTTGACCGTTCACAGCGCCAATCGAGAGTTTGAGTTGCCAACAGTTATTCTCCTTGCACGATACGTAAGGGTTTCAAACAGCCGCGCTATTCCGGTTTCGCGACGCGGAGTTCTTCGACGCGACGGTCACAATTGCGCCTACTGCGGACGTTATGCCAACACGATTGATCATGTGCAACCAAAATCTAGAGGTGGTCGCGACAGTTGGGAAAATCTGGTCGCCGCCTGCTTGAAGTGCAACAACAAAAAGGGCGACAAAACGCTCGCTGAAATCGGTTGGTCTCTGTCGTTTACCCCAAAGATGCCCACCGGGCTGAGTTGGGTGGTTCGCGGTGCTGAAAAAGTTGATCCCGTGTGGAGTAATTACTTGGCGCTAGCAAACGCCGCCTAGCATTGCCTTCTGAGTGGCCCCGAGGTGAATCGAACACCCGACACAAGGTTTAGGAAACCTCTGCTCTATCCACTGAGCTACGGAGCCAGAATTTCCCAATATACCTGACTCTGATTTGCATCGTCGTGGAGTGCCTAAACGCAGTTCTCAGGTGTAAAAGTTAGGCTCTTCACATGGTCGAATATGTTAGTTCTAGCGAGGTACCTTCTCACTCTGACTGGGAGCGTTGGGAGCAGGAGCTCAAGGCCATCGGTGTGACTAACCCGCTGCAGAATTTTGAGGTCAACGCCCTCGGTCAAATTGATTTAGAGCGCAGTCACCCAGGTGGTTTTTCACAATTTGTCACCGGGCGCCAGACTCTGCTTTCGAACTTAGTAAGAGACCCGTTAGCGTTTTCGAGGGCCCTGTCTGCTGCCCGAAGAATCAAGAATAAATCTGACCGAATTAGTGACAATTTCGGTATCGAAACCCTGTTTTTGGTCGGGGGATTAGCAAATTTTGAGGCCGATGGCTTTGACGTCAACGCACCGATTTTGATGTGGCCGGTAAGCCTGATTCGCAAGGGTGACGACTATGAGGTTTCGCTCACTGGCGATGCTTCGGTAAACCCTGTGCTGGCTGAAGCCTTAGAAACCGCCTACGGCATAAAGCTGAATGCAGAAGAGCTTTTAGCACGCCAACGCGAAAGTTCAGATCTAATTCCCGTCACTGTGCTCAACTATTTGGCAAACCTAACCGCCGATAAGGGCAATCTCGATCTTCGCCGAATTTTGGTTATTTCAAACTTCACTACTGCCGCAACTGACCTTCTGTCAGACATCTCACGCAATCACACACCCTTGCTTGCCGAGCTTGCAGGTGAGCCAAAAGAAGGTCTGGAAGACATCGATGTTCCTGAACTGAACCTCGTGGTTGAGGCCGATGCCACTCAAATGCGAATCGTCGCGAGGGCCCAGGCAGGGCAGAGTTTTGCGGTTGAGACCCTACCGGGATGCGGATACACCCAAACGGTGGTCAACGTTGTTGCCGGCTTGGTTGATCGGGGAAAACGGGTTCTAGTCGTCGCTCCGCGTCGCCAAACTCTTGGTGAGCTGGCCGAGCGGTTCGCCACCATTGGGCTTCCAGGTTTGGGAATCCGCTCGGATTCAACCTGGGTTGACCTCATCTCGGCTATCTCCAGAAATGAGAAAGCTGTAAGTGCCGACTCTAAGGATGAATCAGCTGCACGGGTTGCTGCGGAGCAAAAACTAGATTCCTACTTCGATGCATTGAACTCAACCGATCCGAGTCTGGGAGTATCGGTTGCTCGAGTACTTCGCGAACTATCTTCACTCAGCGGCATGTCTCATCCTCCGCTGACGAATGCGCGCATTGCCAAAGAGCACCTTTTGCGACACGTGGATCGCTCGGAGGCTCTGCAGCTTTTGAATGAAGCCCATGCTCTGGGCGAGTTCCGGTTTGGTCCCCAGGACACCGCTTGGTTCCAGGCCCGATTTGAATCGCCTGCCGAAGTAGAGCACACCCTAAGGCTTGCCAAAAACGTTAGGGACAACGCCTACCCAAAGTTGGCGGAGCAACTTGAAACCTTTACCAGCAAGGTCAATTTCAAACCTGCGGTGAGTGTTGAGGACTGGGGTTTGTACCTCAGGCTATTTGTCGGAATTCGCGAGACTTTGGATCGATTTGTTCCAGATGTCTTTGACCGACCACTTACCGAATTGATTGCAGCCACCGCTCCCCGAAAGGGAGTCGACCGTGAGCAGCGATCAAATATGTCTGGCGGTAATCGTCGACGTTTGAAGAAACTGGCTCGGGAATACCTGCGCGCCGGCATGCACGTTGCAGACATGCACGCCTCTTTGAACCAGATTCAAGAGCAACGAGAACTCTGGCAAAAGTACTGCCTGATTCCAACTGCGCCACAGGTTCCTATCGGTATTCAAGAAGCCCAGGTGGCCTATCAGGCATTCATGGCCGACCTTGAAACCCTTCAGAGCCACATGGATCCTGAGTCGGACGAGACCCCGCTGGCCAAGCTTCCGCTGATGAAATTGCAGGCAAAGCTTGAGTCATTGGCTGAAGACTCTGAGGCACTTGAAAATCTGGGTGAACGCGCCTTGCTTGGCTCTCGTTTGCGAGAAGCCGGATTGGGGCAATTGGCCCGAAACCTAGCCAAGCTTCACGTAGCTAAAGAGCACTTGGCCCAAGAGCTAGAGCAGGCCTGGTGGCAATCCGCACTAGAAGTGCTGGTTTCCAAAGGAGGTTCGGTCCTTAGTTTTAGCGCTGAACAAATCGCTCAAAACGAAGCTGCATTTAGACGGGCCCACACCAATCAAATTGCCAACGGCGCCGCTGCCGTTGCTTCAAAATTGGCTGACAGGTGGCACAGTGCTCTCAAAGCAGATTCTTCCGAGGCTGCGGCTCTAAAGGCGCTTTTGAAAACTGGCTCAGCGGACATGTTGAATGCCTCAACGGTTGCTCCAAAGATTTGGGCAGCTGTTGCCCCCGTTGTGATGGTTTCACCATTTGACTTGCCGAAGCACGTTTCGAAGTCGGATCGCTACGACGTACTGATAGTCCTTGATGCCGCCGGAAGCACAGTGGCTGAAAATCTTGGTGCACTGTCTCGAGCCGATCAGGTTATTACTTTTGGCGATGACGCGGTAGCGGCGCCCGGTGGTTTTGAGATCGAAAACCGAGCGCTTCCAATTGGTCGCGAATACTCGGTGCCATCGGTGTTTGCTGAAGTCAGACGCATTTTTGGCGCTGAAGTTATTCGACGCAGCTACCGAACCACCAGCCAAACACTTGGCGATTTCATCAACCGTGAGTTTTATCAAAACCGAATTCTGTACACGCCTACCGCCGCTGAGTATTTTGGCGAGAACAATTTTGTTTTGGAAGTTGTCAGTGAGGGAAACCGGGCAAAAACCACAATTGAAGGCGCCACGGAAAGTTTGGACGCAGAGTTAGGCCGCACGGTGGAACTGGTGTTCAACCACGCGACTTGGCACCCAGAACAGTCCCTTCTGGTAGCCAGTGCCTCAAGTGTTCACGCTGAGCGGATTAGAGCAGCAGTGCAGGCTGGACTCAAAAATCGACCACAGCTGGAGGAATACTTTGACTCTCACGGCCGTGAAAAATTTGAGGTCACTTCAATTGCCGAACTAAGCCACAGGGTCGCAGATCGGATAATCTTTTCGCTCGGTTACGGCAGAACCTCGCACGGGGCTGTCTTGTCTAATTTTGGGCAATTGAGTGAAACAGATGGGCGCCGTTACTTGGCCAACCTGCTGGTCAGTGCGCGCAAGCAAATTACCCTTGTTTCTTGCTTTGGCCCGGATGACCTACCAACCGACCGCCTGAGTAATGGTGCCTTGTTGCTGGGTGAGCTATTTGCCGCAGCCACCGCTGAACGTGCGCCGATTGATATGCCGACTGATCCGATGCTGCAAGACCTCAGCCTTAGATTGAAGAAACTGGGCGCCCGCGTAGACCAGTCTTTTTCAAAAGAATTGCCTCTGGTTGTTGCCTATGCAAAGACTGCGGCGGTAATCGATCCAGATTGGGCCATTCCGGGGTCAACCCGAACTGAAAAGTTCCACATTCGACCAGGTTTACTTACCTCGATGGGCTGGAAATACATCAGGGTTTATAGTTTTGAACTTTTCTCTGACCCTCAAAAACTGGCCAATCGAATCGCCGAAGAGCTTGGGCTGCAGATCACGCGCCGCCCGCAGCCGCTTTTTGACGCCGCAGACAGAGCGTTTGAAGACACCGATTTAGCTTGGGGGGATCGTGCTGGTTTGACCAACGACCAGCGATTGCAGCAGGATAAACCGCCGCACTGGGGATAGATGTTTTGGGCTAGTTGCCTTTGTTTGAAGAGCCGGCAGAATCGGTGCGGTAAAAACCGCTGCCCTTGAAAGTAACGCCAACCTGGCCAAATACTTTACGAAGTTCGCCACCGCAAACAGGGCACTCCGTTAGGGCATCGTCGCTAAAGCTTTGCTGGATGTCAAAGGTGTGCTCGCATTTTTTGCAAGCGTATGAGTAAGTAGGCACGTGACTATTTTAACCGATCTGTGAAAAGCACAATCTGTGACGGCGTAACAGCGGCGTCTACCGGTTGGTCGTGACTCTCAGCCGGGATCTCCTCGAGAAGCTCGTCGTCAAAGACCACTGCGATAAGCGGTGGGGCCTCTTCAAGTTTGGCTAAGGCCCGGTCGTAATAGCCTTTGCCTTTACCCAGACGCATGCCCTTTTGGTCAACGGCAAGCGCAGGAATGATCGCCAGGTCTATTCCGGCAATGGTCCCCGGTTTTCCTGTCGCTTCAGCGAAACCAAAAATTCCGGGGGTTGATTCGCCTTCAAAAATTACCCAGGTCAGTTCACCGGATTCATGGGCTACCGGAAGGACCACTTCGATGTCGTTGTCGAGAGCCCAATCAATGAAGAGTTCTGTATCTGGTTCGGTGCCATACGGCAGATAGCAAGCAATTTTTTGAGCACCGATGGAGAGGCACAGCTCAGCTAGGTGCACGTTTAGCGCAGCTGCGTGTTCTGGGTCGTAAACCGCTGAAGCACGGCGGATTTTTAGGTCATCACGCAAGGCTTGCTTTATGTTTTGTGCATCCATGGGACTAATCTTGCCATCGTGGCTACATCTTTTGGTTTCTCTCACGGCGAAGTGCTCGTCCGAATTGTTCGAGTGCGCGACGCCAAGGAGCTTGAAGAACGAGTTCTAGGCAATCGTGAATGGCTTCGCCCTTGGGAGGCAACTAATCCGTTTGGGCCAAACTCGTTCGAAATGCGCCACCAAATAAAGGCCCTTCGCCGGCAGATGAGCGCCAACCAGGGATTACCGTTTGTGATCGAAATCGATGGGCGCATTGTTGGGCAACTTAATGTTTCGAACATGGTTTTTGGCTCCCTGAGCTCTGCGACGCTGGGCTATTGGGTGGTGCCAGAAGTTGCAGGTAGGGGAGTGACCCCAACGGCTGTTGCCCTGGTGATTGATTACCTATTCAGTCACCTTGGTTTGCACCGCTGTGAAATTGACATTCGACCTGAAAACGTTGCCTCGCTCCGGGTGGTTGAAAAGTTGGGTATGCGATTTGAGGGCCTCAAGGAGCGCTACATTCACATCAACGGTGCATGGCGCGACCACTATTCGTTTGCCATTACTCACGAAGAAGTCATCGGCGGTTTGTTGAATCGATGGATCAATGGCCGAACACCTAGTGTTGACTACCCCTGGCTACGAGAAATTGACGCGGGTATTAAACACACCGAATTAAATGACGGCAACCTGGGCAGCTGACTCATATCTTTGAACTATGAACTTCAATGGATCCGGCGGGCTGATGCTGATGATTATCGCTGCCCTCTGGATTTGGGTTTTTGTACCTTCATGGTTCAAGCGCTCTGAAGAGCGTCAAAGTGAGCGCAAGTTTGCCGGTGAAATTAGATCAGAACTTCGCGATGCAAAGCGCAACGTTACCGGCACAGTAGCAGCCCTCGCCGAGCGCAACTACCGACTGTCGGTCACTCGAAGAATTTTTGGAACTTTGCTGCTTAGCTCAATAGTTGCCGCAGGCTTTCTTTCAGTACAGGCCATCACCGATGTGAACCTGTGGTTTGCCGTTGCGGGTTGTTTGGCTGTAGCCGCACTTTCAATTGCAACGCTGCGCAAGGCGACCAAGCAGGCCAGGGCATTGGTTGCCCGCTCGCACCGAACACGGTCGGCAATCTTTACAGAAGCCTCTGGCGGAGTTGGAGTCGCAAGCATTGCGGATGATCGTGCTTGGGAGCCAAACCCACTACCGGCACCGCGCCAGCGAATTGGTGAACTCGAGACCCCGGTGCTGGCCGAGGTAATCAGCATTGAACCAACTCGCACTCTTAGCTCTCAGGAGCTTGACGAAATTTTGCGACGCCGACGCGCAAACGGATAAATACCCAGATAGTTCACTCGAGCCTTGGCTATACAAAGCATTAGTCAAGTAAGGTTTTAGTGAATCCGAATTCTAATTTCAGGAGATTATCATGGGAATTTTTGAGACCGCTAAAAGACTTTTTAGCAAGAACGCAAAGAACATCGCAAAGGATGCAGGCAAGCTTGCCGCTGAGGTTGTCGACGAGGCTGCCAAGGTTGCAGCCGATGTAGAGAAGAAGGTTGACTCAACAGTTAAGACCGTTGAGAAGAAGGTTGCCGAAACCGCAAAGGTAGCTGAAAAGAAGACTACCGCCGCTGTTCGCACCGCTGGCAAGGCTGCTACCAAGGCCACCAAGACTGCTGGTACCGCGGTAAAGAAGGCTGCAGGAACCGCAGCAAAGACCACCGCTAAGGCGGCCGCGGCAAAGCCAGCTGCTAAGCCTGCTGCTAAGCCTGCTGCTAAGACTGCTGCTAAGCCAGCTGCAACCAAGGCTGCTGCTGCAAAGCCAGCCGCTAAGCCTGCAGCTAAGCCTGCAACAAAGACCGCTGCTGCTAAGCCAGCCGCTAAGCCTGCTGCAACCAAGGCCGCACCAAAGAAGTAAATCTAGACTCAAGCAAAAATGCCCGACCATACTGGTCGGGCATTTTTCGTATCGGTTTGGTTAGTCCTTTGAAACAACCCAGGCAGTTGCTGATTCTAAGTCTGGGTGGGCAAACTTGAAGCCGGTGCTCAACAGTCGTTGGGCCGACATGTTTTGGCTGCACAGTAGCAACTCGTCGGCTGCTTCACCCAAGATCAGACGAAGTGCGAATGCGGGTACCGGTAGCAGATTTGGGCGCTTGAGGTGACGGCCGAGTGAATCAATTATCTGCTTGCAGGTGGCCGGCTCAGGCGCTGTGAGATTGTAAGCGCCAGTTGCGGTCGAGGTTCGAATCAGGTGAAGTATGGCAGCGGCTTCATCTTGCACGGTTATCCAAGCCCACCATTGCTGACCGTTGCCAAGCGGTCCGCCCACGCCAAGTTTGATTAGTGGAAGTAGTCGGCCAAGTGCACCGAGGGCCCTGCTCATAACCATGGTGGTTCTGACCAAAACTACTCGAACGTTTGAAGGGGCCTTTAGGGCTTCCTGTTCCCAGGCGTAGGCAAGGTCGCTCAAGAAGCCTGTACCTTTACCGGCATCCTCGGTTAGGACTTCATCTTTGCGATCCCCGTAAATTCCAGATGCTGAACCGCTGATAAATACTGGCGGTGGATTCTTGCACTCAGCCATCGCATTCACCAGCGTCCTGGTTGAGTCGATTCGACTGGAGATAATCTCTTCTTTGTATTTTGAAGTCCAAGGTAACTTACCGGTTGTTGCTCCGGCTAGGTTCACAACAGCATCGATACCCTCAAGGGCAGCAGAGTCCAGAACACCAGCTTTGGGATTCCATTCAATTTCTTCAGAATTTCTGGCCTTGCGTCGAACTAGTCGAAGCGGAGTATCGCCAGATGCTTTCAGCTGGCGCACGAGTTCGGTGCCGATTAGGCCTGACGCACCGGATATTAAGACTTTCACTGCATCTCCCTTGACTTGTTCTAACAGTCTCATACCTTTTGCACATCTTTTTATTCCGAACCTGGGCCCGTCTGGGGGTTCTTAGAATAGATGCATGCATATTGAAACTTGGGTCTGGGTAGTAACCGTTCTGTCATTGGTTGGTCTTATCGCTTTCGACTTGATTTACCAGTCGCGCCACCCTCACGAGCCAAGCTTCAAAGAGTCTGCCCTCCAGAGCATGCTGTTTATCGGTTTGGCGGTAGTCTTCGGTTGGTTTGTGGCCCAGGTTTGGGGAGGGCAGTACGGTAACGAGTTCATCGCCGGTTTTATTACCGAGAAGAGCCTGTCGGTCGACAACCTGTTTGTATTTTTGATCATCTTCAGTCAGTTCAAGGTACCGCGCCGCCTGCAGAGTGAGGCTCTGCTTGCCGGTATCGCGATTGCTCTTGTGCTTCGTGGCCTGTTCATTGCCCTCGGTGCCGCGGCTATCGACGCCTTCAGCTGGGTCTTCTACCTATTCGGTTTCTTCTTGGTTTACACAGCGTTCATGCTGGTTTGGGACACCTTCCACGAGGCCAAAGAAGACAAGGTACCTGGCGGATTAGTCATGAAATGGGTTCGCAAGAACTTTGCAACCGTTGAGGAGTTTCACGGCTCGAAACTGGTTATCAAGCAGGACGGCAAGCGCTTCCTAACTCCTTTGCTCCTGGTCATGATCACCATCGGCACCACCGATGTGCTTTTCGCTCTTGATTCAATTCCGGCGGTCTACGGTCTAACCGATGAGGCCTACATTGTTTTCACTGCAAACGCGTTTGCTCTGCTCGGTCTTCGCCAGCTCTACTTCTTGTTGAGCGGCTTGATGGAGCGCCTAAAGTACCTAGGTCTAGGCCTCTCGATCATCCTTGCTTGGATTGGTGTCAAGTTGGTGCTGCACGCAATGCACGAGAACGAGCTTGCGTTCATTAATGGTGGCGAGCCAATCAAGTGGGCTCCAGAAATTAGCACTGAACTCTCACTGAGCGTAATTCTGGTGACCCTGGTGGTAACGACCGCGCTGAGCCTCTTCGTTACCCGTAAGAAGAAAGCTTCTATCTAGCCAAATTCGTTTGGATTCAGGCCGGTTCGCGCGCCAGCGTCGATGCTCGCGATGGCCTGCATCTCAGGCTCGGACAGTTCAAAATCGAAAACCGAGATGTTCTCAACCAGGCGGTCGTAATTGCCGGTTTTAGGAATGACCAGGTTACCTATTTGGATGTGCCAGCGCAGAATCACCTGTGCTACCGAGCGTTCGTGAGTTCTGGCAATTGCCGTAAGTGCTGAGTCATCTTCGTAGCGACCGCGGCCAAGCGGAGACCAAGCTTCAGTTGCGATGCCGTGCTCACGGTTGTAGTGGCGCGCCTCTGGTTGCTGAAAAGCTGGGTGCAGTTCTACCTGGTTGAGAGCTGGAACCGTCGACCCTGATTCAAGCAAAGCGTCAAGGTGATGTGGTTCGAAGTTTGAAACGCCGATGCCGCGGATTTTGCCAGAGCCAAGGGCGTCTTCAAAAACCTTCCAGGTTTCTACAAACAGATTTTGGGTTGGGCAAGGCCAGTGAATTAGCAGCATGTCGATGTGTCCGATGTCAAGCCGCTTGAGGCTCTCTTCAATTGCCTCGGGCGCATGCGATCGGCCCTGACGGTCATTCCAAATTTTTGTAGTTACAAAAATCTCTTCTCTCGAAACGCCGCTGGTGCGAATCGCTTGGCCAACTTCAGCCTCGTTGCCATAAAGCGCGGCGGTATCGATTCGCCGATAGCCAACCTTGATTGCCTCGTGGACCAATTCGACGGCGGCATTCTGGCTGACCTTGTATACGCCAAGACCTAGCTGTGGAATGCTCTGACCATTATTGAGCGTGATTTGGGGCACTGCGTTTGGTGTCATTAACTGCTCCAAGGTCCAAAGATAGGGTTCCACTCTTCGATAACCCGCTCACCAATGAAACCGGCAATGTCAAACGGGTCATTGTCGAGAACTGTGGCAAGCTCCTCGACAGATTCGGCTGACCAGATAAGCAGGGCCCCCGGGGTGTCAACTTTTGGCCCACTAGCCAGTAGCGAACCGGTTGAAAAATGACCGCTCAGCCATTCCCGGTGAAGTGGGCGCACCTCTGCTAGTTGCGCAGGGTCGGCTGAATAAAAGTAGGTGACTGCAAATGTAGACATGGCTTAACACTAAATCCAGCTTGGCAGCCACATGTGACCGCGCCAGAAATTGTATGGAATCAGTGTTCCGTTCCAAATCGGCAAGAAGTAAATCGTTGCTGCAAAAACTACCACCAGGTATGCGACCACCCAAAAACGGATCTTGTCGCCAGCTACAGGCCCGGCATCTCTTAGGTAAATCTGAATGACATAAACCAGGGCCAAAATCATCCACGGTAGAAATACGATCGCATAAAACTGAAAAGTTGTACGCTGCATGAAAAATAGCCATGGGACGTAACCGGCAAGAATGCCCAGAAGAATCAGCCCTGCTGTACGGTCGCGCATTTTTATGAACCAGACCAACACAAAGAACAAGGCCAGTGCCGCTGGCCACCAGATAAATGGATTGCCTAGGGCTGTAATCGCAGACGAGCAGTTCTCAGCTGCGGTGCAACCGCCGACGCCATTATTGACCCCCTCGTAAAAGAAGCTCGTTGGCCTCAGACCAAAAAGCCAGGTGAGCGGATTTGAGGCATAGGAGTGAGGCGTTACTAAACCAACATGGAAGCCATAGGCGTTCTCATGGTAGGCAATCAGTGATTCAAACCAGGTTGGTGCATACTGGCGCTGGTAGCCATCCGTGCCCAAAATCCAGCCAGTCCAACTGACTAGGTAAACCAGTGCTGCCCCGGGGGCCATCAGTGTGAATGTTCTTAGCGCCTGCTTTGCACTGGCAGAACCCCAACCGACGGGTTGATTCTTTCTACGCTCAAGTGCCTCGCTGACAACGATGTACAGGCCGAATGCAACTGCAAAATAGAGCCCAGACCATTTGACTGCCATTGCGGCGCCAAGAATTAGCCCTGCACCGATTAACCACGGTCGTCTCCAGCCGATTGAATTAGTTGCCCGAGACTGTTGATCTCGAAGCACGGCATAAAAAGCCAGAAGCACAAAAAATGCCAGGATGTTGTCGAGCAGGGCTGTGCGCGACAACACGATCGCGTGACCATCAATGGCAAGTAAAAAGGCGCTGGCAATAGCCCAAAACTTGGATCTAAACAGGATGCGGGCAACCAGGTAAATCAGGTAAACCATCGCGATACCGATAATTGCGACCGATGCCCTCCAAGATGCAGGGTTTTCTGGGCCGAATAGCCACATGCCAAATCCGATAATCCACTTGCCCAGGGGTGGGTGAACTACAAAACTTGGCTCAGTCAAATAGGTGTCTACTTGCCCAGCTTCGAAAGCTGGATTTGCGTTTTCTGGCCAGCTTCGCTCGGCACCGGTATTCCAAAGCGACCAGGCGTCCTTGACGTAGTAGGTCTCGTCGAAAACAAGTTTGGCTGGGTAGCCCAGGTTCCATAATCTAAGCACCGCCGCTAGCCCCATGATGGCAAGCATCGCCCAGCGCTCGAACGCGGACACAATCCGAGTGTTGTGGCGCATCCGGTTTAGTAAAGCAATCACCTGCCCAATGCTAGACAATAGAGCGTGCTCATTCTTGCTGCGACTCCCATTGGTAACCTGTCCGATGCTTCTCCGCGTCTGGTGGAACACCTTCGCGAATCGCGTTTTATCGCCGCTGAAGACACCCGCAGCTTACTCAAGCTCGCAAACTCGTTGGGCATCAAACTAAACGCCAGACTTTTCAGCCTTCACGAACACAACGAAGGCGATCGGATTGAATCGATACTTGAGATTGCCGCGGAAGAATCGGTTTTGGTGGTTAGCGACGCGGGAATGCCCACGGTTAGTGATCCGGGATTCCTGCTGGTACGCGCAGCTGTTGCCGCTGGAATCGAAGTAACGGTTATCCCTGGACCTTCAGCTGTGCTGAGTGCGCTCGCCGTATCTGGTTTGCCAACTGACCGATTCAGTTTTGAAGGGTTTTTGCCAAGAAAGAGCGGCGACCGCCGTAAGACATTTGCGTCTTTGGCACGTGAATCCCGAACCATGGTTTTCTTTGAATCACCTCACCGCATCCTTGAATCGCTTCAGGATGCAGCCGCAGAGCTTGGAGTTGATCGCAGAGCCTCTGTGTCGCGTGAACTTACAAAAAAGTTCGAACATACTGAGCGAGGCACACTTGCCGAACTAGCTACTTGGGCCAGCTCCGAACCTCGAGGTGAAATGGTTTTGGTAATCGCCGGGGCAGAAGTTATCGAAGCTAAGCCAGATGACCTGATTCAGCAGGTGCTTGCGCTTATCGAAGACGGAGCGAGGCTCAAGGAGGCCGTTGCCGAGATTGCTTCAGCTGCAGGCGCCAGCAAGAGCGAGCTCTACCAGTTGGTGCTTGAGCAACGTCAAGCATCGAAAAACTGATGCCACACCTCGGTTAAGATGGAAACCATGCCAAATATCAACGGAAAGTCGTTCTACGTCACGACTCCGATCTTCTATGTCAACGATGCTCCCCACATCGGTCACGCCTACACCGAGGTTGCATCGGACGTTTTGGCACGCTGGCACCGTCAGCGCGGCGAGAATTCATTCTTGCTGACCGGAACCGACGAGCACGGCGAGAAGATTTTGCGCACTGCTGCGGCTAACAAGACCACTCCGCAGGACTGGGCTGACAAACTGGTCGCCGAGGCATGGTTGCCGTTGCTTGAAACCATCGATATTCGCAACCAGGATTTCATTCGCACAACTGAACCGCGTCACGAAAAGGCTGTCCAGAAGTTCTTGCAGCACCTTTACGACACCGGATTCATTTATCGGGGTTCTTACGAAGGTAACTACTGTGTTGGTTGCGAAGAGTACAAAACCGAGGCTGACCTGCTTGAGGGCGAGGGTGCCTTTGCTGGGCAAGCTGTCTGCGCTATTCACTCAAAGCCAGTAGAAAAACTTCAAGAAACCAACTACTTCTTCAAGCTGAGCGAATTCGAAGACCGTCTATTGGCTCACTTCGAAGCCAACCCGAAATTCATTCAGCCGGATTCAGCTCGAAACGAAGTTATCTCGTTTGTGCGCCGAGGACTCGAAGACCTGTCAATCTCTCGTTCAAAGGAAAAGTTTGACTGGGGAATTGACATTCCTTGGGACGACAGTCACATCACCTACGTTTGGTTCGATGCGCTCCTCAACTACATCACCGCCATTGGTTATGGAGATGACTCCGCAGAGGCCAAGGCTAAATTCGAATCACTTTGGCCAGCCTCGGTCCAGGTCGTTGGTAAAGACATTCTGCGATTCCACGCTGTGATTTGGCCGGCCATGCTCATGGCAGCAGGGCTAGAGCCTTCGCAGCAGATTTTTGGTCACGGATGGCTACTTGTTGGTGGCGAGAAGATGTCCAAATCCAAACTCACCGGAATTGCACCGAGCCAGATTACCGAGACCTTCGGATCTGACGCATTCCGTTACTACTTCATGAAGGCAATCGCCTTTGGCCAGGATGGCTCCTTCTCTTGGGAAGACCTATCAGCCCGCTACCAAGCCGAATTGGCTAATGGGTTCGGTAACCTGGCCTCTCGCGCAATCGCCATGATTCACAAATACTTTGATGGTGTCTTGCCAGCCGCTGGTGCATTCTCTGATGCCGACCTTGCCGTTCAAAAAGTGGCCGCCGATGCGGTTCTTGCGGCTGACAAAGCAATTGACGAAGTTGCTATCCAGGATGCAATTGCAGCAATTTGGACGCTGGTTGATGAGCTAAACAACTACATCACTGTTCAAGAGCCTTGGGTTTTGGCCAAAGATGAGGCCAACCGCGAGCGTTTGGGTACTGTGCTGAACACCACCGCTGAGGGTCTTCGCGTGCTTGCTGTTCTATTGAACCCAATCACACCAAAGGCAACCGCCAAATTGTGGTCTGCGCTGGGTGGCGGTTTGGGCGACCTGGACAGCCAAATCTTGACTGATGCTGCCACTTGGTCTCAGTTGCCAAGCGGAACTGCGCTTACCGCACTTGAACCGCTATTCCCGCGTATTGAGTCAGACCCGACCGCAGAATCGAAGTAGCCGTGGCCGAAGAGCAATTTGTTCGGAGCTCTAAAGCTGGAAAACCTGAGGCAGCCGGTTCAAGTAGCAAGGCTAAGGTAAAGGCTTTTCCTTCGAATCCAGAGCCATTGCCGCTTCCGGTTTACGACAATCACTGCCACCTCGAGTTTGAATTTGATGACGACCTAGGTGTTATGCCCTGGCGTGAAAACCTCGACCGCGCTGTTTCGGTTGGCGTGCGCGGAATCGTTCAAGTCGGTGTCACCCTAGAGAGTTCAAAATGGTGTGCTCAGGTTGCCACCGAGGACCCTAGAATTTTGGCTGCCGTAGCCCTTCATCCAAACGAGGCTCCGCTTTATAAAACCAAGCCAGCGCTTGACCAGGCAATTGCAGAAATTGCGGCACTGGCCACCCAGCCGCGGGTGCGTGCCATTGGCGAGACCGGATTGGATTTTTTTAGGACTGAAGGCCAGGAAGAAATTCTCCTGCAGCGTCACAGTTTTGAAGGGCACATTCGGATTGCCAAAGAAAACAATCTTGCCCTCATGATTCATGACCGTGACGCGCACGAAGATGTCGTCGAGACGCTGAAGCGGGTGGGTGCTCCGGACAAAGTGGTTTTCCACTGCTATTCCGGTGATACCGACCTGGCTGAAATTTGTATTCAGAACGGCTGGTACATGTCGTTTGCCGGCAACATCACGATCAAGCGCAACCAGCACCTGCGTGATTCTCTCGCAATGGCACCCGCCGAACTAATCCTGGTCGAAACAGATGCTCCCTTCCTGGCGCCAGAGCCATATCGTGGCCGTCCAAACACGCCTTATCTTGTTCCAATCACGGTTCGAAAGATGGCCGAGGTTCGAGACGCAGACCTAGAAGCGCTGTGCGCTCAGTTAGCCTTGAACACTGAAGCCGTTTACGGTTCTTGGTCGGAGGGTTTCTAATGGTTGAACTTTTGGGTGCTGTCGACATCCGTGCTCTAGCGAGCAAACTTGACGTCACGCCGACTAAAAAATTGGGCCAAAACTTCGTGACCGACCCAAACACCATTCGCCGAATTGTGACCGCAGCAAAGCTCAGGGGCCAAGAGGTGGTAGTTGAAATTGGACCGGGCCTTGGCTCGCTAACTCTTGGTCTCCTAGAGGTTGCTCAGAAGGTAATTGCCGTTGAAATTGATCCAAAGATGGCTGCCGAACTTGAGACGACGATTTCTAATCGAGCTCCGGGGACTGACTTCACCCTGGTTCGAAACGATGCGCTAAAAGTTACCGAACTCCCAGCCTCGCCGGACGCATTGGTGGCGAACCTGCCCTACAACATCTCGGTGCCCGTTCTCCTGCACTTCTTAGAGCAATTTCCGACCATCCAAAAGGGTCTGGTTTTGGTCCAGGCTGAAGTTGCGCACCGATTGGCAGCAACGCCCGGATCAAAAATTTACGGAGTCCCTAGCGTCAAATTGGCTTGGTATGCAGACTCGTATCTGGCCGGGAACGTTGGCCGCAACATCTTCTGGCCAGTGCCAAATGTTGACTCGGCACTTGTCTTTTTTGCCAAACGTGCTGTTGCTCTAGGTTCTGAAGAGCTGCGCCTGGCAACCTTTGAAGTTGCCGATGCAGCTTTTGGCCAGAGGCGCAAAACCCTTCGTCAGGCACTTGCTGTTTGGGCTGGGTCAGCGGCCGAGGCCGAGAGAATTTTGATCGAGGCTGGGGTTAGCCCTCAGGCTCGAGGTGAAGAACTTGATGTACACCAATTCTTGGCAATTGCGAAAGCGAGGCAGTGATGGCTTTATCTTTCAAAGTCGAAGAAATGTTCAATGTCGAACTTCAGCGACTGTTCACCGTTTTGAATGACGTATCTTCGTGGGTCGTTTTTGATCGCCCAAGAGTTCTGGGTACTAAAAATGGGCAAATTACCCTGGCCTTCGATGACCGGACCAGGGCGATTATTAGTTTTGAGTTGATTGACGGATCAGTAAATGTTCGCGTTGTTCACGAGCTTGTGCCCGACCTGGATGGCATCAAACCACGCGAGCTTTACTGGCGTGAAGTTTTTGCCGGTGTTCACGGTCGACTGGAAATCGCTTGAATCACAGCGTGACGGCCGATGCGCCGGGGAAAATAAATCTCTACTTTGAAGTCGGTTCGCTTCAGCCCGATGGCTATCACGACGTTGCCAGCGTTTACCTAGCACTTGGGCTTCGCGAGCGGGTTACCCTTAGTCCGGCCGTTGCCTGGTCAGTGGCGGTTGAAGGTTCGCTTTCGTCAAGCCAGTTGGCCGGTGTCCCGACCGGAGAAGACAACTTGGTGGTCCGCGCAGCAAAACTTGTTTCTGCGCTAGCAGAAACCCAGCCGGCACATCCGGTTCATTTTCAAATCGATAAATCGGTGCCGGTCGCTGGCGGCATGGGTGGCGGTTCTGCCGATGCGGCTGCAGCCTTGTTGGCCGCAAATGACCTCTACTGTTCCGGAATCATGACATCAGCGCTAATGAAACAGGCTGGCGAACTCGGCGCAGATGTGCCTTTTGCTCTGATGGGTGGAGTGGCTGTCGGAACCGGTCGAGGCGATTCACTCGAGGCGATTGAAGGGGTCAAAACCACTCATTGGGTTTTGGTTCCTCACGATGGCGGGCTTAGTACTCCGAGTGTTTATCAGAAGCTCGACGCACTTAGAGTGTCACGCGGGTTGGACCCAGCCGCTCTGCCGGCTCCTAGCATTCCTGCTGGCCTAATCGAGGCGCTGCAGTCCGGCGATGCCCATGAATTGGCCAAACACATCCGCAACGATTTGGAAGAGTGTTCCATCCAGGCCATTCCCGAGCTTGCCAAAACAATAAGCGACGGCGTGGCCGCGGGGGCATTGGCCGGAATGGTTTCAGGCTCTGGCCCGACGGTTGCATTCTTGGTCGAAAGCGCAGACATGGCTGAGGTAATTGCCAACAATCTATCTGTGCTTGGATACGAAGCGCTAGTGACCTATGGTCCATCTGAAGGCGCGAAATTGGAGAAAAACTAATGGCCCATCTGCTCGGCGCAGAGGCGTTGTCATTGGAGTTTCCTACCAAGAAGGTTTTCGACGAGATCACCATCGGTGTTAATGAAGGCGACCGGATTGGAATTGTCGGTAGAAACGGCGATGGAAAATCAACGCTGCTTAAACTTTTGGCAAAGCGGATACAGCCGGATGGTGGGCGCGTAACCCACAGAAATGGCATGACCTACGGTCTCTTGGATCAAGCTGACGTCATCGACCCCGGGCAAACCATCGGGCAGGCTGTGGTCGGTGACATGCCGGAACACGAATGGGCTGGCGATGCCAAAATCCGCGATGTCATTTCGGGGCTTCTAAACGACTTGGATTGGGAAAAGCAGGTCGGCGAACTTTCCGGTGGTCAACGACGTCGAGTCGCGTTGGCGAAATTGCTGGTTCAGGATCTAGACATTGTGATGCTGGACGAGCCAACCAACCACCTGGACATCGAGGGTGTTGCTTGGCTAGCCAGTCACCTAAAGACACGATGGGCGAATAACGGTGGCGGTCTGCTCGTGGTAACTCACGACCGATGGTTTCTTGATGAGGTGTGCAACCTAACGTGGGAGGTCCACGACGGTGTGATTGAGCCGTTTGAGGGCGGTTATGCCGCGTACATCCTGCAGCGCAATGAACGCGATAGAAGTGCCGCAGCCTCTGAATCACGCCGTCAGAATCTGATGCGTAAAGAGCTGGCCTGGTTGCGCCGCGGTGCGCCAGCCAGAACATCCAAGCCAAAATTCCGCATGGATGCAGCGGCAGAACTTATTGCCAACGAGCCAGAGCCGCGGGACCGCGTTGCCCTCTCTAAATTGGCCACGGCTCGTTTGGGTAAAGACGTACTGGACGTAGAAAACCTCACCTACGAGATCGATGGTCGAGAGTTGCTACATGACGTCACCTGGAGGCTAGGTCCGGGGGATCGAGTTGGGCTTGTGGGAGTCAATGGCGCCGGCAAGACAACCCTGTTGAAGTTAGTTCAGGGACTGCTTGAACCAACATCTGGCCGCATCAAACGCGGTAAAACTGTAAAAATCGCGACCCTTAGCCAGGATGTAAAAGAGCTAGATGAATTTCACGGTGAGCGCATTTTCAGCCTCATCGCCAGAGAAAAGTCCTTCTTCGTGGTCGACAAAAAAGAGGTTGGCATCGGCCAGCTGGTCGAGCAACTTGGCTTTACACAGGCGCAATTGCAGACACCGATTGAAGATTTGTCTGGCGGGCAGCGACGCCGGCTTCAATTTTTGAGATTGCTTTTTGGTGAACCTAACGTCCTGATTCTCGATGAACCAACCAACGACCTCGACACCGACATCCTTGCTGCGATGGAAGACCTGCTTGACGGTTGGCCGGGCACGCTCATTGTGGTTAGTCACGACCGATACCTGCTCGAGCGAGTAACAGACCATCAATATGCTCTGCTCGGCGACGGAAACCTTCGACACCTAACCGGTGGCGTCGACCAATACCTCGAACTTCGCCGCCACTCTCTCGGCAACTCTCGCGGAGGATCAGCTGCGAACGGACGCGCAGATTCAACATCTGGGTCAGTTGCCGACGCAAAATCCGCGCCGGTTCTTTCGGGTGCTCAAGTTCGTGAGGCTGAGAAGAATTTGGCGCGCATTGAGCGTGCTCTGGAAAAGATTGCTAGTGACGAGACCAGGCTCCACGGCGAGATGGCTCAGCATGATCAGAGTGACTATGCCGGTTTGGCTAAATTCGTGAGCAAGCAAACCGAATTAAATGCCAAGCGTGAAGAATTAGAACTCGAATGGCTAGAAACTTCCGAGTTACTTCAATAGAAATCGCACCAGCGGGCCTGCTTATCTGGCAGACTTAAGGGGCAGTCGAAATACTGCGGATCCCCCATGGTGTAATGGCAACACTCCGCCCTTTGGAGGCGGCTTTCTAGGTTCGAGTCCTGGTGGGGGAGCGCATCAGCATTTGAACAGGAGCAAAATGAGCGAACAGCGCCTAGCAGTCATCGTTTTGGCTGCCGGTTCTGGAACTCGTATGCGTTCGGCAAAACCGAAAGTTATGCATGAGCTTGCCGGACTTCCGCTCCTTGGCCACGTTTTGGCCACTGCCACCTCTCTCGGTGCCGCGCACGTGGTGCCCGTTGTTCGCCACCAAAAAGATTTAATCTCTGAGTACATCAGCGCTTACTTTCCGACTGCGGTAATTGCCGAACAAGATGATGTGCCAGGTACTGGGCGCGCGGTCGAATGTGGCCTTGAGGCGCTGCCAGCCGATTTCGATGGTGCGGTAATCGTAACCAGCGGCGATGTCCCGCTGCTAGACGTGACAACGCTTGAATCACTTCTTGGCGAGCACCTCGCAGGTGGTTACGCAGCGTCTATCCTTACGGCTGTTGTTGATGACCCAACCGGCTACGGTCGAATTATCCGCAGCAATGACGGTAAGTTCATCCAAATTGTTGAACACCGCGATGCTGATGCCGACCAGTTGGAGATTGCAGAAGTAAACGCGGGTGTTTACGTCTTTGATGCCGCCAACCTGCGCTCTGCTTTGGCAAAAGTTGGCTCGCACAACGCTCAGGGAGAAAAGTACCTGACCGATGCAGCAGCCGAGTTGTTGCACCAAGGAAAACGAGTCCAGGCATTGGCTGTTGCTGATAACTGGTTGGTGGCCGGAATCAACGATCGAGTTCAGCTTTCCGAAGTGGCGGCCGAATTGAACTACAGAATTTGCGAAGCCTGGCAACGAGCTGGCGTGACCATTCAGGACTCAGGTTCGACTTGGATTGACGTGACCGTGCAACTGGGCGAGGACGTCACCCTGTTGGCTGGTACCCAGCTCAAGGGGCTGACCCAGATTTCTGCCGGAGCCACGGTTGGTCCAGAGGTATACATGGTTGACACCCAGGTTGCCGAGGGCGCAACTGTTGTTAAGTCGCACGTAACCGGCTCGATCATCGGCGCAGGCGCATCGGTTGGTCCGTTCTCGTTCTTGCGAGCCGGAACCGAACTCGGTGCCGATGGCAAAATCGGCACCTTTGTCGAAACCAAGAATGCCAAAATCGGTGCCGGATCAAAGGTTCCGCACCTGAGCTACGTGGGTGACGCGACCATCGGCGAGCTATCGAACATCGGTGCAGGCACAATTTTTGCCAACTACGATGGCGTAGCCAAGCACTCGAGCACAGTTGGTTCGCATGTTCGAACCGGCTCGCACAATGTTTTTGTTGCACCAATTACCATTGGTGATGGGGCTTACACCGCTGCAGGAACTGTAGTTCGCCGCAGTGTAGAGGCTGGCGATTTGGCTATGAACGTTGCACCGCAGCGTAATCTGGCCGACTGGGTAATCTCTAAGCGCCCTGGCACTAAAGCAGCAGAAGCCGCCCACAAGGCAAAAAACTAAATTACTCAGAAAGCGGGAGCCCATCTTGGAAATCACAGCCAGCAATTCAAAACGACTAGTCATCGTTAGCGGGCGCGCACACCAAGCTCTTGCTGAAGAGGTTGCCACCCTGCTGAACACCTCACTGGTCCCGACCACGGCATACGACTTTGCCAACGGTGAAACCTTCGTTCGCTATGAAGAATCTGTTCGCGGTGTCGACGCATTCGTCATTCAGTCACACTCATCCGGCATCAACAACTGGATCATGGAGCAGTTGCTCATGGTTGACGCTATGAAGCGTTCATCGGCAAAGCGAATCACAGTTGTCGCCCCATTCTTTCCTTACGCTCGCCAGGACAAAAAGCACAAAGGACGCGAGCCAATCTCTGCCCGTCTAATGACTGATTTGTTCAAGGCGGCCGGTGCCAACCGAATTATGTCAGTTGACCTTCACACTCCTCAGATCCAGGGTTTCTTCGACGGTCCGGTTGATCACCTTTGGGCGCTTCCGATGCTGGCAGACCACGTTGCTGAGCGCTTCGGCAACGAGAACCTCACTGTGGTTTCTCCGGACTCAGGCCGCGTGCGCGTGGCGGACATCTGGGCCGAGCGCCTTGGTGCACCGCTGGCCATCATCCACAAGCGTCGCGACCCGGACCGCCCAAACCAGGTAGAGGCCCACGAGCTTGTTGGTGACGTAAAGGGCCGTACCTGTTTGCTGGTTGACGACATGATTGACACCGCGGGCACGATTGTCGCGGCTGCCAAGGCTTTGAAGGACAACGGGGCAGCACGAGTAATTGTTGCTGCAACCCACGCGGTTTTCTCAAAACCAGCTGTTGAGCGTCTTTCAAGCGGTGTGGTCGACGAGGTAATTGTTACCAACACCTTGCCAATCACGCCTGACAAGCAGTTCGACAACCTGACTGTGCTCTCGATTGCTCCGCTAATCGCTGCGGCAATCAGTGCAGTCTTCGGTGACGAGTCGGTCAACAAGCTATTCCCCGGGCACGCGTAAACCCAATTGTCCAATCTGCCTAGGCAGCAACTCTCACTAATCGGTGCGGTTGCCATCGGGGTAGCTTCGATGCTTGGTGCGGGAGTCTTCATAGTCTTCCGCGAAGCATTTGCCCTTGCGGGTGAATGGCTTTGGCTTTCCTTGCTCTTGGCCGGCCTTGTGGCAGCGCTAAATTCGGCTTCGATTCTTCAGCTTGCTCGTCAGGTGGATAGGCCCGGCGGAGTTTACGCCTATGCGAGCGTCTATCTCAACGACAAAGTTGCCAAAACCGCCGGGTTCGCATTTGTGATTGGAAAAATCGCATCGATTGCGGCTATCGGTTTAGTTTTTGGGGCTTATGTTTTGCCCGGATACCAGCAGGCAATAGCTATCACCCTGATTGCAGTATTGGCACTAATTAACATTCTTGGTATTCAACGCACGGCCACCGTAGCGATGATTTTGGCCAGCATCACCGTTCTGTTTCTCGCGCTCACCATTGCCACAGGTTTGATCCACGGTCAAGAATTACCGCCGGCCACGGTTTCTGCAGGTAAAGATTTTGAACCGCAAATTGTCACTGCCGCAGCAATCTTCTTTTTTGCCTTCGCCGGTTATGCGCGAGTGGCAACCTTGGGGAACGAGGTGCGTAACGCACGCGTAAACATTCCACTCGCAATCGCAATTAGCCTGCTTTTGGTGTTGGCGCTTTACGGGGGCCTTGCCGTCGTGCTTAGCCCGGTGCTTGCCTCATCAGTAGCTTCTAACCAATTGCCATTTCTAGTTTTCTTCTCTGAGATTGGTTTGACATTCGAGGGGGTCACCGTCGTGGTGGCTGCGATAGCCTCAGCCGGATCAATGCTGGCTCTCTTGGCAGGGGTTTCTCGAACCGCTGCCGAGATGGGTGCAGATGAAGCGTTGCCTCCGTCGCTCGCAAACCGGAACAAGTTCGGCTCACCATGGGTTGCCGAGCTTGCGGTTGCCGGCCTCGCCGCCCTGTTGGTCCTGGCCGGTCCAATTAGCTGGGTTATCTCGCTGTCATCGCTGGGAGTTTTGTTTTACTACGCGATCGGTCACCTGAGCGCCTTGGCACAACCAGTAACTGAGCGCATGTTCCCGCGGTTAGTTTCTTGGTTCGGTCTGCTAATGTCCTTGATTCTGGCGTCGTCAGCCGGCGTGATGTTTGCTGCCGGGCTCTAAAACAAAGTAGACTTTTAGAAGACAACGGCGAGGGCTCCATTCGGAGCCGTTATCGACGGGGCATTTAGCCGGTTTCCACGGCAGGTATCCTCGCGTTCCACGCTTGAGTTGATGAATTACAAACCAGATTGGAAACCATTATGAACACAGCAGCAAAGCTAGTCGGCGAAGTCCGCGAATCTTTCGGTAAGGGTGCAGCACGCAAGTTCCGTGCGGCAGGCAAGACTCCAGCAGTTATCTACGGTCACGGCACCGAAGCTCGCCACATCGTTGTTCCTGCGCACGAGGTTGCACTTATCCTGCGTCACAAGAACGCAGTTATCGACCTAACCATCAACGGCGTCGAAGAGTCAGTTCTTGTTAAGAGCGCCTCAAAGGACCCAGTAACTCAGATCATCGAGCACATTGACCTAGTGACCCTAGTCAAGGGTGAGCGCGTTCACGTTGAGGTTCCAGTGCACATCGTTGGCGAGTCACTTTCAGGTACCGTTATCGACCTAGAGCACAAGACCGTGAAGCTAGAAGTTGCAGCAACCAGCATCCCTGACTTTGTTGAGGTTGTCTTCAACAAGGAGGGCGCAGGCTTCCACGTTCTAGCCAAGGACGTCAAGGTTCCTGCAGGCGCAAAGCTTGAGCTTGCTGATGACGAGCTAGTTGCCTCAGTTGTGGCAACCGCAGCTGGTCACGCAGCAGAACTAGCAGCAGAGTAATCAACTGAATAATTCGGCTTACTTAGTAGTCGGGCTCGGTAACCCCGGGCCCGACTATTCTGCTAACCGGCACAATGTTGGTCAAATGGTGCTCTCGGTTTTGGCCGATCGACTAGGGGCAAACTTCAAGAGCCACAAATCGCACGCGGCCGTTGCTGAGGCAAGGCTGGGAGCAGGTGGGGCCAAATTGATACTGGCCAAGCCGGGCTCATACATGAATACCAGTGGCGGACCGGTCTCTGCCCTGATGAAGTTTTACGACATTCCACTTTCCAACCTGATCGTTCTGCACGATGAGTTGGACATCCCAGCAGAGACCATTCGCCTAAAGCAGGGTGGTGGGCATGGCGGTCACAACGGGCTTCGCGACATCATCGCAGCTTGCGGTTCTAATGATTTTGCTCGTGTGAGAGTTGGCATCGGCAGACCGCCGGGCCGCATGGATACCGCCGATTTTGTTCTCAAGGATTTTGGCTCGGCTGAGCGTAAAAACCTGCCAGTCACCCTCGAGATTGCTGCTGATGCTGTTGAGGCAATCGTTCGTGACGGAATCACGACGGCACAGCAAAAATTTCACTCACCGGAATAGCAATTCCTCGGAATACTCAGCGGTCCGGTCAACTTAGACTTACCTTGTGAGTACGCAAAATCTCAAGGCCCTTTCGCGCCTTGGCGCACTCGTTTCAGAGGGATACCCCTTCGCCTCACTGCAGGCAAAAATCAAAAATTCACGCGTAGATCTGATCGCTCCGCAGGGCGCTCATCCGGTTATTTTGGATGTCATCTCAAAGTTCAGGGCAGATGCCAAACTGTCGAGAACCCAACTTGTTGTGGTTGCCACTGGACGCGAGGGTGAAGACGTGGCAGCCGCTCTGCGTGACCTAGATCCGACCGCAGAGATTCTCGAGTTTCCTTCGTGGGAGACCCTGCCTCATGAGCGCCTGAGCCCGAGTCCCGAAACCGTCGGTCGAAGACTCCAGGTTTTGCACCGTTTGAATGAGCTAAAGGCTGAGGCTCCAGATCACGAGGTCTACGTGATTGCGTCAGTCCGTGCGGTTTTGCAGCCGGTGGTCTCTGGCTTGGCTGCTCATCCGCCACTAACTCTTGAGCTTGGCAAAGAGTATCCGCTCTTCGAATTGCCACTGAAGTTAGTCGAAATCGCGTACCACCGAGTCGACATGGTTACCAGACGCGGTGAGTTTGCGGTACGCGGTGGAATTCTAGATATCTTCCCGACTACGGCTGAGCATGCGATGCGTCTTGAATTTTTCGGCGATGAGCTCGAGGAGATTCGTCAGTTCTCGGTGGCGGACCAGCGATCAATCGAAGGCAAAGTCGAGTCCCTTCAGGTCTACCCAGCGCGAGAAATTATCATCACGCCGAATGTTGCAAGTCGCGCACGTGAGATGCTGCACGAGTTTCCAAACATCTCTTCGATGTTGGCAAAGCTCTCCGAGGGTATCCCCGTGGACGGCATGGAATCGCTCGCGCCGGTCCTTGTCGATCGAATGGTTCCACTCAGCGATTACCTTCCTAGTGACACCCTCGTGACCCTGTTGTCGCCCGAGAAGTCGGCTGCGCGTGCCGCAAGTTTGGTCGAGACCAACGAAGAGTTTTTACATGCCGCCTGGGATGCGGCAACCGAGGGCGCTAACGCACCAATCGACCTCAGTGCGGGTGGGTTTGTTGAACTATCGCAGTTCAAAGATGCTTTGGATGGACGCCCGATGTTCACGGTGTCTCAATTTGGTGCAGATGACGAAACTCTGGTGAATTTGGGGCTGTTTGAGGTGCCGAATTTCAAGGGGCTCGAAACTACCTCAATCGAATGGTTGGAAGACCAGGCCAAGGCCGGCAATCACGTGGTTTTGGTTGCTGAGGGGCACGGAACCGTAGAGCGCCTACAAGAGCAAATGGTGGCTGCCAAAATTACCGCGGATGTGGTTCAGGCGAGTTTGCGCAAAGGCTTCACGGCTCCTGAATCCAAGTTGATTGTGATTACCGAAGCTGAGTTCTATGGCAAGAGCTCGGTTTACGTCAGCCCAACTGTTCGCAAGCTGGCGACCAAGCGCGGCCAGGCAGTCGACCCACTCACTCTCAAAGCCGGGGACTACGTCGTTCACGAGACCCACGGCATCGGCCGATTTGTTGAACTTGTTCAGCGCGCCAGTGGCGTTGGAAAAATGCAATCCCAGCGCGAATACCTTCTGATCGAATACGCGCCATCGAAGCGCGGGTATCCGGGCGACACCCTGTTTGTGCCGACCGATCAACTGGACCTTTTGACCAGGTATGTCGGCGGCGAAGCCCCGGTTCTCTCCAAAATGGGCGGAACTGACTGGGCTCGAGTTAAGGGCAACGCCCGCAAGGCTATTCGCAAGATTGCGATTGACCTGGTCAAGCTCTATTCCGCGCGAATGAAGTCAAAGGGGCATGCTTTTGGCCCAGATACCCCTTGGCAACATGAACTCGAAGAAGCGTTTGCCTTCGTTGAGACTCCAGATCAATTGACCACCATCGATGAGGTCAAGCGCGATATGGAGCGCGAGGTTCCGATGGACCGCCTGTTGGCCGGCGATGTTGGCTACGGCAAAACTGAAGTCGCGGTCCGTGCAGCGTTCAAGGCCATTCAGGATGGCAAGCAGGTTGCCATGTTGGTCCCGACCACCCTCTTGGTCCGTCAGCACACCGATACATTCGAGTCGCGCTTTGCAGGTTTCCCTGTCAACGTCCGTTCGCTATCTCGATTCCAAACGGCCAAAGAAGTAAAAGAGACAATCGCTGGGCTTGCCGACGGTTCCGTCGACATGGTGATTGGAACCCATCGACTCTTGAGCGAAAGCGTCAAGTTCCGCCAGCTTGGTTTGATCATCATCGATGAGGAACAGCGCTTTGGTGTTGAGCACAAGGAAAAGCTTAAGGAAATGAAAACCAACGTCGACATCCTGTCAATGTCGGCAACCCCGATTCCTCGTACCTTGGAAATGGCGATTACCGGTATTCGAGAAATGTCAACGTTGGCGACGCCACCCGAAGAACGTCACCCGATTTTGACCTACATCGGTGGTTACTCTGAAAAGCAAGTTGCAGCGGCAATTAGGCGTGAACTGATCCGTGAAGGTCAGGTGTTCTTCGTGCACAACCGGGTCAGCACTATTGAGGCAGTTGCCAACCAACTCGCCGAGTTGGTGCCCGAGGCGAGAATTGCCGTTGCTCACGGCCAGATGACTGAGACCGCACTTGAGCAGGTGGTGGTTGATTTCTGGGAGCGCAAGTTTGACGTTTTGGTGTCGACCACGATTATCGAAACCGGCATCGATATTCCGAATGCCAACACTCTGATAGTTGACCGAGCAGAGAACTTTGGATTGAGTCAGCTGCACCAAATTCGAGGTCGAGTTGGTCGAAGTAGAGAACGAGCCTATGCGTACTTCTTCTATTCGCCAGATAAGCCGCTTAGCGAAACAGCGCACGACCGATTGGCAACAATCGCACTGAATAATGAACTTGGTGGCGGAATGCAGATTGCTATGAAGGACCTTGAAATTAGAGGAGCGGGAAACCTACTCGGCGGTGAGCAGTCCGGCCACATCGCAGGCGTGGGATTTGACCTTTACCTGCGAATGATCGGGGAGGCCGTTGCCGATTTCAAGGGTGAGAAGACCGAATCTCCAGCCGAGCTTAAGCTCGAACTGCCGGTCGATGCCCACATTCCAAACACCTATGTAGACAGCGAGCGTTTGCGCTTAGAGGCCTATCACAAGCTATCCGCTGCCAGTGGGGAGAAAGGCTCTCGAAAGCAGCTTGACGCTATTTTGGCTGAACTTGAGGACCGCTACGGCAAGGCGCCGGATTCAGTCAAGAACCTGATTGAGGTTACTGAGCTTCGCCAGCAGGCCAACCGATTGGGGCTCAAAGACCTAAATGTTCTCGGCCTTCAGGTAAAAGTTCAGCCGGTGGTTATCGATGAAGCTCAGCAGGTGGCCCTAACCCACTTGTTCCCTGGAATTAAATATCTCCAATCGGCCCAGACCCTGATGGTTCCGGCGCCAAGAGACGCTAACTTTGAACCATTGCGAGACCAAGCCATCATCGACTGGGTGTGGGCTTTCTTGGCAAGAGTGTTTCCGCCAAAACCAGATTCTGAATCTGATCCTCAGAAAGCCAAATGATGACCAAACTTAATGATTTGATTGCCGTTGCTAATAAGCTGCGTGCCCCGGGTGGTTGCCCTTGGGATGCCGAGCAGGACCACAACTCGCTGACTAAGTACTTGCTTGAAGAGGCTTACGAGCTGATCGATGCCATCGAGTCGGGAAAACGTGAGGACATTCTCGAAGAGCTTGGAGATGTGCTGTACCAGGTGGTCTTCCACAGTGATCTCGCAGCATCCGGCAGCCTCGGCGAGCCCTTCGACATCCAGGATGTCGCCGAACTTTCGGCGCAAAAAATGATTGGGCGCCACCCTCACGTATTTGGCTCAGCAGAAGAACTTGAAAAGTACGCCGCGAAGACCGGCGATGATGTGATGCTGAACTGGGATGCTCACAAGCAGCGTGAAAAGCCAGAACGTTCATCGGTTCTAGACGGGATCCCTCAGGCGCTGCCAGCATTGGCTTTGGCCGACAAGGTTATTGGCAAGGCCGAAAAAATTGGATTGCTTGATGCTGATGCGCCGGGACCGTTTTCGGTCACCAGCGAGGCTGAATTGGGCGCCATCCTGTTGGCCATCGTTTCGTCTGGCAAGTCCGCCGGGTTTGACTCTGAGCGTGCCCTTCGCGGTGCGGTGCGAGAACTTCAGGTCGAGATCCGTGAGGTTGAACTGGCCGATGCCAACGATGCCGGCGTAATTGGTTTGCCAGCCGAACTCTAGGCGGTTTCAAAGGCGGCTCACAGGTTTTGCTCAGCCTTGGGTGGTTTGCTCGAAGTAGAAGTTCCAAGCTACTCACGGAGGAAGAAATGCAAAATCAAGATGGTCTTCAAGACTCAGATTCCCCATACGAGTACGAAAAAGTTGAACCGACCGAGAAGCGCAAGTCGTTTGTGTCGGGTGCTGCCGTTTCAGCAGGTGCAGCGTTCGCCTTGTTCATGATGGCTCCGGCCTTTGCTGGGGACGGAGTTCTTCCAATCACCGAGCAAAATTCGCTAAACCAAAGCTCGCCGGCGACTTCGACTGATACTTCAGGTTCAGCTGTTGACGCAGGGGCAACCGGGTCGGCAGCTCAGACTCTTGAGATTGGCCTAAATTCCTTCGAAGCTTCTTCGACTGCCACGGCTGCCGCTGTTTCGAGCGCGGTTGAGCTAATTGATCCACTTGCAGTTGACTTTGGTAACACCTCGAGCGCTACGCCTTCGGCGGGAGCCTACGGTGATGATGACGACGATGATGACGATTACGAAGATTCGGACGACGACGAAGACGACGAAGACGAGGCCGATGATGACGATGAGGATGACGACTAGTACCTGTCGTTGAAGTCATAGCCGTTTAGCCTGTGGCAAACTTGCTACATGGCTAAAGACGTGCACCCACCTCGCGGAATGCGCGATTTTCTACCTGCAGACCACCTGAAGCGCACCCAGGTTTTGAATGGGATTCGCGCTACCTACATGGCTCACGGGTTTCAAGAAATCGAGACCCCCGCACTAGAAGATCTGGCTCGACTCACTTCAGGGCAAGGCGGCGACAACGAGAAGCTGGCGTTCCGCGTGATGAAGCGCGGTGCCGAGCTCGAGGCAGCTCTGGCAGCCAGCGAAGGTGAAGACAATCTGGCTGACTTGGGATTGCGCTACGACCTGACAGTTCCATTGACTCGTTATTACGCGACCAATCGTTCCAAACTTCCTAAGGTTTTCAAATCAATCCAAGCCGGACCAGTTTGGCGTGCGGAGCGCCCACAGAAGGGTCGCTACCGACAGTTTGTGCAGTGTGACATCGACATCATCGGAGACAGCAGCATCCTGGCCGAAATTGACCTTCTAGTTTCGTCGCTCGATGCGCTCGAGCGCATTGGTCTGTCGGCGGCAACCATTCGTGTGAACCACAGGGTTTTGCTCACCAACCTTCTGGAGCAACTCGGCGTTCCTGAGTCTGGCCGAGGCTCGGCCATGATCACCATCGATAAGCTCGACAAGATTGCAGCCGAGGGAGTAGTGGCCGAACTGGCTGAAAAGTTTGACTCTGCTGTCGCTGAGCGAGCGGCTGCCTGGCTAAACGCCATTTCAGAAAACCTTCCAGTGCCTGCAGAATTGGCACCGATTTTTGAGGCTATTGAAGCGCGGTTTGGGTCTAACCGACTCAGATTTGATCCAACGCTGGTTCGTGGCATGGGTTACTACACCGGCACGATCTTTGAAATTGAGCACCCAGAATCTGGTTCGTCAATTGGCGGCGGCGGACGTTATGACGGAATGGTCGGTCGCTGGACCGGCGAGGACGTTCCGGCCGTTGGTATCTCGATCGGCTTCGAGCGCGCGGTTGAACTGGTCAGTGATCAGCAAGTGCAGAGCGCTGCATCCAACCTCGTGCTGGTTCTAGACAGCACAGCTCCGGCGGTTGTTGGTAATGCACTTAAGTTTCAGTCGGCTCTTTTTGAGCAGGGGTATTCGGTTCGCCTTGAGCAGCGTCCTAAGAAACTAAATCAGCTGCTTGAAAACCTCGCGCTGCACGGCTTCACTCACTTTGCAATTGTTACCGAAGATTCATCAGACATCGGTGCTTTGACCATCAAGCCAATCAGCAACTAAACGCTTTCTTCACTAAACTAATAACCATTACGATGACGTTTTTCGCGTCATCTGGCGCGTTTTAAAACAGCCCAAATAAGGAGACACCTTGTCAATCATTGAAGCCATTGGCGCCCGCGAGATTCTTGACTCACGCGGTAACCCAACCGTTGAGGTAGAAGTTCTGCTAGAAGACGACAGTTTTGGCCGCGCAGCGGTTCCATCTGGCGCATCTACCGGTGCTTTTGAAGCACACGAAAGCCGCGATGGCGACAAGTCACGCTACCTAGGCAAGGGCGTTCAGAACGCAGTCAAGGCAGTTGTTGAGACTGTTGACGAAGCATTGGTTGGCTTTGATGCACTAGACCAGCGCCTGGTTGACGCAGCGCTAATTTCACTAGACGGCACCGCCACCAAGTCAAACCTCGGTGCAAACGCAATCCTTGGTGTTTCAATGGCAAACGCTCGTGCCGCTGCTGAGGCAACCGGTCAGCCGCTATACCGCTACCTAGGTGGCCCAAACGCCCACACTCTTCCAGTTCCTCTAATGAACATCATCAACGGTGGCGCTCACGCTGACACCGGTGTAGACATTCAAGAGTTCATGATTGTTCCTTTGGGTGCCGAGACTTTCAGCGAAGCAATTCGTTGGGGCGTTGAGGTTTACCACGCGCTAAAGAGCCTGCTTTCAAGCAAGGGCTTGGCAACCGGTCTTGGTGACGAGGGTGGTTTTGCACCTGAGCTTCCAACCAACGCAGCTGCGCTTGAGCTAATTGCTGAGGCAATTGCTAAGGCTGGCTACAAGCTAGGAACCGACATCGCGCTTGCACTTGACGTTGCAGCGACCGAGTTCTACTCAGAAGAGACCCAGAAGTACACCTTCGAAGGTCAGGAGCGCACTGGCGATGAAATGATCGCTTACTACGCTGACCTAGTTGCTCGCTTCCCACTAGTTTCTATCGAAGACCCACTTTCAGAAGATGACTGGGCTTCATGGACCAAGATGACTGCTCAGCTTGGCGACAAGGTTCAGCTAGTTGGAGACGACCTTTACGTAACCAACCCTGCACGTTTGCAGAAGGGCATCGATGAGAAGGCTGGAAACGCCATCTTGGTAAAGGTAAACCAGATCGGTACTCTAACCGAGACCCTAGATGCAGTTACTTTGGCACAGGTTCACGGCATGAAGGCAATCATTTCTCACCGTTCAGGTGAGACCGAGGACACCTTCATCGCTGACTTGGCCGTTGCAACCAACGCGGGCCAGATCAAGACCGGTGCTCCTGCTCGTTCAGAGCGTGTTGCAAAGTACAACCAGTTGCTTCGCATTGAAGAAGAACTGTCAGACGCAGCGTTCTACGCTGGTCGCGCAGCTTTCCCACGCTTCATCGCTAAGTAAGTTCAGATAAATGAAACGCCCCGCAAAGGCCGCGCCGGTATCCGTATCGGCCGCTTTGCGGGGTTTTCGTTTAAACACCTACACACTCACGCTCCTGACAGTAATTGTTTTTGGAGTTGTCACACTGGCACCCCGGGTTCAAACCTGGGTTATCCAGCGTCAGCAAATTGCTGAGGCGCAGGCCGCGGTTGATAAAGCCAAGCAGGATGTCCTGGATATGCAGGAAGAACGCAAGCGCTGGGAAGACCCGGTTTACATCCGTGCTCAAGCGCGTGACCGCCTTTATTATGTAATGCCGGGTGAGGTTTCATACCTTGTCATGGATGCCGATGGCGTTGACATGTCAGACACTTCGGGAACAGTTGGCGCCATGCTCGCTGAGCGTGCCAACACCGATGAAATTTCAACCGATATTCGACAGACTTCAAACAACTGGGTCGACGCCGTGCTTGAATCAGTAATTCGTGCCGGAATCGAAGAGCCGGTCGAAGAAACCGCAGGAGAATAAACACATGCCACTTACCCCGGTTACTGAAAGTGACATTGCTGAAGTTTCTCGCCAACTCGGCCGGCCAGCGCGAGACATCGTGGCCATTGCCGCTCGATGCGTCTGTGGCAAGCCAACCGTTGTCCACACCGCTCCGCGACTATCTGACGGAACACCATTCCCAACCACCTACTACCTAACCCATCGCGGGGCGACCGCGGCTGTCTCGACCCTCGAGGCAAGCGGTTTGATGGCCGAGCTTCAGGCAAGGCTGGCCGAGGAGCCAGAATTGGCCGCCGCCTACCAAAAAGCGCATGAGGCATTCATTGCCGATCGTGACCGCACTGCAAAAGACTTGGGGTTGGATGTGCCTGAAATTGCCGGTATTTCTGCCGGTGGAATGCCTACTCGCGTCAAGTGTTTGCATGCGCTAATTGGCCATGCTCTCGCTGCCGGTCCTGGTGTAAACCCAATTGGTGATATCGCTCTAGAGGCTTGCTCCTGGAGCCCAAACAAGTGCGTCTGCGAAAGCTACTAGCAATAACGCTGGCTGTGGCCAGTGTTTTGTTGGTTTCGCAACCCGCTCGAGCTGACATCATTCGTGATCGCGAGTATTGGCTCACCGATTACTCATTTCAAAAGGCCTGGAACCTCACCAAAGGCGCCGGAGTCACCGTGGCCGTCATTGACACCGGTGTTGACGGCAGTCATCCTGACCTTCAAAACGTACTAGTTGGCGGTACCGATCTATCTGGTTTGGGGTCTTTCAACGGTCGCATTCCAGTTGGGGCCAGCAGTTTTCATGGCACTATGGTGGCCAGCCTGATTGCCGGTCGGGGGCACGGCAGTGGCAATGGTGTTTTAGGAACCGCACCCGAGGCTGATCTTTTGAGTGCTTCGATGGCCTTTGGCGTAGCGGGCTTGAGTACCGACGACCAAGTGGCTGAAGGCATCCGGTGGGCTGTCGATCACGGCGCTGACGTGATTAATTTGTCGCTATCTCGCAATAATGCTGGGTGGCCCGAGTCTTGGGACAGTGCCTTCACCTATGCCTTCGAGCACGATGTGGTGGTTGTCGCTGCTGCCGGAAATCGCGCATCTGGGGCCGAGTTTGCCAGTGCCCCGGCCACCATCCCGGGAGTCCTGGCAGTTGCTGGAGTTGATCGAAATGGAAAAGCCAGCGAAGAAGCATCGGTAGATGGATTAACTATTGGCGTGAGCGCGCCGGCCACCGATTTGGTTGGTGCGGCACCGAACGGAGAGTATAAGGTCTGGAGTGGCACCAGCGGTGCAGCGCCTATCGTGAGCGGTTTGGTCGCCCTGGTCAGGTCTTATTACCCAGATTTAGATGCCGCAAATGTCATAAATCGTGTGATCAAAACAGCAAAGAAAGTTACTGAAGAAAGCTATTCCCCGAAGTACGGTTACGGACTGATCGATCCGCTTCGCGCCCTTACAGCGACTGTCGAACCGGTGTCTGAAAACCCGCTTGGTTCGCTGGCCGAGTGGATCGAGCTCTACCGCGATGTTGATTCAGAAATCATCGATGGAGGCATCTCAGAACCGGTGCCCGGTGAACAGGTTTCAGAGACCATTCCGGCTGAACCTAGAGATTATTCGAATGTCCTTCCGACCATCATTTACGGCATTATTTTTGCGGCCGCAGTGATTTCTGTGGCTCGCAGACTTAGACGTAACAAATAAGCAGTCGGAAGGTAGTAAATTAGAACAATGCCTGCAAACAAGAGTGGCGCCACTGCGCCAAAGATCCTTATCGTCGGTGGCGGCTACGCCGGTTTCTACACTGCTTTCAAACTAGAAAAACTTCTAGGGAAGAACGAAGCTGAAGTGACCCTAGTTGATCCACTTCCATACCTGACTTACCAGCCATTCCTTCCTGAGGTTGTGGCCGGTTCAATCGAGGCGCGCCACGTTGTGACTTCACACCGTCGTCACCTTCGCAAGACCAACATCGTTGCCGGAAAGGTAACCAACGTTGATCACAAGAAGAAGACTGCGACCATCGAAGTTGCAGGCCTCAAGCCTTATAAGCAGCAGTACGACCAGATCGTCGTGACCGCTGGTGCCGTTTCTCGAACCTTCCCTATTCCAGGTGTTGCAGACAATGCAATCGGCCTGAAGACCATCGAAGAAGCTGTTGAGATTCGCAACCGCATCATCACCAACCTAGACAAGGCAGCCAACCTGCCTGCGGGTGCAGCTCGCGACCGTCTTTTGACCTTCGTGGTTGTTGGTGGCGGTTTTGCCGGTATCGAGACTTTTGCTGAGATGCGTTCGCTCGTCAGCTACTTGCTTCGCTACTACCCAAACATCACTTTTGAAGACACCCACTTCCACCTAATCGAGGCAATGGGTCGCATCATGCCTGAGGTTTCACTTGAGACCAGCCAGTGGGTTATTGCCAACCTTGACCAGCGTGGTGCCAAGATTCACTTGAACACCCAGCTTCAGTCAGCCGAAAAGGGCAAGATTGAGCTATCAACCGGCGAAAGCTTCGAGTCAGATGTAATCGTCTGGACCGCTGGTGTTATGGCTCACCCATTTGTTCGCAACACAGACCTTCCACTAGACGAGCGTGGCCGCATTACCGCAAAGGCAACGCTTCAGGTTGTCGATGGCGAGAACGTGATCGCAGACGCTTGGACTGCGGGTGACGTTTCAGCTGTCCCAGACCTTTCAGGTGGCGGCGTTGGCGGCTTCTGTGTTCCAAACGCTCAGCACGCTGTTCGCCAGGCCAAGTTGCTTGCCAAGAACATCGTTGCTTCGTTGCGTAACGAGGGCATCCAGGAGTACTTCCACAAGAACAAGGGTGCAGTTGCAGGCCTAGGTATCGGTGTTGGTGTGTTCCAGTACAAGAAGTTTGCTGTCAAGGGTCTAATCGCATGGTTCATGCACCGTGGTTACCACGGTCTGGCAATGCCTATGTGGGAGCGCAAGATTCGCGTATTCTCTGGCTGGATCTGGAATTTCTTGCTACGTCGCGACATCGTTGCGATCTCAGCTACCAAGGACCCGCGCTTAGCGTTCGAGACTTTTGCATCTCGACCAAAGAAGTAAGTTCTGAAGTTGAAAAGGGATGCCCTCAGGCATCCCTTTTCTTTTCCGCCCCTATAGCCCAATGGCAGAGGCAGTCGACTTAAAATCGACACAGTGTGGGTTCGAGTCCCACTAGGGGCACTAAAAATAAACGACTTGTCATTTCGACAAGTCGTTTATTTTTTGGGTGTGTAGGGCGAGAAACATACCGGGGCCCCAATTTATTGGGGCGGGGTGAGAGTCCTAGTTGCGCGATCTCAGGGTCACGTTTGGTAGGTCCGGCGCGGGAATCCATCCGCCAATTCGGTCTTGAAATTCGCCAAATCTTGGGTCACGAGCATTCCATTGCTCGCGCTGCTCAACGATTTCGTCGTGAGTTCGGGCAATAAAGTTCCACCACATCACAATCGGCTCAGAAAATGGTTCGCCGCCGAGTAAAACGGCAATAACATCGCTGCGGCCGGCAGTGATCTCAATCCGCTCAGTGCCGGGGGATAGGTACTCGGTTAGCTCTTGGGCTACGTCGGTGCCGTTGACGGTTACTGAACCCTGCACCAGCATGACTCCGTGTTCAAAAGAAGAGTCCACCGGCAACGTCAAAGAGGTTCCGGCTGGAATCCTCACTTCTGCGCCAACAAGTTTGCTGTAGAGCTTTGTTGGTGCCGCAACCCCTAGCAATTCGCCAGCAAAAACTTTGATGGTCGACTTCCCCAGAGTGACCTCGGGTAATTCGCTGATGTGCTCGAATGCGGTGGTGGCTTCGCGAACAGAATCCGGGAGGGCAATCCACAATTGAACGGCGTGCAGTGATTGTGGACCCGCTTCAGACAACTCGCTGTGCGAAATTCCGTGCCCAGCCGTCATCAGGTTCAGTTGCCCAGGCTCGATGTGTTGAATCGTGCCAATGCTGTCGCGGTGTTCGATTCGACCTTCGAATAACCAGGTTGCAGTTTGTAATCCGGTGTGCGGGTGAGCGGCAACAACCATGCCGTCTGTCTGCTGGGTTGGGCCAAAGTGGTCCACAAATGCCCAAGCGCCAATCATCCGCTTTCGTGCATTGGGCAGCGTCCGGCGAATCTCAATACCCGTGCGGGTAGTGAGTTTCACCAGACGTGGCTCCAAAATCATCGAATTAGTGTCCTCGGTGGTGAAAAGGCTGGATCGCGTCGTCAGGAATCTGCCCAAAACGACCGTATTGGTAGTCTTCCATAGCCTTCAAGACTCCGGCCTTGTCATTCATTACGAATGGGCCGTAGGCCACGACCGGTTCGCGAATCGGCTGGCCGCCAATCAAGAAAATCTCGAGGGCATTGTGTCGTGACTCCTGAGTTTCAGCCGCTGTGAACACCACTCTGTCGCCCTCGCCGAACACGGCAAGAGCGCCGGTTGAAATCGGGGCTGAGCTGGTGCCCGGTCCGTCTTCTCCAACGGTTCCTTGCCCCGCCAAGGTGTAGGCCAAGGCGTTGAAATCTGGGTTCCATGGCACCGATACTGAGGCTCCAGGTGCCAAGGTTATGTGCGCAATCGCCATCGGTGTTTGAGATTTACCAGGACCGGTAAATGGGCCAATTTGACCTGCAAGCACACGGATTAGCGCACCGCCATCTTGGCTGGAGACCAACTCGACGTCACCACCCTGTATGCCCTGGTAGGCCGGATTGATCATCTTTTTGCTGGCCGGCAAATTAATCCAAAGCTGAATGCCATGGAAAATTCCGCCCGACATAACCAATGCCTCAGGTGGGGTTTCGATGTGCAAAACGCCAGCACCGGCAGTCATGTACTGCGTGGCGCCGTTTTCGATGATGCCGCCGCCACCGTGGCTGTCTTGGTGCTGAAAAGTGCCGTCGATCATGTAGGTAAAGGTTTCAAAACCGCGATGTGGGTGCCATGCGGTACCGCGTGGCTCGTATGGCGCGTATTCAACCTCGCCCATCTGGTCCATGTGGATGAACGGGTCAAGGTCCTGATAAGGCACGCCCGCAAATGCGCGAGTTACAGGAAAACCCTCGCCCTCGTGGCCCTGCGGGCCTCGGGTAACTGATTTCACGGTTCTGGCTCGACCGGTAGCCGGTTCGAGTCTTGGAAGTGTGAGTGTGTCCGCTGTAACTGCTGGCATTTTGCCATCTCCTAATATCTGGGAACTTACCGAGAGTACCTAAGTAAAGCCCCACTAGACAAATCTTATTCCCATACGATTGAGTCATGGACTACACATGGATCGTAATCATCGCAGTTGTTGCTGTAATCGGTATTTTTCTTTGGTCAACCTACAACGGACTGGTCACTCTAAACGTACGCGTTGATGAGGCCTGGAGCGACATCACGGTTCAGCTAAAGCGCCGTGCCGACTTGATTCCAAACCTTATTGAGACAGTCAAGGGATACGCGACTCACGAACGTGAAGTGTTTGAGAACGTGACCAAGGCGCGAGCCGAAACAATTTCTCCAGCCGTGATGGCCGACCCAGCTGCCGCAGCGGTTGCCGAAGATGGCTTTCACGCCGCCATGAAGAGCTTGTTCGCAGTTGCCGAGGCTTACCCTCAGCTTCAGGCCAACCAAAACTTCTTGAGCCTTCAGCAAGAACTAACCGACACCGAAGACAAGGTAATGGCTGCACGCCGCTTCTATAACGGTGGCGTTCGTGAACTAAACACCAAGATCAAGCAGTTCCCGCAGACTCTTTTTGTGCGCAGCCTTGGTTTCAAGGAACGCGCTTTCTTTGAGGTGGCTGACGCTGCAGCAATTCAAGAGCCGCCAACCGTAAAGTTCTAAGCTCGCTTAGCGATCCTCCAGCACACCACATAGTCACACAGGGGCAAGATGTATTCAGCCATCGCGGCTAATAAACGCAATACGGTATTCATCGTTGCGGGCTTTGTTTTGCTACTCGGCGGTCTGGCTTATTGGTGGGGTCAGGTCAGTGGAAACGGCTCGAGCTCATTTCTGATCATCGGCTTTATCGCGGTTTATGCCCTTTTCCAGTACTACATGGCCAGCTCGATTGCTATTGCCATGAGTGGCGCGGTACCGATTGAAAAGTCAGATAACCCAAGGCTTTGGAGAATCGTCGAAAACCTTTCAATCACCGAGGGCATGCCGATGCCGAAGGTTTACGTAATTCCGGATGAAGCACCCAACGCTTTTGCAACCGGTCGCGATCCAAAGCATGCTGTAGTAGCCGCAACCACGGGCTTGCTGGCAATCATGGATGACAAAGAGCTAGAAGGCGTTATGGCCCACGAGCTGGGGCACGTGAAGAACTACGACATTCGAGTGTCAACCATTGTTTTCGGTTTGGTGAGTGCAGTTGCGGTACTGGCTGACTTCGCAATTCGCATGGCCTTTTTCTCGAATCACGGCCACAACCGTAATTCAAACGACAACGGATTTGGTCTTGCCCTAATCGTCATTGGAATTATCGGCAGCATCATTGCCTGGTTTATTGGTCCGTTGGTTTCTGCCGCGGTGTCCCGTCAGCGTGAATACCTAGCTGATGCGACTGGAGCACACACCACCCGCTACCCAGAAGGCCTAGCTAGTGCGCTAGAGAAATTGGGTACCTATGGGCGACCAATGCGCCGAGCCAGCTCATCGATGGCCCACATGTACATCAACGACCCAGTCAAGCCGGGCATGGTTGAGCGCTTGTTTTCGACCCACCCACCAATTCCGAAGCGAATCGCGCGCCTTCGTGAAATTGGCACTAAGTTCTAAAAACCAACAATCAAACTAGACTGCTAGAAGCATTGAATCTAGTGAGGTAACCCCATGCCAAAGACCAGTCCAGTAGTTGCGCCAACTCTCGATGAGTTTGAAGCTGCTCGCGAGATTGTGTCTCAGGTTGCGATTGTGACCCCGGTTCTGCACTCAAACTACCTGACTGATCTAACCGGCCAAGAGGTCTATTTGAAGGCCGAGAACCTTCAGCGCACTGGTGCTTACAAGATTCGCGGTGCCTACAACCGCATGACCAAATTGACTGATGCAGAACGCAAGCTTGGTGTGGTTGCCGCGAGTGCTGGTAACCACGCTCAGGGTGTGGCTTTAGCCGCAAAAAAGTTGGGCATCAAGGCAACAATCTTCATGCCGATTGGTGCATCGCTGCCAAAGCTTCAGGCAACTGAAAACTACGGCGCAGAGGTTGTTCTAGTCGGCGCGGTTTTCAACGAGACCCTCAAGGCTGCGCAAGAGTACGCAGCGAAGCAGGGTGCAATCTTCATTCCGCCTTATGACCACATCGATGTTGTCAAGGGGCAAGGAACCGTTGGGCTCGAGATTATGGAGCAGGTTCCAGATGTCGAGAACATCGTCGTTGCTATCGGCGGTGGCGGATTGGCTGCCGGAATGGCGGTGGCTGCAAAGCTGACCGCGGCCAAGTCTGGCCGAAAGATTAGAGTTATCGGTGTTCAGTCAGAACACGCTGCACCGTACGTTCCATCGCTAAAGTCAGGCGAGCTAACCGAAATCACGATTAGTCGAACCATTGCAGATGGTATCGCCGTTGGCAAACCGGGACGCATCCCGTTTGAAATTATCAAGCAGTTTGTAGACAAAGTGGTGACCGTTAGCGACGACGAAATTGCCAAGGCAATTGTGGTTTTGATGGAGCGTTCAAAGCAGGTGGTTGAGCCCGCTGGCGCTGTTGCTGTTGCCGCGCTGATGTCTGGGGCATTCAAGCCAAAGGGTAAGACTGTTGCAGTGCTTTCGGGCGGCAACATCGACCCGCTGCTGATGCAGAAGGTTATCGGTCACGGTCTCGCTGCCTCGGAGCGATACACAACAATCTCGGTCATGCTTCCGGATCGCCCAGGTCAGCTGGTAAAAACTGCCGAAGCAATTGCAGCCGCGCACGGAAACGTGGTTGAAGTGTTGCACACCAGGCACGGCAAGGGTCTTGAGATCAGCGAGGTTGAGCTTCGTATGAGTGTCGAAACAACTGGACACGAGCACCGCCAGCGGGTCTTGAAGGCTCTGCAGGCTGCCGGCCTAAAGGCGCGCATCGAAGCCGATTAGCAAAAAATCCCGGTCTGTATAGGCCGGGATTTTTTTGGCTTTAGCCCTCGAAGTTTTTTACTTCAAGAATCTCAATGGTGCGCTCTTTGCCGTTTGGGGCAAAAAAGCTCACGGTCTCGCCGACTTTGGCTCCCATAATTGCTGTTCCGATTGGGCTGTCTGGGCTGTAAACATCGATGTCGGTGCCCTCGGCGATTTCAGCGCTGCCGAGCAAAAACTCTAGCTCGCTGCCATTCATCGTCAGACGAACCACGGTGCCCTGTTCAACGACGCCGTGAGATTCACGTGCTTCGCCAACAACGGCGTTGGCCAGGATGTTTTCAAGGCGTGCCGCGCGGGCTTCGATTTTGCCCTGCTCCTCCTTGGCTGCGTGGTAACCGCCGTTCTCTTTCAAGTCGCCCTCTTCGCGAGCCTCTTGAATTTTTTTGGCGATGTCCTGACGTGCAACGGTGAGCAGGTATTCAAGCTCAGCCGCGAGTCGGTCATAGGCAGCCTGGGTTAGCCAGGTTGGTTCGTGGGTTTCAGACATAGTTTTTCTAGTTTATTGGAACCAGCATTTATCGACTAAGCCGGTGACGCCTTTTTCGGTGGTGTTTAGTTTGGTCTCAGTGGCCACAATTTTCTGGTCGGAGGCGGGAATTACAACTTCTTTGTACCCAACTACGGCGTAGGACTGGTTCAGAACCTGCACTGCACAAACCACGGCATTGCCGTTTGGTCTGGTTATTTCAAAAGTGACGGATGCCTGGGTTGCATCGATAATCTCGAAGGCCTGATCCTGGTGCTTGATTTGGTTAGCGGTGTCGATGCTAACCCAGATGGCCCAACCCAGAAAGATTGTGAGTAACGAGGCAGCCGCAATAATTATCCGGGCCCGCGATTTTGACACGTTTACCGGTTTGCGGCCATAACGTTCGTTCAAAAGGTCAGTTTGAGAGCTCATCACGTTTAAGGCTACATACTTAAAGCATGGACATTTTGTTTTCGGCTCTTCTCGCAGCGACTCCGTCACCATCAGTTGATCCGGCAAATACTTTTTACAGCCCGGGCACCATCGGATTCCTTGCTGTTTTTGCAATGGCTGCCGGTGCGATTGGCCTAATTTTTGACATGGTTCGACGAGTCCGTCGAGTCCGATACCGCGCTGAGATTGAGTCTCGACTTGATGCTGAGGATGCCCAGGCTGGCGAACAGACTGGTGGCGAGAACTCCGCTAAGGCTGCGCCGGTTGCCAAAAAGGTACCCGCTAAAAAGCCGTCGGCGCCGAGCAAGCCAGCAAGGCCAGCTCCTCCGGCTAAGCCAAAGCGCGACTAACTTTTGCCCGATTGTTGCTGAATTTAGCCGAAGCTTCCGGCCGCTGGCTCAAGTGCAATAAGTAGGATTCCGGTCCAGTGGCACATAAATGCCAAAACCGTGAATGAGTGAAAAATCTCATGAAACCCAAAATGCCCCGGAAACGGGTTTGGGCGCTTGAAACCGTAAGCTGCTGCGCCAAGTGTGTAGCAAAGACCACCGGCAAGGATAAGAATCATCATGGGTGCATTGGCATTCATAAAGTCAACGACGTAGGCCATAGCGCCCCAACCCATGCCGATGTAGATCGGAACGTATAGCCAGCGCGGGGCTGAGATCCAGAAGACTCGAAATCCGATGCCTAGTAGAGCCGTGCCCCAAATGATGCTCATCAGCACGACGGCTTTTTCTTGGGGTAATGCCAACCAGGTTATTGGCGTGTAACTGCCGGCAATCAGCAGAAAGATGTTGGCGTGGTCAATTCTCTTGAGAGCAACTTTCACCTTTGGGCTCCAGTTGAATCGGTGATACAGCGCTGAATTGCCGAACAGTAGTACCGAGCTGGCAAAGAAAATTGCGGTGGTGATTTTTGCAGCCATACCGTCGGCCAGTGCCACCAAAACAATGCCGCCGGCTATAACAATTGGCAGCACTCCGGCGTGAATCCAACCTCGCCAGGTTGGTTTTTCATCGGCAGGTGTCTCTCTAAAGCCTTCTGAAATGGGCATGCTCATGAGGCAACTATACGCCCGAGTTTCAAGTAGCGTTATGACTGTGCGCAACTTGATTTACAAGCTTTATGAGAGGTCGCTCGAGCGCGGCCTAAGGCCTGAGGATTTACCTCGGCACATCGGTGTTATTTTGGACGGCAACCGGCGCTGGGCTGAGCGTCAGGGCAGCACCTCGGCGAGCCACGGGCACGAAGTTGGGGCCAAGAAGACCATTGAATTCTTGGGCTGGTGTGACGACTTGGGCATCAAAGTTGTGACTCTGTATCTGCTCTCAACCGATAACCTCAAAGGCCGTGCTGAGGCCGAGTTGCAGGAACTGCAGGACATCATTGGTCAATTGGCTACAGATCTTGCCGCCACTAAGCGCTGGCGCCTGCAATTGGTGGGGGACCGCGCGTCACTGCCGGCAGGCCTTGAAAGCTCAATTGCCAAGGCCGAGAAGTCGACCGGCAAAATTGATGGGCTGCACGTGAACCTGGCGGTCGGCTACGGTGGCCGCAAAGAGATTGCCGACGCAATGCGTTCAATTCTTCGGCAGCACGCCCAAGAGGGAACCACGATTGATGAATTGGCTGAGCTGCTTGACCCTGATTTGATTACGCAGCACCTGTACACCTCAGGGCAACCTGACCCAGACCTCGTGATCCGAACTTCGGGGGAACAGCGCCTCTCAGGATTTTTGCTGTGGCAGTCTGCCCAATCTGAGTTTTATTTTGAGGAAGCCCTTTGGCCAGATTTTCGACGCGTCGATTTCTTGCGCGCCATTCGAGCTTTTGAGTCGCGGCACCGTCGCTTCGGCGCCTAAATTAACGCTGGGTAACGACACCCCGATTCGGGCGTGTCTTGCCAACTTTAATCAAACCCAGAGGCGTAATCTCACCTCAAGTTGATTCAAAGGAGCTTTGGTGGGTAAAGCAGCGGCAACAACTAAAAAGCAGTCCAATCTAACCAATCAGGCAACCAAGACCTATGTCTTAGACACCTCGGTTTTGCTCTCAGACCCACGGGCCCTTTTCAAATTCAAAGAACAAGAAGTCGTGATTCCGATCATCGTGATCAACGAGCTGGAAAAGAAACGCCACGACCCAGAAATCGGCTATTACGCTCGACAGGCTCTTCGGCTACTAGATGACCTTCGTGAAGAGCACGAACGCCTTGATTTTCCAATTCAAGTTGGTGACGGCGGAATTCTTCGTGTCGAGTTGAATCACATCGACCAATCGGTGTTGCCGGCCGGATTTCAGCTGGGAGATAACGACAGCAGAATCCTTGCCTGTGCCTTCAATCTGGCCAGCGAGGGCGCAAACGTCACTGTGGTCTCCAAGGACCTACCTATGCGGGTAAAGGCCTCTGCGTTGGGTATGGCAGCTGAGGAGTACCGCAACGATAATGCGGTTGACTCTGGCTGGACTGGATTGGCCGAGATTGCGCTTTCGGCCGATGAGATGTCTGACCTTTACGACACAGAAGTCATTAAGCACAAGGCGGTGGCTGAGCTACCGATAAACACCGGCCTGGTAATTTCATCCGAGCGCGGTCATGCACTTGGTCGGGTTGACAAGGGTTCCAAGATCAAACTTGTGCGCGGTGACCGCGATGTCTTTGGTGTTCACGGCCGCTCGGCTGAACAGCGGCTAGCGATTGATGTGCTTCTTGACCCAGAGATTGGCATTGTGTCACTTGGAGGGCGAGCCGGTACCGGCAAATCTGCCATGGCTCTGCTGGCCGCTCTCGAGGCTGTTCTGGAGCGTCGCCAGCACAAGAAAATCATTGTGTTTCGGCCAATTTTTGCGGTTGGTGGCCAAGAGTTGGGTTACCTGCCGGGTGGCGAAAACGAAAAGATGAACCCTTGGGGTCAGGCAATCTTCGACACTCTCGGTGCTCTGGTTTCAAAAGAGGTTATCGATCACATTGTTGACCGAGGCATTCTAGAAATTCTTCCGCTAACTCACATTCGCGGCCGTTCCCTTCACGATGCATTCGTAATTGTCGATGAGGCTCAGTCGCTTGAGCGAAATGTACTGCTCACTGTGCTTTCAAGAATTGGCCAAAACGCTAAGGTGGTGCTTACTCACGACATCGCCCAGCGCGATAACCTGCGGGTTGGTCGCCACGACGGCATTGCTGCGGTTATTGAGGCGCTGAAGGGTCAGGATCTATTCGCCCACATCACTCTCACTCGATCTGAGCGTTCAGCGATTGCCGCTCTGGTCACCGATTTGCTTGATCATTAGCTAGTTGGGGATAACCTCGGCAATTAAGTCGCCGAGAAATTATCCTTGCCGCATGGAATTTGGTGAGTGGTTTGCCTTTCTCGGGCCGGCGTATTTAGTTGCGGTCGCGGTGCCTCTTGCTCGAATAGACCTCAAACAACACCGATTACCCAACCGGCTGGTTTTGCCGGCAGTGCCGATAACTCTCTTGGGGCAGAGCCTGTCCGCAATAATTACGGGAGAGTGGAGTCGATTTGGTCAGGCTTTCCTAGCCATGACCGTGGCATTTGCTATCGGGGTGCTGCTGAACCGGTTTGCCTCATTGGGTATGGGAGACGTCAAGTTGATTGCGGCAGCTAGCCTGATGCTGGGCTGGTTCGGCCCGCTGTGGCCGCTTGTGGCCGTTTGCCTAGCCTTTACGCTGGCGAGCCTGATTGTTTTGCCAAAGGTGCTCCTGCGCCGCCTAAGCCTCAAACGAAGCATGGCGCTTGGGCCCTACTTATTAGTCGGAATTATCGGAGTTTTTGGCGTTTTACCGTTTAGCTGAAGCAAGCGAATACCATCTGGGATGAGCTCGATGAAGCTGATTGCCAACATAATTGCGGCTACCGCCAACAGCATGTGCGAGTTGATTTCAGGGCTAAGCACCTCACGGTTAACCCAAACACCGGCCGCACCGAGTACCTCGGCAATCGCCGAAACAGCAACGAGGCCGAAAGTCCAGCGTCGGCTTGAACCGGCAGCAAAGGCCAAGGCTGCGATAGACAGGCCCTCTGGAATGTTTTGCAGGGCAATCGCAATACCGGTGTGAATTCCGGTGGTTAGGTCGGTGCTGGCCGCCGCAACGGCAGCGGTGCCCTCTGGGATGTTGTGAAGGGTCAGCGCGATGGTGACCACGGTGGTCGACCCGACAAGTCCGGCAGCGTGTTTTTGAAGCAGGCTCGAGACCAGCTTGATCAATACAAACACGCCAAAGCCGACGAACAGCCATAGCGCTGAGTCGGCCCATCCTGAGTCAATCGCCAAGGCTGCCGGTATCAGCTCTATTACGCTGGCTGCAATCATGGCCGCGGCGGCCATTAGCAGAACTAAGGCGTTGAACCGAGTCGAGTGTTTCTTGCGTCCCGCTAGCGGGTAACCGAGCAAGGTTGCCAAAGCAGCAAGAGCTGCGATGGTGAAACCGAGATCAATTGAACCTTCGATGACTAGTCCTAAAGACCAGGGCTGGTCATTGATAGAACGTCCAGAGCCTTGTCAAGCTGCTCCATGGTGAGCTTCTCGCCGTCTACGTAGCCCAATTCAATGGTGGCTTCACGCACAGTGAGGCCCTTGGCAACTGAGTGCTTGGCAATCTTGGCCGCAGCCTCGTATCCAATGTACTTGTTGAGTGGGGTCACGATTGATGGGCTTGACTCTGCCAACGCGCGAGCACGCTCAACGTTTGCCTCAAGGCCATCGATGGTCTTGTCAGCAAGTAAGCGCATTGAGTTTGCTAGCAGTCGGATCGATTCAAGCAACGAGTTTCCCATGACAGGAATTGCAACGTTGAGCTCAAAGTTTCCGGTGGCACCGGCCCAGGCAACGGTTGCGTCGTTACCGATAACGCGTGCGCAAACCATCATGACGGCTTCTGGAACCACTGGGTTGACCTTGCCAGGCATGATTGACGAACCAGGCTGAAGGTCTGGAATGTGCAACTCGGCAATACCCGCATTTGGGCCAGAGCCCATCCAACGAAGGTCATTGTTGATCTTGGTCAGCGATACGGCCAGAACGCGAAGGGCACCAGATGCCTCGACTAGTGCGTCACGAGCGCCCTGAGCCTCAAAGTGGTCGCGGGCTTCGGTGATCGGAAGTCCAGTTTCGGCGGCCAACAGGCGAATAACTTCCTGAGGGAAACCCTTAGGGGTGTTGATTCCTGTTCCTACAGCGGTGCCTCCGAGTGGAACCTCTGCGGTGCGGCCAATCGTGGATTGGACTCGTTCGATTGCGTAGCGAATTTGAGCTGCATAACCGCCAAATTCTTGACCAAGGGTTACCGGAGTGGCATCCATCAAGTGGGTGCGGCCGGCCTTGACCACGGTCTTCCAAAGGTCACGCTTCTTCTCGAGTGAGACGGCTAGGTAGTCCAACGCTGGCAATAGGTCGTTGATTAGCGCAGCGGTGACTGCAACGTGAACCGAGGTAGGGAAAACATCGTTTGACGACTGTGATGCGTTCACGTGGTCGTTCGGGTGCACATTGGCGCCCAGACCCTGGGTGGCCAGGGTAGCCAACACCTCGTTCATGTTCATGTTCGAAGAGGTTCCCGAACCGGTTTGGAAAATGTCGACCGGGAACTCGGCATCGTGCTGCCCAGCAATAACCTGATCGGCCGCATCTGCAATTGCTTTTGCGAGTGCCTCGTCAAGAACGCCCAACTTGGCGTTCGCCAAAGCTGCCGCTTTTTTGATCTGTGCAAGAGCCGCGATGTGTGCACGCTCCAGAGTGGTTCCTGAGATCGGAAAATTCTCGACCGCGCGCTGCGTTTGTGCGCGGTAAAGGGCGTTTACAGGAACTTTGACTTCACCCATGGTGTCGTGTTCAATGCGGTATTCCACTTGCTTGGCCTTTCGTTGCCGTTTGGTATTAGTTCAGTTCGCCGATGGTAATAATCGGTGAAATCTCGCCTCGAGAAAGGGTGTAGTTGGCCCCTACGATGGCCACCTTGCCCGACTTGACTGCTTCTGCAATCAGTTTGCTCCGAGTTAGCAGTTCGTTGATGGTGTCTTTGATGTGCAGGTCAGTTACAGCATCGATGTGGTGCAGACCCTGTTGGTTTGCAGCCTCAACCGTTGGGCGAATGCGCTCGACCAGGTTGTGAATGAAGTCTCCCTTGGCCTGCAACTTGCCCTCAGTGGCATCAATCGTGGCGCGAATTGCACCACATTCATCGTGGCCAAGAACCAAAATTAGCGGAACGCCTAGAACCTCAACCGAGTATTCAAGCGAGCCAAGAATGGTTTCGGCAATAATCTGGCCGGCATTTCGCACTACAAACAGGTCACCTAGGCCAACGTCAAAAATGATTTCTGCCGATAGGCGAGAGTCTGAACAGCCAAATAGTGCGGCGAAAGGTTTCTGCTGACCGGCAAGTTGCTCTCTACGATCGATATCTTGACGTGGGTGCGCTGGAGCCCCTGAAACGAATCGGCGGTTGCCATCGGCCATGGCACGCCAGGCCTCTGCAGGTGTCTGAGGGCGCGGTGATTCGCTCATTCGTTCAACTCCGTCTCGACTAGGTTGGCAAACTCGGAAAACTCTGCTGCTGTGGCATTGCCCTCGAGCGATACAAAGTCTCCGTCAGTCTCTAGAGTCCAGAGAACCGGATCGGCATCTACGTTTGGACCGGGAGTAAGTTTCAACCAGTTTGCGCTACCGGTCGTCGATGAATCGGGAATGAAACCCGCACTGCGCAGCGCAACCCAGGTTGGGTTCACCTCGAAAGCCTGGGTTAGTCCGATGTACTGGTTTTTTGGCCCAACGAAGCCGACCTCCCAGTAGTCAACGCCATCAGCGGCAGTGGCTACCCAAGTAGCGTGGTTTGCCCACCAACCTTCTGGCAACGGAAGGCCAAGTACAGGCCGGCCAGCGGCAGCCGATGCGCCCTCTGCGAGTGCAATGTGGTCAACCGGTTTAATTCGATTGCTGTCATCCCTAGGAACAATGAGAATGATCGCCAGCATTACTCCAAGAGAAGCAACCAGCGATAGCAACAGATTGATGACGGTCTGTTTCGCGCGGTGCTTGGCTGCTGAATCTTCGCTCACGTTACTTGGCTTTCTTTGCGGCAAGTGTGTCATCAAGTTTCTTGCGTGCGCCGGTGAGCCAGCTGTCGCATTGTGCAGCCAGAGCCTCGCCGCGCTCCCAGAGTTTTAGCGATGCTTCCAAGGTTGCTGAACCCTGCTCAAGTTCAGAAACCACTTTTACCAACTCATCGCGAGCCTGTTCGTAGCTCATTGAAGCTACGTCGGCATTTGCTTTGTCTTTGGCGGTGGTTTTTTCTGCAGTCATCTTGTCATCCAGTCTATTTCTTAGTCGGCGGTAACATCGATTTGGCCCTTAGCCAGGCGAACCTGGAGTTTTTGCCCTGTGGTGATTGAGTTCGAATCGGAAATCACGTGACCACTGGCATCGCGAATCACCGAGTAGCCGCGGTCAAGGGTGGATTGCGGCGATAGCGACCGAACCTGCTGTGCAAGGTGGCTAATGTGCATGCTCTCTCGAACCAAGTACTGGTCAACTTGATTCCAAATTTGGCTTACCCAGCGCTCAATTTCGAGAGACTTATCGTCAATCAGTAGGTGCGGATTCGCAATAATCGGGCGGGATCGGATTTGTTCTAGGAACGCCTCTTGACCGGTAATTATCGAGTCGATTCGTAGGTAGTTTCTTTGACGGTATTGGCTCACCTTGTGAAGTTCATCAGCGACATCGGGCACCACCCGTTTAGCAGCGTCGGTAGGGGTAGATGCTCGTAGGTCGGCAACGTCGTCGAGCACTGGCCGGTCATTCTCGTGGCCGATGGCCGAGACGATCGGGGTGTGTGCAGTGGCTGCAGCACGAACCAAGCCTTCATCGCTAAACACCATTAGGTCCAGAAAAGACCCACCGCCGCGAGCAATGATGATCACATCAATCTCGGGGTCTGAATCCAGTTCTTTGATAGCTGCGATAACTTCTGGCGCTGCTTTATCTCCTTGAACCAGCGTGTGAATCACTCGAAAGTCGACATCAGGCCAGCGCAATCGGGCATTCTGCAGCACGTCTTTTTCGGCATCTGAATCTTTGCCAGTAATCAGGCCAATTTTGTTTGGAAGAAACGGCAGTGGCTTTTTGCGCTCCGGAGAGGTTAGGCCCTCAGCAGCGAGTTGAGTTCGTAGCCTCTCTATCCGCTCGAGAAGTTCACCCAGGCCAACCTTGCGCATTTCGAAAACCTGCATGGTGAGCTTGCCGCCCTTTGGCCAAAAAGCAGGTTTGATCAGGGCCAATACGCGGTCGCCCTGTTTTAGGTCCTTGGGAATCTTGACAGTGTTCCAAGAGTGGATTGAGACACTGTTCTCTAGTTGAAGGTCACGCAGTTCGCCGAACATATTGCTGGGACCGATTTTGATCGAGGCGAGCTCGCCCTCAATCCAGAGCATGCCCAGGCGCTCAATCCAGTCCTTGAGCGTGGTAGAAAGCCGCGATACCGGCCACGGAGAGGATTCTGAACTGACTTTGGAGGCTGCGGCGACGTCGTCTTCGCTCATTCGTCCCTCCAAATCGTCACCACAATCCATCAACTGACGCGGTTTATCATTGAGGGGTGACTGAAATCAAGAATACCGTTGACCTGCGACAGCAACCGACCTCAAAGAAGGTACTGTTGGCAGCCCCAAGAGGTTATTGCGCGGGTGTTGACCGTGCCGTCATCGCAGTCGAAAAAGCACTGGACCACTACGGGTCACCGGTCTACGTGCGTAAGCAAATTGTGCACAATAAGCACGTTGTCTCATCACTCGAAAAGCGCGGTGCCATTTTCGTTGAAGAGGTTGACGAGGTTCCAACCGGCTCTGTTCTGGTTTTCTCAGCCCACGGTGTTTCGCCGGCAGTCGTGGCCGCCGCTGCCGAGCGTGGCTTGAACACTATCGATGCCACCTGCCCGCTGGTAACCAAGGTTCACCGTGAGGTTCAAAGATTTGCCTCCGAAAATTACGACATCCTTTTGATTGGTCACGAAGGTCACGAAGAAGTTGAAGGTACCGCGGGTGAAGCCCCAGATGTTGTGCAGATCATCGACAAGGATGACAGCATCGCAGCCTCGAAGGTAAGAGACCCAAAGAAGTTGATTTGGCTTTCGCAAACCACCCTGTCAGTGGATGAAACCATGGAAACCGTGGTCAAGCTGCGTGAGAAGTACCCAACTTTGCAGAACCCACCGAGCGACGACATTTGCTATGCAACTCAAAATCGCCAGGTGGCTATCAAGAAGGTTGGCGCAGCGTCCGATTTGGTAATCGTGGTTGGATCAGCTAACTCGTCAAACACAGTTCGACTGGTTGAGGTGGCACTCGAAGCCGGCGCCAAGGCGTCGTACCGCGTTGACTTTGCCAGCGAGATTGAGGATGCCTGGTTTGAAGGCGTCGAGACCGTTGGTGTCTCTTCTGGTGCTTCTGTTCCAGAGGAGTTGGTTGATGAGGTGCTGGTGAACCTAGCTAATCGAGGTTTTGGCGATGTTCGTACCGTCCAGACCGCCGAAGAGGATGTTCAGTTTTCGCTGCCTGCCGAACTTCGCAAAGAGCTTAAGGCAGCCGGCACCGATCTAAACAACAAGGTCAAGCGCAGCTAAACCCAGTTTTTCTGCGCCACGAATGAGCGCAAACACAAAAGAGCCCGTCCAACTTGGACGGGCTCTTTTGATTGAGTCTAAATTTATAGGCTCATTGACTTACCCGCTGAACCAAGTTCAGCTGCAGCCTCGACAACGCGAGAAGCCATGCCGGCTTCAGCCAACTTGCCCCATGCGCGTGGGTCGTAGTGCTTCTTGTTGCCGACTTCGCCGTCAACCTTTAGCACGCCATCGTAGTTAGAAAGCATGTGACCAGCAATTGGGCGGGTGAACGCGTACTGAAGGTCGGTGTCAATGTTCATCTTGATAACACCGTGTGAAACTGCCTCTGCGATTTCCTCTGGGGTTGAGCCTGAGCCACCGTGGAAGACAAGGTCAAACGGCATCAACTTGCCGTACTTGGCGCCAACTGCTGCCTGGATCTCACCGAGCAACTCTGGGCGAAGCTTTACGTTTCCTGGCTTGTAGACACCGTGAACGTTTCCGAAGGTTAGCGCGACCATGTAGCGGCCGTTCTCGCCAAGACCAAGTGCCTCGGCGGTTGCAAGACCGTCTTCGGGGGTGGTGTAAAGGTGCTCACCCATACCGCCCTCAACGCCGTCTTCCTCGCCGCCAACAACGCCAACTTCGATTTCTAGAACAGCACCGATGTTCTTGGTAAGTGCAAGCATCTTCTTGGCGATCTCAAGGTTCTCGGCCATTGGCACTGCTGAACCGTCCCACATGTGTGAGTTGAAAAGTGGGTCCTGGCCGTGCTTTACGCGGTCCTCTGAAATTGCGATTAGAGGCATTACAAAGTCGTCAAGCTGGTGCTTGGCGCAGTGGTCGGTGTGCAGGGCAATGGTGATGCCGTAGTTCTTTGCTGCTTCGCGAGCAAATGCTGCCATAGCTGCTGCGCCAGATGCCATTTTCTTAATGGTTGGACCAGACCAGTAGTCGCCACCACCGGTGGTTACCTGAATGATGCCGTCAGAGCCAGCTTCTGCCAAACCGGCAAGTGCCGCGTTCAAAGTCTGTGAGCTTGAAACGTTGATTGCTGGGTAAGCAAAGCCGCCGTTTTTTGCGCGGTCAAGCATTTCTAGGTATTGATCTGGTGATGCAACTGGCATTGCTGAACTCCTAAGTTCTACGTGGGAAACGACGTCATCGGCGGCTTAATAAGATGTTAGCAAGGATGCGGGTTTGTCCGCTTCAAGAAAGGCACCATGAGTCTTCACAATGCGAACGGTCCAACTATCGATATCTTCAAGGCAACAGTAGCGGCCACGGCCGAATGCTGGCACTTGGTTGGCTCGGGCGATAAGAATGCCGTCGATGGTGCTGCTGTTGATGCCATGCGTGACTCTCTTCGCGGGGCAAACTTTGGTGGCGTGGTGGTTATCGGCGAGGGTGAGAAAGACGAGGCCCCGATGCTTTTCAACGGCGAGATTATCGGTGGCGGGCAGCCAGTTGAATGGGACATCGCGGTGGATCCGGTTGACGGTACTGCTCTGGCAGCTGGCGGACTAGACGGTGCTGTGTCAGTCATGGCTGCTGCTCAGCGCGGTGCCATGCTTGCTTCTTCAGAGGTTTACTACATGCAGAAAATTGTGAGTGGCCCTGCCGCCAGGGGAGTGCTGGACCTAGATGTTGCAGCTGCAGAGAACATTAACCGATTGGCGGCGGCCTTGAACAAAGATGTTTCTGAGATTCGGGTGGCTGTGATCAATAAACCTCGAAACTACGACCTAATCGCCGAGGTAAAAGCCTCCGGGGCGCAGTGGGTCAGGTTTGATGAGGGTGACACCACCATGGCTGTGGCAGCAGCAACCCCAGACAGCGGAGTTGATCTTCTACTGGGAATCGGCGGGGCTCCCGAGGGTGTGGTCACTGCCTGTGCCGTTCAGGTTCTGGGCGGTTTTATGCAAACCCGATTTGCGCCGGAAACTCCAGATGAAATCTCTCGAGCTTTAGGCGCTAATTATGACCTTGAACGAAAATTTGAGCTAGACGAATTGGTTTCGGGTGACCAGTTCATTTTCGTTTGCACAGCAATCACCGATGGTCCGCTGGCCCGCGGGGTGCGCGAAACCGACGAGTTTCTAGAGATTCAGAGTTTTGTGCTCGACAGCCAGCTGGGTGATGCCAGAGTGCTCGAAGTAAGGGTTCCGAAGAACTAGATGATTGCTGGCTCGCCGAGAGGTTCTTCTCGGTTTGGCTCAACAGTCAAGAATGCCTCAGGCATGCCATCTAGGTTCTGGAGACCAGAGGTTGGCTGCTGAACAGCAACTGCACCCCACTGAACCGCTGTGGTTACACCCTTTGGAACATCAAAACCCACACCGTAGCGCTCATCAGCTTCTGCTGTGGTTGACTCGGCCACGGCTGACAAGAAACCGGCAAGAGTTGAATCGCCAGCACCAACTGTGTTGATGACCTTGATTGGCGGAGTGCGAGCAGCCCATGAGTGGTCCTTGGTGACAGCGATCATTCCGTCTGGGCCAAGGCTGGCAAGAACGCACTCGACTCCGGCTGCGCACAATTCACGAGCTGCGTCGATTACGTCGCCGTTGGTGTGAAGTGAGCGGCCAACAGCTGAAGCAAGCTCCTCGGCGTTTGGCTTCATAACGCTGGCAGCACCCTTGCGTGCCCAAGTCTGCAGCGGCTCGCCTGAGGTGTCTAGTGCAACTCGAACTCCCATTGCCTTCATTGCATCAAAAATCGGCTGCAGGTCAACGTAGGTGCCAGTCGATAGGTCATTTGGTAGGGCACCAGCGATAACTAGCCACTTTGCGCCGGCCTTGCGGACGGTTTCGATGGTTAGGTCAACCACTGACTTCCAGTCTTCTGAGCTCAATGGGCGCGGTGCCTCGTTTACCTTGGTGGTTGCGCCGTCTTTGATGACCATGGTGGTCGAAACTCGCAGAGTGCCGTCAACCCAAAGTGGCACAAGTGACTCGGTGTGGCCGGTGCGAGCAAGAACGCTTGGGTCTGAGTTGCCGATTGGCACAACACCAGGGGCGGCCATGCCGACTAGGTTCAAGCCTTTAGTGACATTGATTCCTTTACCAGCAAGCTCCTCGACAACACCGTCGGCGCGGTTAACTCCACCTTCGACTAGGTCGTGAACGTAGTAGGTGCGGTCCAAAGTTGGCGCAGGTGTAAGCGTGACAACTGGTGATTTGATGTCAGACATGAAGTACTCCTTGGAGTTGCGTGGTGAATCGCCGATTTCAGCGTTTTATCGGGCTGCAAACTTCATTGTCGAGCGCTTCGAAAAAGTATACCGAAACCAGAGCCAGCAACTTTGATTTGGAATTACAAAACTGGCGCTTTGTTACCGTTCTGAGATGTTTGGGCTTTCCGTTAACTCACTGGCGCTCATGGTGTGCGGTGTGGCATCAAGCTCCGGGGGGCTTGGAATCTCGTTAGTGCCAAGTTGGGTTTCATCGAGGTCGTTTAGCTTGCGAGCAGTTACCAGCACGCGAGATTCGAGGCTAGAGATGAAGCCGTTGTAGTCGCGCACCGAGGCTGTGATTGACCGCCCAAGTTTTTCAGCGTGTTCAGCTAGCTTGCCGACTCTCTCGTAAAGCTCTTTGCCCAGCTTGATCATGGTTTTTACCGAAGTTTCGTCGGCATTTTGACGCCAGATGTAGTTGATGGTCTTGAGGACCGAAAAGAGGCTGACTGGTGATGCCAAGGCCACATTCTTTTTAAAGGCGTATTCGAGTAGTGCTGGGTCGGCATCCAGTGCTGCCGATAGCAGTGACTCGCTTGGAACGAAGGCAATCACAAAGTCTGGGCTGGTATTCAACCCACTCCAATAACCCTTTGACGCCAGTGCATCGATGTGACCTTTGACCGCCTTGACGTGTTCGTCAATCAGGCGTTTACGCCTCGCCAACTCTTCGCCAGATGCAAGTTCAGAAATCGTTGAGGCCTCCTGATACGAGTTGAAAGGCACTTTAGAGTCAATCGCCAATGACTTGCCGCCTGGCAGGTTGATAACCATGTCGGCGCGCCCAGAACCGGTATCGGTGCTAAAACTGGCTTGTTCATCAAAGTCTGCGTGCTTGATTAGGCCGGCAAGTTCAACCAACTTACGCAACTGGGTCTCGCCCCAAACTCCGCGAATGCTGTTTGAGGACAGAGCTTGAGAAAGTTGCTGCGTCTGCTTGCGAAGTGCTTCATCAGAGTCAATGGCGTTTTTGAGTTGCTCTTGAATTGTTCCGAACTGTTCGGTGCGCTCTTTTTCGAGACGGGTCACCACAGATTGCATTTGCTCCAGGTGGACACGCACTGGAGCCAGGGCCTGAAGCATCTTGTTTTCTTCGCGATCGCGTTCATCGCGTTCGCGTTTTTCGACCGCCGCTTGTTCAAGTTGTGCTTTTAGCCCGGCCGAACTGGCTTCGAGGCCCGCAATTTGAATTAGGAGATCCTGGGTTTGGCCCGCGTCGGCAGGCCTTTTTGCCTTGGCTATGAACCAGCCCAAGAGCACACCTGCGGCCAAACCGATTGCGAGAAAAATATAAGATTCCATGCCCCGAGTATTTCACCATGGGGTGACAAATTGCCTAAAGGTCTTTGAAAACCTGTTTGGTGGCAGTGAGGAGTCCGGCTAAGTCCTCGACACCGTGGCGATCCGCGGCATGAATGATGATGCGAGCACAGGCATCGCTGTCGGCAAGTGCGTCGTGGTGGTTGAACTCTTCATGGCCAATTGCGTAAGCCACGGCGTTCAATCGGTATGACTCAAGGTTGTAGGTCTTTCTTGAAATCGCCAGTGAGCAGCTGTACTGAAGCTTCGGTAGCTCGTGCTGAACCAACGCAGCTGTAGCCCGCAAAACTCCCATATCAAAAGGTGCGTTGTGTGCAATCAGTGTGTCTTCACCGATGAAGGACTGCATTATTTGCAGGGCCTCGACGGCTGTAGCAGCGCCGTCAACATCACTCGGTCTAATTCCATGAATACGAATGTTGCCCTCATGGAACCAATCGTTTGGTGATGGGGGTTGGATTAGAAATGCCAATGTGTCTGCGATTTTTCCGTCACGAACCTTCACCAACCCAACTGCGCAGGGGCTGGCCGGCGATCCGTTCGCGGTTTCGAAATCTATGGCAGTGAAGTTAAGAGGCACAAGCTAAGTCTGCCAGTAGCCGCCAACAGCAAAGTAGACTTGACCCTCGTGGCTCTTACAATCGGAATCGTGGGACTGCCTAACGTAGGCAAGTCGACCCTCTTTAATGCACTCACCAAAAACAACGTTCTAGCGGCAAACTATCCGTTTGCAACTATCGAACCAAACGTTGGTGTCGTGAACCTTCCAGACCCTCGCCTTCAGGGCTTGGCTGACATGTATGGCTCTGAGCGCCTCCTGCCTGCGCCCGTGTCATTTGTCGACATCGCGGGTATCGTTCGCGGCGCATCGGTCGGTGAGGGCCTAGGCAACAAGTTTCTAGCCAACATCCGTGAGGCTGACGCAATTGCTCAGGTGGTTCGTGGTTTTGTCGACGGCGATGTAGTTCACGTAGACGGCAAAGTAGACGCCGCCAGTGACATTGAGACCATCAACACCGAGTTGATTTTGGCAGACATGGAGACCTTGGATAAGGCTCGTCCACGAATTGAAAAAGAAGTCAAGGGCAAGAAAATGGAGCCGGCCGCTCTGGAGGCTATTGACGAGGCCAAAGCTGTTCTAGACGCAGGTAAGCCGCTGTCATCAAGTGATGTTGACCTAACCCCGATCAAAGACCTTGGTCTTTTGACTGCCAAGCCAATCATTTACGTCTTCAACGTAGACGAGGGAATCTTGACCGATGCCGCCAAGAAGAAGGCGCTCGCCGACTTGGTCGCACCGGCAGAGGCAGTGTTCCTCGATGCCAAGGTTGAATCTGAACTCATCGACCTCTCGGTTGAAGAGGCCAACGAGCTCCTAGCCTCATTGGGTCAGGATGAATCTGGCCTGGACCAGCTGGCTCGCATTGGTTTTGACACCCTTGGGCTGCAGACCTACCTGACCGTGGGCCCTAAAGAGGCTCGTGCCTGGACCATCCACAAGGGCTGGACAGCGCCACAGGCTGCTGGTGTAATTCACACCGATTTCCAGCGTGGATTCATCAAGGCTGAAATTGTCTCTTACGAGGACCTAATGGCTGCAGGCTCAATGGCAGATGCCAAGGCTGCTGGCAAGGTTCGTATGGAAGGAAAGGACTACATCATGAAAGATGGAGATGTAGTCGAATTCCGCTTCAACGTTTAATTCCTTCAGAAGCGCTTAAGGAGCCTGTGATGGAGCAATCTTTTCTTTACTCAGTTGAGCGGGTTTATCCGGTTTCAATTGAACAAATGTGGGCGGCCTGGACTGAACCAGCACAGTTAGAAAAGTGGTATAGCCCAACCGAGCTAAAGGTTGTTGCTGGTTCTGCATCTTCAGAAACCCGTGAAGGCGGCCTGTGGGCTATTGGTGTTGATGTTTCTGCGCACGGCTTCAACGCCTATTTCTGGGGTGAATATCAGCTTGTGGTTCCAAATAAAAAGTTGGTCCACACCATGCATTACAGCCAGGATCCAGCCGATTTTGAGTTGAAGGACATGACCACTCCATCTCACCGCATCGAAATTGACTTCGAAGAGCGCGATGGAGGAACCTGGGCCAGGTTCTCGCAGTTCGGCGAGATGCCAGCTGAGCAGGTTGAACTGACCCGTCAGGGTATGGACAGCTACTTCAATTCACTCGAGGCGTATCTTCAGGGTATTAACAGTTAGAGCGCCTAGAATCGGTTTATGACCGTCGCGACCGCAACTAGAGCGGCAACTAATTTTCACGAAGTCCTTAACCTGGTTAAGTCGGCGGGATTGCTAAAGAAGAAGCCAAGTTTCTACATCATCCGTTTATCTGTGATTTCGGCAATTGCCACAGGCCTTTGGGTTGCCGGCGGCTTTATCGGGGGAGCAGTTCAAACCCATTGGGCTTGGATCTTTGCGGCTTTTGGCATTGCAGGGCTTTTGGGAATCATGAGCGCTCAGTATGGCTTCATTGCGCACGAGGCAGCTCACCGTCAGATTTTTCAAAACAACAAAGCTAACGATGCTCTTGGGCTGGTTCTAGCCAATCTATTTGCTGGTCTTAGCTACGGTTTCTGGTTGCGCAAGCACAATAAGCACCACCAGCACCCAAACCAAATTGGTCAAGACCCGGATATCGCAATTCGAATCCTGAGTTTTACACCTGAATCACGCGATCAAAAACGCGGCATTGAGCGCTGGATCAGCGAACGACAGGGTTACTTTTTTCCGTTCTTGCTTCTGCTAACCGGTTTTGACCTGCTGCTAGACAGCATCGCAAACCTTCGCCGCAAAGACCGCCCAATCGGCACCAGACTTCTCGAATTCTCTCTGATGATTGTTCGTCAGACTTCGCCTTACCTGTTGATGACCTGGATGTTCGGCTGGCTCTGGGCGATTGCCCTCTGGGTCTTCATGATGATGGTTTTTGGCTTCTTTATGGGTGCTGCTTTTGCACCGAACCACAAGGGCATGCCTCTCGTGCCAAAGGATTCCAAGATTGACTTTTTTGAGCGTCAGGTTTTGACCAGTCGCAACATTAAGGGCAGCTGGTTGAAAGACAACCTAATGGGTGGCCTGAACTACCAGGTCGAGCATCACCTATTTCCTTCGATGCCTCGACCAAACTTGATTAAGGCCAACGCAATCGTCAAAAAGTTCTGCGAAGAAAAGGGCGTAACCCTGGTCGAGATGAACTTGATGGCCAGCTACAAAGTGATCATTGACTACCTAAGCAAAGTTGGCCTGAGTAACAACGCCGATCCGTTTGTGTGTCCAATGGTTGCAACCCTTCGCCCACGCAGTTAATTGCTCGGCCATAATTGGCGGTATGAACGCGATTGATGAGTATCTAGCCACCGTATCTGGCTGGCAGCAAGATACATTGCTGGGGTGGCAGGCTGAAATGCTAAAAATTGAGCCTGAGTCTGAACAGGTGATTTACTACGGTTTGCCCTGCTTCAAAGTCGACGGCCAAGCTATCGGCGGCTTCGCTGCCTACAAGAATCACTGCGCTTATTTTCCGTTCAGCGGGCAAACTCTAGTAACGCTTAGCGATGAGCTTCGGGATTTCAATAAGACCAGTGGCTCTCTGCATGTCAAAGAAACTCAAAAACTTACGCCCGAATTAATCGCCCTGTTGATTGCGACTCGTAAGGTTGAAATCGCAGAAGGCTACGGTCACAGAAAGAAGAAATAAGTGGATTTTTCACAGATTAACTGGTTGGCCGTAGCAGTCGCCTCAATCGCCGGTTTTGTTGTCGGCGGTGTTTGGTTTGGCCCAAAGACTTTCTACCCAATTTGGTGGAAGCTAAATGGCAACGAACCTACAACTGACCCGGGTGGCACCAGCGTCGCTGTTTTGTTTGGTTCAACGTACCTGGCCACCATCGCCCAGGCTGCGACTGTGGCAATTGTCATCGAGGTTGGAAGTTTGGCTGACCCAAGCTTTGGTGCTTGGCAAGGTCTGGCTGCGGGCGCTCTCTTGGGTGCTGGTATTGCCGCCGCATCATCGCTTTCGCACCGACTCTTTGCCCGCCACGGTTTTGGTGTCTGGATCATTGAGGTGGGTCAAGACATCGTTTCACTCGCGGTTATGGGTCTAATCATCGGCGCCTGGCTCTAGAGTCCAATTCAAGGTCTTTTAGGCCGGATAGCAGAAAATCCTCGACTTTACAGTCGAGGATTTTCTTTGTTTGGCTTACTTGCTGCAGGTGCAACCGCCACCACAGCAGCCATCAGAAATCTTAATCATCCGTTCCTCCTTCTTAGGGTTACGTAAGAAGGGTACCTCTATCCGAGGTTCAGTCAAGGGACTCACAGCAAACTTAAAGTTAGGCCGGAGCCAGAGGAGAGGTTTGGCGCTACTTGATGGTGCGCATTTGCGGACCAACTACAACCGAGTTGGCCGGTAAGTCCTTGGTAACGATGGTTCCGGCGCCAATCGATGAGCCATCGCCGATGGTGATGTTGCCAAGAACAATAGCACCCGCTCCGATGACAACGTTGTTGCCGATGGTTGGGTGGCGTTTTGCAGTGATGTTCTCACGGCCACCTAGAGTGACGCCGTGATAAATCAGTACGTCGTCGCCAATAATCGCAGTTTCACCGATAACAACGCCCATCCCGTGGTCGATAAAGACTCTGCGGCCAACCGTGGCGCCCGGGTGAATCTCAACGCCGGTCCAAAATCTGGTTCCGGTGGCAAGGATTCTTGAAAGCACGCGAAAGCCACTCTTGAATAGAGCGTGGTTAATCCGGTGCTGCCAAAGAGCGTGGAGACCGGGTGAGGTTAAAACAAGCTCGAGCGCGCCATAAGTTGCTGGGTCGCGCTCGATGCCTGTTCTAATGTCTTCGCGAAAACGTATCAAAGTACCTTTTAGTCTAGGTCCTGAAGGTCCTTGTAAAGAACTGTTGATAGGTAACGCTCACCGAATGACGGGATGATTACGACAATCTTCTTGCCGGCAAATTCTGGACGAGCCGCAATCTTTGATGCTCCCCAGATAGCTGCCCCAGATGAGATTCCACCGAGGATACCCTCTTCGGCACCCAAACGGCGTGACCACTTGATTGCCTCTTCAGTAGGGGCATCAAGAACTTCGTCGTAGATGGTGGTGTCGAGAATTTCAGGGATAAAGTTGGCTCCGATTCCCTGGATCGGGTGGCCTGCTGGGGTTCCGCCATTAAGAATCGGTGAAGCCTCTGGCTCAACTGCAAAGACCTTGATGTCTGGGTTCAGTGCCTTGAGTGCCTGACCAACACCGGTAATGGTTCCGCCGGTTCCGATGCCGGCAACAATTGCGGCTACCTGACCGTCGGTGTCGCGCCAGATTTCCTGAGCGGTGGTGTTGCGGTGGATCTCTGGGTTTGCTGGGTTAGCAAACTGGCGAACCTGAACAGCGCCCTGGGTGTTGCCGATTTCCTCTGCCTTAGCAACGGCACCGCGCATACCCTCAGCGGCTGGGGTAAGAACTAGCTCTGCGCCGTAGGCACGCAATAGAGTGCGGCGCTCCTTGCTCATTGAGTCAGGCATGGTCAGGATTACCTTGTAGCCACGTGCAGCACCAACCATGGCCAGGGCAATTCCGGTGTTTCCGGAGGTTGCCTCAACGATTGAGCCACCAGGCTTTAGTGCACCTGACTTTTCTGCGGCATCAACCATGGCGATACCGATGCGGTCCTTAACCGTTGCTGATGGGTTGTAGAACTCTAGCTTGGCTAGAACTTCGGCGGGGCCTTCAATAATGCGGTTGATGCGAACTAGCGGGGTGTTTCCGACTACCTCGGTGATGTTGTTGTAAATCGCCATGATTTCCTTCAGATAGGACAAGTTGGTGCTCTTGGGTCAAATATAGCCAGAGTATTTTTGATGTTTCAGACTGTTACGGTTTAGCGATAGCCTCGTTCTGTGAAGCAATTACTGCGTGGAATCAACCCCTGGTTGCCTGTTTTTGCGTTCGTGACAATGTTTCATCTGCAGCGCGGATCGGTAGTGGACGCCATCATTTTTGGCAGCGGCACCCTCTTGCTAATTGCTGACTGGAAGAAGCTCGTGAAGTTTCACATGCCAGAGCGGCCACAAATAAGTGTTCAAGCGCTTTTGTTCGTGATGGCAATCAGCAGTGCCGTGCTGTTCTTCTCGGAACGCAATAGCTGGCAGGACAAAGTGCTACTGCTTGCCCTAGCGCCTATCGCAGTGGTCTTGGTTTACTACCGCGATCACGGGCCAAAACCTTCATCAAATAAAGTCATGGCTCGCACCAAGTGGATTTGGGTCACTTTGGCTTTAGTTATGGCGGTGTCGGAGCTTTTTGCCTACATATTTGCCGAGGTTTTTCAGGATGACCTGACCTATCCGACAATTTCGATTTTGGTCAATCCAATCCTTGATTCGCCATACGGCCGAGCCATCTTTTTGATTGTCTGGATGGCTATTGGTGTGGGTTTGCTTCAGATCAGAAAGGGGCGTCGGAGATGACGATTCCGCTTTTTGAATACCTTTTAGTGATTGTTGCCGGAATCGTTATGTGGCTGTTAGGAAGGCTGAGGCCAGACCTTATCGCACCCTTTGGCGGTCTAATTGCGCGAATGATGCACCATCGGAACACCAGACTGGCTCTGGTTGTGGTCTGGTGGTGGCTAGGTTGGCATTTCTTTACTGAATAGCGTGTTGCTTATGTGCCTATACTGTTGTTTAATGTCAGTATGTTAGGACAAAGACCTAACGGCCTACCTAGAAGAAAGTTGTACGACGCAGTATGACCGAGCGCAATCAACCATTTGACGTGATCACTATTGGTCGCGTTGGAGTAGACATTTACCCGCTGCAGACCGGTGTGGGCCTCGACGAGGTATCAACCTTCGGCAAGTTTCTTGGCGGAAGCGCCACAAACGTTGCTGTGGCGGCCGCAAAGTACGGACTCAAGTCGGCAGTCATTACCCGCACCGGCAATGACCCTTTTGGTAAGTACATTCACACCGAGCTTCAGCGCCTGGGCGTTAGCGACCAGTTTGTGTCTGGCGTTGAGGGGTTGCCTACTCCGGTCGTATTCTGCGAGATTTTTCCGCCAGATGACTTTCCGCTCTACTTCTACCGTGAACCAAAGGCCCCAGATCTAGTTATCAACCAGAACGAGCTGGATCTCGACGCGATCTCTCACGCAAAGATTTACTGGTCAACCGTGACCGGATTGAGCCAAGAGCCAAGCCGCACCGCACACCACGTGGCCTGGGATGCCCGCGGTCGCAAGGAGCACACCATCCTGGACTTGGACTACCGCCCAATGTTCTGGTCTTCACCAGAACTTGCCAGCGAGCAGGTTGCCCGTGCCCTTGACAAGGTAACCATCGCAATCGGCAATAAAGAGGAATGTCAGGTTGCCGTAGGTGAGACCGAGCCAATGCGTGCAGCAGATGCACTACTTGAGCGTGGACTCGAAATCGCAGTGGTTAAGCAGGGCCCTAAGGGCGTTTTGGCTAAGACCCGCAGCGAGACCGTTGAGGTGCCGCCTTACTTTGTTGACGTTGTTAACGGACTTGGTGCCGGCGACAGCTTTGGTGGAGCATTCTGCTACGGACTGCTTCAGGGCTGGGAACTAAAGCGAATTCTTCAGTTTGCCAACGTTGCCGGTGCAATTGTGGCAAGCCGCCTAGAGTGCTCAACCGCCATGCCAAGCTTCGAAGAAGTTGAAGAGATTCTGAAGGGAATGAACTAATGTCATTGGACTTCGAATCACTACGCAACATCCGTGCCGCTAACCCGGGCAAACTTGCTGAAATCTATTCGGCCAGAAAGCGTCGCGATGTCATTCAGGGGGATGGTCGTTTATTCATCATCGCGGCTGATCACCCGGCCCGAAACGCGCTCTCGGTTCGCGATAACCCCCGTGCCATGGAGAACCGCTACGACCTAATTGAGCGTCTGGCAACAGCGCTTTCTCGACCAGGTGTAGACGGCGTACTCGGAACTCCAGACATCATCGATGACTTGGCTTTGCTTGGTTGCCTTGACGACAAACTGGTCGTGGGTTCACTAAACCGCGGTGGACTTCGTGGGGCAAGCTTTGAGATGGACGACCGAATTACCGGTTATGACATCGATGGAATTGTTCGTGACCAGCTGGATTTTGCCAAAATGCTAAACCGCGTAAACCTTGGCGATGCCGGCACCGCAAACATGCTCGAGTACTCACACCACGCCGTAAACGCGGCCGCCGCAGCCAAGTTGCCGATCATGCTCGAACCGTTCATGAGCGAATGGGTTGACGGCAAAATCCGCAATGACCTTTCAACTGATGCCGTGATCGACTCAATCAGCATTGCCAACGGACTCGGTAACTCATCTGCTTACACCTGGATGAAGTTGCCAGTAGTTGAAAACATGGCTCGCGTGATGGAGTCAACCACTCTTCCGACCCTTCTACTTGGTGGCGACCCAGTCGGTGACCCTAAGGACATCTACGACTCATGGGGCAAGGCTCTAGAGTTGCCGGGCGTTCGAGGCCTTGTAGTTGGTCGAAGCCTGCTTTACCCACAAGACGGCAACGTAGTCGCCGCTATTGACACCGCAGTCAAGCTTGTCCACGGATAATTTAGTTTCAGAAAAGGATAAAAAATGAGCAACCTACCTGTAGTTCCACACTGGATTGATGGCGCTGAGCGACCAAGCACTTCAGGCCGTACCGCTGAAGTATTTGACCCAGCACTTGGTGAAGTCACCAAGCACGTTGCCCTGGCTAACGCATCTGAAATTGAGGCTGCGATTGCCTCAGCCAAGGCTGCATTCCCAGCTTGGAGCAACCTGTCGTTGGCACGCCGCCAGGCAATTATGTTCAACTTCCGTGAGCTACTAAACCGCAAGAAGCCAGAACTTGCCGAAATCATCACTTCAGAGCACGGCAAGGTGCTGTCTGACGCGCTGGGAGAGATTACCCGCGGTCAGGAAGTGGTTGAATTTGCCACCGGTATGCCTCACCTTCTAAAGGGTTTCTATTCAGAGAACGTATCTACTGGCGTTGACGTTTACTCAACCCGTCAGGCTCTTGGCGTAGTCGGAATCATCAGCCCGTTTAACTTCCCGGCAATGGTTCCGATGTGGTTCTTCCCGATTGCGCTCGCAGCGGGTAACACCGTCATCCTGAAGCCATCTGAGAAAGACCCATCAGCAGCAATTTGGATGGCCAAGCTACTCAAAGAGGCTGGCCTACCGGATGGTGTTTTCAACGTTCTAAACGGTGACAAAGAATCAGTAGACGGTCTTTTGACCCACCCTGATGTCAAGGCCATCTCATTCGTTGGCTCAACCCCAATTGCTCAGTATGTTTACGAGACCGGATCACGCCACGGCAAGCGCGTTCAAGCTCTTGGTGGAGCAAAGAACCACATGTTGGTTCTGCCTGATGCTGACCTGGACCTAGTTGCAGATTCAGCTATCAACGCGGGCTTTGGTTCTGCCGGTGAGCGCTGCATGGCGATCTCTGTGGTTGTAGCGGTTGAGCCTGTTGCAGATGACCTGATCGAAAAGATCAAGGAGCGCATGAGCAAGCTTCGCACCGGTGACGGTCGTCGTGGTTGCGACATGGGCCCATTGGTTACCAAGGTCCACCGTGACAAGGTTGCTTCGTACATCGACATCGCTACCGAAGATGGTGCAACCGTCGTGGTCGATGGTCGCAACGACAAGTTTGACGGTGCCGAGAACGGTTTCTGGCTTGGCCCAACCCTGATTGACAAGGTTCCAACGTCATCAAAGGTTTACACCGAAGAGATCTTTGGCCCTGTGCTTTCGATCGTTCGTGTCCACACCTACGAAGAGGGTGTTGAACTGATCAACAACGGTGCGTTTGGTAACGGAACCGCAATTTTCACCAACGATGGTGGAGCAGCTCGCCGTTTCCAGAACGAAATCGAAGTTGGAATGATCGGTATCAACGTTCCAATTCCTGTGCCGGTTGCTTACTACTCATTCGGTGGCTGGAAGAGCTCTCTATTCGGTGACACCAAGGCTCACGGCGTAGAGGGCGTTCACTTCTTCACCCGAGGCAAGGCAATCACCAGCCGCTGGCTTGACCCATCACACGGTGGCATCAACCTCGGTTTCCCTCAGAACTAGTCAAATTAGTTAGAGACTCCAATGACGTGGTTTTTCAAAAAGGGTGAGTTAGCCAAAGATAACTGGGATGTCTTGGTCGACGGCTCAATCAAAGGCTGGCAGCACACCGGCCTTCGAGTGGGCACCCTTGGTTCAGGTAGGCAGTTCCACATCATCGCTGACGGCCTCGAGCGGCTGATCTTCCCGCTCGAGGGCGTCGGCCTGACTGTTGAGTACCGCCTGGCTGGTGAAACCGCGTTTCAAACGCAGTTCCTGCGTGGACGAAAGTCGGTGTTTCACGGCACCTCAGATTTGATTTACCTGCCGGTGGATACCGAAATTAAGATCCACGGCGAAGGCCGAGTTTGTATCGGTGAAGCGCCGGCCAAAAACGCCAAGCCTGTTCAGCTCATCGCAGCTGAAGACGTGCCTGTATTTGTGCGGGGTGCCGGTCGTGAAAGCCGACAGGTTCACAACTTTGGTGTGCCAGAGCAACTTGATGCTGACCGGTTCATTGTGGTTGAGGTCATTGTTCCGGCCGGCAACTGGTCGGGCATTCCGGCCCACAAGCACGACACCTACATTCCGGGCGTTGAATCAAACCTTGAAGAGATCTATTACTTTGAGACAGCCGTTACTAGAGGTGTAACACCTCCGGCAACCTCTGACGCAATCGGCTATCTTCGCGGATACGCCTCAGATGAGCGCGAGTACGACTTGTTAGAAGAGGTTCGCTCGGGCGACGTCGGCCTAGTGCCACACGGATGGCACGGTCCGGCCATGGCTTCGCCGGGTTATGACCTCTATTTCTTCAACGTCATGGCGGGCCCAGACCCAGACCGTAGCTGGAACATCACCGATGACCCAAACCACGCCTGGATTCGCGAAACCTGGCACCACCAAGACCCAGACCCAAGACTCCCATACACCGCGTAAACAGAGAAAGTATCAAAATGGCTACTCGCAGAATGTCAGTAAGTCAGGCAATCGTTGAATTCCTGGCTCACCAGTACACCGTCGACGGAGACATCCGTGTACGCACCATTGAGGGTGTTTACGGAATCTTTGGCCACGGCAACGTTGCCGGAATCGGTCAGGCGCTCAAGCAGCTGTCAGTGACCGATCCAAAAGCCATGCCTTACCACCAAGCGCGTAACGAGCAAGCGATGGGTCACGAGTCGATTGCCTTCTCTCGCATGACTCGCCGCCGTTCAACATATGCCTGCGCTGCCTCAGTTGGCCCGGGTGCTGCCAATTTGTTGACCGCCGCAGCCGTGGCAACTACCAACCGCTTGCCGGTCCTCTTGCTGCCTTCTGACACCTTCGCAAACCGAGTGGCCGACCCTGTGCTTCAGCAGCTTGAGCAGCCTTACGACGCGGTAATGACTGTAAATGACGCTTTCCGTCCGCTGTCTCGATTCTTTGACCGCGTTACCCGTCCAGAGCAGATCTTCTCAGCGCTGCTCGGTGCGATGCGAGTTTTGACCGACCCAGTCGAGACCGGTGCCGTAACCATCGCCCTGCCAGAGGATGTTCAGGCAGAGGAGATTGACGTTCCAGAAGAATTCTTGGCTGACCGCGAGTGGCACATTCGCCGCCCACGCCCAGACCGAGGTCTGATGGCCGAGGTTGCCAAGGCAATTCGCGGTGCAAAGCGCCCAATGATCATTGCCGGCGGTGGAGTGATCTACTCTGACGCAAACCAAGAACTTCGCCGCTTCGTTGAGCAGACTGGAATTCCAGTAGGTATGTCTCAAGCTGGAGTGGGTTCGTTGGTTTGGGACCACGACCAGAACCTAGGTGCCGTTGGCGCGACCGGAACCACTGCCGCAAACCGGATTGCAGCTGAGGCTGACGTGATTATCGGCATTGGTACTCGATACAGTGACTTCACAACTGCCAGCCGCACTGCATTCCAAAACCCAGAAGTTAAGTTCATCAACATCAACGTGGCTTCTTTCGATGCTTTCAAGCACGGATCGGCCATCCCGGTTGTTGCAGACGCACGTGAGTCAATCACGGAGCTTTCAGAGGAGCTTTCTGGCTACGCGGTTACTGAGGAGTTCCGCAAGCACTACGGTCAGCAGAAGGCCATCTGGGATGCCGCAGTAGACGCCTCATTCGTAGATCAGCGCCGTGAGTTGCCAGGCCAGCCTGAGATTATCGGTGCCGTTCAGGAGTCTTCTGACCCGCGCGACGTAGTTATCTGTGCCGCGGGTTCACTGCCTGGTGACCTACACAAACTTTGGCGAGTGCGCGACGACCTGGGTTACCACGTTGAGTACGCATTCTCTTGCATGGGTTACGAGATTGCAGCCGGTTTGGGTGTTGCTCGGGCGGACAAGACCCGCGATGCCATCGTGATGGTTGGTGACGGCTCTTACCTGATGATGCACACTGAGCTAGTCACTGCCGTAGCTGAGCGCTTGAAGTTCATCACAGTTCTAATTCAGAACCACGGATACGCTTCTATCGGCCACCTGTCTGAGGATGTTGGTTCACAGCGCTACGGAACCAAGTACCGCTACCGCGACGAATCTGGAAACAACCACGAGACCGGCGATGTTCTGCCGATTGACCTAGCTGCTAACGCTGAGAGCTACGGCGTCAAGGTAATCCGTGTTGAGCCAGGCCCAAACTCAATCACTGATCTAAAAGCGGCTGTAAAGACGGCAAAGGCGCACCAGGGAGGGCCAGTGCTGATTCACATCAACAACGACCCATTGATCTACGCACCTGACGGCGAAGGCTGGTGGGATGTTCCGGTAATGCCTGTTTCAGAACTCGAGAGCACTCAGCAGGCATACGTCGGATACGCCGAGGTCAAGAAGTCGCAGAAGCTCTTGCTGGGCAAAGGCGCAGTCGAAAGAAATAACTAAGTTCAAACCGCTTCGAAGGAGAAGTAAATGGTCAAGATTGCACTAGACCCAACCCCGTTTCACAGCACTCACTCGCTGCTTGAGTTTCCGGCGCTCGCCGCAGACCTCGGTTACAAATACCTGCAGATGACTCCGCATGCCGACATGATTCCGTTCTTCAATCACCCAAAGGCTGATGATGACCTAGTCAAGAAGATGAAGAAGGCTTGTAAAGATGCTGGTATCGAGATTGCATCAACCTTGCCGGTGCTTCGTTGGTCAGGCCCAGATGAAGACGCTCGTGAAGCAGCGGTGCGTTACTGGAAGCGCGTAATTCGAATTACTGCCGAGCTTGGTGTTGACACGATTGGAACTGAGTTCAACGGGCGCCCAGAGCGCGCCGAAGAGTCGGAGCGCGCTTTCTATCGTTCGATGGAAGAACTGGTGCCGATCATCGAGAAGGAAGGCATCAACGTCTTCATTGATCCGCACCCAGATGACTTCGTTGAAAATGGCCTGGCAGCTTGGCGTGTGATTCGCGGCATCAACTCAAAGAACTTCGGCATGGTTTATGTTGCTTCGCACACCTTCCACATGGGCAACCAGCCGCTAGAAATTATGCAGGCGGCCGGCGATCGACTCGGAATTGTTCACGTCTCAGACACCATGGACCACACCGCATCACACGGTCTCCGCTACATCACCAACCCTCCTGGTAACGCGGTGCGTGTTCACCAGCACCTCACCATGGGTGACGGCGATGTTAACTTCGATGAGTTCTTTAGTGGCCTGAAGGCTATTGGTTTCTTGGATAACCCGAAGAGCATTATGTGTTCTAGTGTCTTTGCAGAGAATGAAAATGCTCGTGCCGTCGCAATCTATCAGCGCGAGGAAATGGAACGCCGAATTTCAGCTTTGAGCTAATCGATCTGGGCAAAGTGGGTTACCTTTACGGGTGACCCACTTTCTGTTTTTAGGATAAGAGCATGGCAAAGAAGGAAACCAAGGAACGCAACGACCAGCGGCCTCCAACGATGGCTGATGTCGCTGAAAAAGTTGGAGTTTCGAGACAGTTAGTCGGCTTGGTATTTCGTGATGCCCCCGGTGTCAGTGCCGAAACTCAGGCCAAGATCCGGGCTGCGGCCAAGGAGCTTGGATACAGGCCAAACCTGGCTGCTCAATCGCTTCGGCGAGAAGGCTCAAAATACATTGGTTTGGTATTCCACGCTGCCGAAAGTTCTACCTATGAAATCATCCCGGCAATCTATAAACAGGCGGCTGAGCAGGGATTCCAGCTGGTACTCAGTGCGATCTCTAGCGACCGCACCGATCTTGAAGCTATTGATGAGGTAATCGGTCACCGCTGCGACGGAATCATTTTGATTGCGTCCACTTTGAGCCTCACGCGTCTTCAAAAGCTAGCTCGGACAATCCCGTTGGTTAGTCTCGGTCGCCGTCTGACCGGTGTTCGCTGCGGCGTCGTCTCATCGCGCGGTGAATCCGGTGTTTTCGATGCAGTTGAGTACTTGATTGACCTCGGCCACAAAACAATTGCCTATGTCAATGCCAGGGAGATGCTCGACATTGAGTACCGCCTCGAAGGCTACGAATCGGCGATGGATAAGCATCACCTCAAAAAGACGATAGTTAGCATTTCTGGGGACTTTGCGGAAGCGGGTGGCGCTTTGGCTGCTGAGCGGCTACTTGCTATGGATAAGCTGCCTACTGCAGTTGTTTGCAATAACGACCAGAGTGCGTTTGGTTTGATTCACCGCCTGCAAAAAGCAGGGGTGCGAGTCCCTGAGGACGTCTCGGTCGTCGGCTATGACGACACCATCGCCAAAGAGGCTTATTTGGATATGACGACTGTTCGACAGGACCCAACCGAGCTTGCGAAGGCCAGCGTCGAAGACCTTGCGGCACGTATCAAAGGCGATAAGTATCTTTCAGAGACTTTCTTGACAAGCTCAACACTCGTTGTGCGGTCTAGCACGTGCCAACCGCGCAAGATAACAGATTAGCCACGAAAAACCCTAGAATTAGAGGGTAATTAACTAGCACGTGCTAGTAATTCTTTACTAATTCGTTATCAAAAAATTGCTGTTTGTCCTTACATGGCGTATTTCTTAACGCTAAGTTCGTTCTGGGTTCGATTACTTACTAGAAATCAATCTCCACATCCAACTAACAAAGGACACAATGAAGTGAAGCTATCTATCAGAAAGAAAAGCATCGCCGCACTAGCAATTCTTGGTGCAGCGACAGTTGCTCTTGCTGGATGTTCTGCACCTGCTGCAGAGACCACCGAAGAGACCACAGGCCTAGCCTCAGGTTTCGGCAAGCGCGCAGAAAACCGCAACGTTTACTTCTTCACCTACTACAACCCAGCCGGCGACGCCTTCTGGGCACAGATCCTCAAGGGTGGCGAGGACGCTGCAGCACTTGGCAACCTAGAGTTCACTCACCAGACCGCTGAGGGTGACTCAGCAGCAATGGTGAACCTAGTTCAGACTGCAATCGCAACCAGCCCAGCAGCAATCGTTATGCCATTCAACGAAGGTGAAGCTTGGGTTGACGTAGCTTGCCAGGCTCACGCAGCTGGTATTCCAGTTATTGCATTCAACGTTCCAGCTCCTGAAAGCGCCGGCGAGTGTGTTTCTGGATTCGTTGGTCAGGACTTCTACGAAGTCGGCACCATCGTTGCCAAGTCACTGCTTGCATCAGGCCAGGTTGCTAAGGGCGACAAGGTCCTCATCACTGCAGAAGAGCCAGACCAGCCATACGCGCTTCAGCGTGGTGGCGGCGTGTATGACGTGCTAAAAGAAGCCGGTATCGGTGTTCTTGAGCAGCCAGAGTGGCTACGTACCGGTGGCGATGACGCTGGCGCACTGGACGCATTGACCTCATGGTTGGTAGCAAACCCAGACGTGAAGGTTATCGTTCCAGTTGGTGGAACCCCTCACCGTAACCTTCCAGCGGCTCTAGCAGCAGCCGGAAACACCACCGCAAAGGTAATCGGATTCGACACTGCACCGCAGATCGTCCAGGGTCTAAAGGATGGCGTCATCTTGGCCACCGCGGACCAGCAGGGTTACATCCAGGGATTCCAGTCAGTAATGCAGACCATTCTGAACATTGACTTCGGTTTCTCAGCAGCAAACATCAACTCAGGTGGTCTAGGTCTAATCACCAAGGACACCGTTGGCAACATCGAAGCACCTGACCTACAGGGTGTTCGCTTCTAGTCATTGAAGCAAGCGCAATAGGGGTGGGGTCAAGTCAGCTACGGGTGACTTGACCCCAAACCTAAAATTCAAAAGTTTTGTCCGATCAATGATGATTCGGAAACAGGAAAGAACACAAATGTCAAACGAAAATAAACCAGGTAAAGGGCCGATTTTTCAGGCCCCACTTGCCACTGAGGCAATTCAAATGCGGCGCCTCTCTGACCAAAAGCCAAAAACCGGTTTTGAGGCCTTCAAGTACAATCTGCAATTCATGCGTGGTCGCGGGGCCCTCGAAATCGGTGTGGTGCTTGCCGTAATTCTTTTTGGCTACGTTACTGCAGCCATCATCAACCCATCTGGTTTTTCTTTCCTAAACCCAAATAACTTATCCGGAGTTGTTTCTCAGGCCATACCGGTGCTTGCCATCCTTGGTCTGGCAGCCGGAATCTTGATGATTGCGGGCGAGTTTGATCTCTCGCTCGGCCCTGCAATCACCTTCAACGCAATCGTATTTATCAAGGCCTCTGAAGCATACGGCCTTGGCGTCGGTGTTCTCGCCGGTATCGCCAGTGGAGTTGCGATTGCTTTGGTCAACGGTGCAATCGTTGTGATCACCAAAATCCCATCGTTCATTGCAACATTGGGTATGAGCTTCTTCTGGGCTGGTGCTTCGATTCTGATGAACGGAACTACCCCAGCAATCATTTCTGCAGAAAACCGCGAGGGAGCCATGGAGTTCCTGTTCGCACACGACTTCGGGCTGTTCCGCTCTCAGTTGATTTGGCTGATCGTCGTCGGAGTCCTTGCATGGTTCTTCATGCACCGTCACCGTTACGGTAACCACATTTACGCAGTAGGTGGCAACGCAGCAGCAGCGCAGGCAATCTCCATTAATCCTAAGAAGGTCAAGATGATGGCCTTTGGTATTTACGGAGGACTTGTCGGTTTTGCATCGATCTTGATTGCAGTTCGAACCTCTTCAATGCAGCCAGGCGGCACAGCCACCGAAGACTTTACATTGTTTGCAATCGCAGCCGCGGTTGTTGGCGGAACCTCTCTAAATGGTGGTCGCGGTAGCGTCATCGGAATCATCTTCGGTGCTGCACTTATCGAACTAATCAAGAATGGCTTGATCCTAGGTAAGGCCCCGGGCTTCTACATCACCCTATTTGTGGGTATCACGATTGTTATAGCTTCAGTATTCAACAAGCTCATGGAAGGAAAAGCACGATGAGCGAATCACTTCTAAGAGTCGAAGGCATCACTAAAAAGTACGGCCCAAACACAGTTCTAAACGATGTGTCGTTTGAAATTGGCAAGAACGAAGTTGTTGGCCTTTTGGGCGACAACGGAGCGGGTAAGTCAACCCTCGTAAAAATTATGTCTGGAGTGGTTGACGCCACCTCGGGCAACTACTACTGGGATGGCAAAAAAATTGACAACGTAAACCGTGAGGAAACTGAACGTCTCGGTGTTGAAACAATTTTCCAGGACTCAGCGTTGGTCCCGCAGATGACCATTACGCGAAACATTTTCATGGGTCGCGAGATTACCAACAAGTTTGGTCTGATGAAGATCAAGCAAATGGATGACATTGCGGCTGAAGTTCTCGACAGCGTGGTTGCCATCGAAGGAATCAAGTCGCCGAAGCAGCTTGTTGCCTCGCTATCTGGTGGCCAGGCCCAGGCGGTGGCAATCGCACGTGCGGTTCACTTCAAGAGCAGTTTATTGATTCTTGATGAGCCAACTTCTGCTTTGGCAGTTCGTGCCACCGAGGCGCTGCTCGACTACCTCCGTCAATTGAAAACTGAGGGTGTTAGTTCTGTGCTGGTGACTCACAACCTTCACCACGCGTACCAGGTCTGCGACCGTCACATCGTTATGAACCATGGTCGAAAGATCCTCGATGTTCGACGTGAAGACACCACAGTGGAAGAGCTCACCGCGGCCGTTGTCGGCGGCGCCGAGGGTATCCGCAAGTACCGCGAGAGTATGCAGGGAAACTAGTTATGACAAATCAAATTCGAGTTGGAACTGCCCCTGATTCCTGGGGTGTGTGGTTCCCAAACGACCCAAAGCAGGTTCCATGGGAGCGTTTCCTAGATGAAGTCCAGGAAGCTGGTTATCACTGGATTGAGCTTGGCCCGTTCGGGTATCTGCCAACCGACCCAAACCAATTGGCTGATGTCTTGGCTGAGCATGACCTAAAGTTATCGGCTGGAACCGTATTCACAGGTTTCCATAAGGGTGACGATCAGTGGAAGCGTGCCTGGGATCAGGCTCTGGATGTGGCCGGGTTGGTTTCAAAACTTGGTGTTGAGCACCTGGTTGTGATTCCGGATTTGTGGCGCTCTGATGCGACCGCCGAGGTGCTTGAATCAAGAACGCTGGACAACGATCAGTGGAAGAAGTTGGCTGCCGGCCACGACAAATTGGGCAAGGCATTGCTTGAGGAGTATGGCATCAAGCAGCAATTCCACTCTCACGCTGACAGCCACATTGGTACCTACGCTGAGGTTGAAAGATTCCTTCAGGAAACTGACAAGGAATTCACAAATCTCTGTCTAGACACCGGGCACTTTGCTTATTACCTAGGTGACAATGTCAAGCTGATGAACGCGTACCCCGACCGAATCGGGTACCTCCATTTGAAGCAAGTCCACCCTGATATCTTGGCCGAGGCGCTAAAGAATGACATGCCATTCGTTGACGCAGTTGCCAGGGGCGTAATGACTGAGCCTGGGTTCGAAGGGGTGCCCGAATTTGCACCAATTCTCGAAAAGGCTGCAGAAATCAACCCTGAAATGTTCGCAATTGTCGAGCAGGACATGTACGGCTGTGATGTCGACTTCCCATTCCCAATTGCCAAGCGCACCCGGGACCATATTGGTTCATGCACGCACGCGGCCCGATTCATCTAAACCAGAGAGAGAAAAATGTCTGAACTAAGAATCGCCGTAGTCGGCGCGGGCCTAATGGGAGCAGATCACATTGTTCGAATTGAAAATCGAATTGTCGGAGCTACGGTTGCGGCTGTCGTCGAGCCTGACGAAGGTCGCGCAAAGGCTGCTCTGGCCGAGTCCCCAAATGCCACTTGGTATCCAAACATTGAGTCTGCTATTGCCGCTGGCGGTATCGACGCAGTACTTATTGCTACACCGGGCCAGTTCCACGAACCTGTGCTCCTGCCAGCGCTAGCCGCAGGGTTGCCAATCTTGTGTGAGAAGCCATTGACTCCAGATTCAGCTTCATCGCTGCGAATGGTTGAGGCTGAAATTGCAACGGGGAAACAATTAATCCAGATCGGTTTTATGCGTCGCTTTGATGCTGGATACGAGAGCCTGAGGGAGCTTATTGCAACCAAGGCGCAAGGGGAACTTCTCGGGCTTCACTGTGCGCACCGTAATCCGTCTGTTCCGGAGTCCTACCACAATGACATGTTGATCTTTGACTCAGTCGTTCACGAAATCGACATCGTGCGATTCTTGACCAACTCGCCAATCAAGAGTGTCGAGGTTAGGTCAATGAAGCGTAATTCAAACAACCACGAGGGATTCAGCGACCCTATTTTGGTGCTGTTGACCACGGAGTCAGATGTTTTGGCCACGGTAGAGATGAACGTATCTGTGAAGTTTGGTTACCAGGTGAAGACCGAGGCTGTTTTTGAGAATGGCATCGCCGAAATTGGTCGTACCAGTGGCATGAATACCTGGTTCGAAGGTCAAATTGCCACGGAAGAGCACATGTCCTTCAAAACTCGTTTTGCCGCCGCTTACGATGCACAGATTCAACGCTGGGTCAATGCAACCAAACGTGGCGAAATAGATGGGCCAAGCGCTTGGGACGGGTATTTGGCTGCAGCTGCTGTCGAAGCAGGGCTTGACGCTCTGCACACCGGACAGTGCGTTGAAGCAAAGTACGCGAGCAAGCCGGCGTTCTATAACTAGTTGTCAATTAGAGGCCCCCGGGATAAGAAAAATCCCGGGGGTTTTCTATGTTTGGGTTCAAATTGGCGAAATAAGATGGACCGGTCCAAACTAGAATGGCAGTAGGCAACGAGGCCTTGATTTGTGGAGAAATACATGAAGTATCAGTTGGGTGCATCCGCCGAGATGCTGTTTCTAGAGCTACCTTTTATTGAGCGCGTGAATCGCATCAAGGACGAAGGTTTTTTGGTTGAGATTTGGAATTGGGCCAATAAGGACCTGGATGCACTGGCAAAGACTGGCGCCACATTTTCATCGATGACCGGATATTTGACCGGAGACCTAATTACCGATGACGGTGCCGCAGAACTAATTAGGACAGCAAAACTCTCTTTGCAGGCTGCAGAGGTAATCGATTCTCCTCGTCTAAATCTTCACGGTACCGGCCTCGATGAGAATGGCCAGGCCATCCGTCAGGGAACCGAAGTGACTCCAGGCGACTGGGCAAAGGCCGTGGATACACTCAAGCGAATCGCTGAGCTTGGCGAATCTGCCGGCCGAGTCTTTACGCTCGAGAATTTGAACTTGGCTGTTGACCATCCGGGAACCCCTTTTGCAAAGGCCGCCGACACTATGGAGCTCGTAAAGCGGGTCAACAGTGAGCACCTAAAGATGAACCTGGATCTTTACCACGCTCAAATCGGTGAGGGAAACCTCGTTGAACTCGTGAGGGAAGCGCTGCCGTACATCGGTGAAATACAAGTAGCTGACGTGCCGGGTCGATGTGAGCCAGGAACGGGAGAGATCTATTACCCGCGCATTGCGGCCGAACTGGAGAGTATCGGATACGACGGAGTGGTTGCACTTGAGGGGTGGGCGCAAGCAGACTTGAGCCATGCCTTGGCAGAATTTAGGCGTTTGCTGACGCCTCAGTAACAAAAGAATCCCCAAGCTAGGGAGTATTGCCATACCCTTCAATCTATGTAAGAATGTCCTTACAAAGTAATTTTCTATCGAAGGGGAGCCACATGCCGCTGGTCCGTATTGACCTGAATCCGCGATACAGTGCCGAGCAGGTACAGGCAATTGCCGATGGAATTCACACCGCAATTGTCGAGGTTTACGGCATTCCTATTCGTGATCGTTTCCAGATAATCAATCAGCCAACGCTGATTATCGCTGAGGACGCCGGGCTGGGCTTCGAACGTACTGATGGTGTTGTGATGATTCAGATTTTCACCCAACGTGGGCGAAGCGATGAAACAAAGCAGGCTTTGTATGCACGCATTTCCGAAAAGCTAGCCGAGGTTGAGATCGCTGGCGAGGATATTTTTATCGGTTATGTAGAAAACGGCCCGCAGGATTGGTCCTTCGGGTTTGGCGTCGCACAGTATCAAACTGGGGAGTTGGCTGTTCCGTCCGCGTAGTCGGTGAGTTACGCCAAAAAAGAAGAAATCGGGCCGAAGGGGATCGGCCCGATTTCTCATTTAACACGTAGTTGGCTGGTTTCTATTTTTCAACCAGGGTTACTTCGAATGAGTAGAGATCTGGGCGGTAGCAGTGGTGACCAAATTCAACAGCGTGGCCAGAGTTGTCATAGGCGGTGCGGTCCATGGTTAGCAATGCTGCATTCTTCTCAATGTCGAGTGCGGTTGCCTCAGCCTGGTTTGCCTTACGCGCACCAATTCTCTGTTTAGCAACCCGGATGGTCACGCCGCGTAGGCGAAGGATTTGGTATAGACCGTGTTCGTTCAGGTCGGCCTCGGTGATGTCGGTGAATTCGGCTGGCAGCCAGTTTTCGAGAATTGACACCGCAACTTTATCTGCCGAGCGTAGACGTTTGACGTAAAGCACCGGTGAGCCTACGGCAACGTTTAGTTTCTCGGCAATTTTGGCGTCGGCCTTGGTGAGTTTATAGTCAAGAATTTTGGTCGAAGGCTTCTGTCCGCTTCGGCTCAGGTCCTCGTAGAGGGAGGTAAGCTCAACGCCTCGAGTTACTTGACCGTGAACCACCTGGGTTCCGATTCCACGACGGCGAACCAAAAGTCCCTTATCGACTAGGTCCTGAATCGCGCGGCGAACAGTAGGGCGGCTTAGCCCCAGTCGCTCGCCTAGGGATACCTCGTTTTCAAGACGTGAACCAGCCGCTAGCTGGCCACTCATGATGGCAGCTTCGATTTTTTGGGCTACCTGGAAGTAGAGAGGAATCGGTCCCGAACGGTCAAGATCCATGAAAACGGATAGGGGAAGAATGTTCTCCTGCTGGTTCATTGCCATCCTCAACGCCGATGTTTACACTCGTCAAACTTTGACAAGTTGTTAATACATTATCAGCCTGTGGGGGTTAGGCTCGGAGCGCCTCGGTGGTTGCAGAGTGCAGTTTTCCATTGGTTGCCAGCACGCTTGATGATGCTGCGTTCAGCGAACCATCCAAGTCGCTGAATTTGCCGCCAGCTAGCTCCACGATTGGCACTAAGGCGGCAATGTCGTAAATCTTGAGGTCGTGCTCGGCAACAATTTCTAAGGCGCCTTCAGCCAGCAGCATGTAGCTCCAGAAGTCACCGTACGCACGGGTTCTCCATAGTTTGCGGCTTAGCTCCAGGAGTTGCGGCAATCGCCCTGATTGGTCCCACAGCTGCAGGTTGTTGTAGCTGATTGAGGCGTTTTTGAAATCAGAAATTCCAGACACGGCCAACTGTCGAGTTGATCCATCGATGTCTCGCGTCCAAGCACCGATGTCTGGGGCAGCCCACCAACGTCTTCCCATTGCAGGGGCTGAAACCACACTTACAGTTGGTTTGCCATCGATGGCCAGGGCAATCAGAGTCGCCCAAACTGGAACACCGCGCAGGTAGTTCGCGGTTCCATCAATCGGGTCAATGATCCAAGTGCGGTTGGTGGTGCCGTCGGCGCTTCCATACTCCTCGCCAATAAGTGCGTCAGAAGGCGCCTTCTCGACCAGTAGGGCTTTGATGGCGCGCTCTACCGCTTGGTCAGCGTCGGTTACCGGGCTGCGATCCGGTTTAGTTTCAACCTTAAGGTCCAAGGCCCGAAAGCGCTCGAGTGCAATTGAATCTGCAAGGTCAGCAATTGCCAGAGCTAGGTCGAGGTCAGAAGAAAAGGTCATGATTGAAATTCTATTCGCCGGGCTTTTCGCTGTGGTTTGCCAGCGATGTAATCAAGCGGCGGAGCGAATCGACTCGTCCCTCACCGCTAGGTCCAAGAGTTCCTGCCGCGATGGCATCGTCGAGGGCGCAATCTGGGGCTTCGGATGTGTGGTTGCAGTCGCGCGGACAGGTCTCAATCACTGCCCAAAGGTCCTCAAATGAACGCAATAGGTTTTCAGGTTTCACATGCCCCAAACCAAATGAACGAACACCAGGGGTGTCGATGATCCAACCTTCGCCGAAGTTTTCATCCAAGCGGATGGCCCGCACCGATGAAGACGTGTGGCGGCCACGACCAGTCACAATGTTTACTCCGCCGGTTGCACGCTGCGCATGCGGTGCCAGGGCGTTTACCAAAGTCGATTTTCCAACGCCAGAATGCCCAACAAACACGGTGGTTTGGCCAGTCAGTAACTCGCGCAGCGCCGGTAGAGCCGGTGCATCAGAGCGGTTGAGCACTACCGGAATACTTAGTCCGGCAAAGTTAGCCAGGAACTCATCTGGGTTGGCCAGGTCGGTTTTGGTGATTACCAAAATTGGTCTTAGACCAGCGTCGTAGGCAGCCGCAAGATAACGGTCTATCAGTCGGGTTCTTGGCTCTGGGTTGGCAATCGCAACCACAATGGCCATTTGGGTGGCGTTGGCAACAATTACCCGCTCGACTACGTCAGAATCGTCGGCGCTGCGACGCAGCAGCGAAGTGCGAGGTTCGATTCGCACGATTCGTGCCAACGCGCCCTCGGTAGTGGAGATGTCGCCGGCAAGCGCTACACGGTCGCCTACAGCGGCACCTTGTTTGCGTAATTCCTTGCCCAAGGTGGCATTAATGATTCGGTCCTCAGACTCGAGGAGCACCCGATAGCGCCCGACGTCCACGCCCAATACCAAGCCGATTGGCGCCTCTTTGTGCTCAGGGCGTTTCTTGGTTCTAGGCTTGTTGCCCTTTGGGTTTGGGCGCACACGCACATCGGTTTCGTCTAGATCGTTTTGACCCGGATCTGGCTCATAAAGCCAACTCAAGCGTCTTCACCAAGCTGAATCTGCCAGTTGTTCTGGCCAAGCATGCCTTGCCACATTGAGGCAAAGTTTGGCATTGTCTTTGAAGTTGTCGTGATGTCTTCAATCTGGATTCCAGGAACCCGAAGTCCAATAATTGCTCCGGCAGTCGCCATTCGGTGGTCCTCATAGGTCTGCCAAATGGCACCGTGAAGGTTACCGCTCGGGTCAATTTCTAGACCGTCAGGGGTCTCGCGTGCGATTCCACCGATGCGGTTGATTTCGGCTGCCAGCGCCGCCAAGCGGTCGGTCTCGTGACCGCGAAGGTGTGCCACGCCGCGAATCACGGTTGGGCTATCAGCGAGAGCCGCCAGCGCAGCAATCACCGGGGTGAGTTCGCCGCCGATAGAAAGATCAATGTCGATTCCGTGAATCGCGCCAGTGCCGGTGATGGTTAGGCCACCATTTTCACGGACAATCTCTGCGCCCATCTGCTGAAGAATGCCATCAAATTCGTCGCCGACCTGAGTCGTGGAATCTGGCCAGCCCTGAATGAATACCGAGCCGCCGGCAACCATCGCTGCGGCAAGGAAAGGACCAGCATTAGAAAGGTCTGGCTCAATTGCTACTGAACCGCCGCTAATCAAACCCGGCTCGACCTTCCAGACAGCTGGTTCTGGGGTTGAAACCTTAACGCCGCGCTTGGTGAGGCAATCGAGGGTCATTTCGATGTGGGGCATTGACGGCAGGTGCTCGCCAACGTGACGCAGCACTAGGCCATTCTCGAATCTGGCGGCGGCAAGAAGAAGCCCTGAGACAAACTGACTTGAAGCAGAGGCATCAATGGTGACCTCGCCTCCCGCTACCGTGCCGGTGCCGTGAACCGTGAAGGGTAATGAGCCCTTACCCTCATCTGACACCGATACACCCAGCGCACGCAAGCTATCGATGGTTGTGCTCATAGGGCGGCGGCGTGCAGCTTCATCGCCGTCGAAAACTACCGTTTGATTGCTTAGCAGCGCAGCCGGCGGAACAAACCGCATCACGGTACCGGCCAGGCCGCAGTCAATATCCGCTGGGTTGTTTAACGGTTTTGGGGTAACCAAAATAGACCCGTCTTCACGGACTTCGATCTCAGTACCCAGCTGGCGAAGCGCCTCGATCATCAGTGTGCTGTCGCGAGATGCCAAGGTGCCGGTTAGAAGAGTTGGTTCGGAGGCCAGTGCAGAAAGCACAAGCTCGCGATTATTTAGTGACTTTGAACCAGGTAGGGCCACCGCTGCATCGAGTGGCGCCGAGGCAACAGGAGCGTGCCAAGGCTGGGAATTTTGGTTAGAAGTCATGAGTTAAAAGTACCATGTCTACTTTTGCTGTCTCTGGAATGGGGTTGTCGCACTCGCGGCTAAACTCAAACGTGATGAAGCAATCTGATGCAGAACAAAAGCGCCTCCAAATTCACGAATTTGAACAGCAGGCCCTACCACTCATGCCGCAACTTTACGGTGCAGCCTTGCGCTGGACTCGTAATCCATCTGACGCCGAGGATTTGGTTCAAGAGACCTTTGCCAAAGCGTTTGTAGCGTGGGCTCAGTACCAGCAAGGCACCAACCTAAAGGCCTGGCTGTACCGCATCATGACCAACACCCACATCAACTTGTACAACAAGCGGGCCAAAGATCAGGCCAAGGGTGGGTTAGACGAGCTAGAGGACTGGCAGCTCGGTTCAGCCGAGTCGGTCACAGCTCACTCGAGTCGGTCTGCCGAGCTCGAAGCCATTGACAATATGCCTTCAGAAACCATCAAGAAAGCACTTCACGCTATCCCAGATGAATTCAGAATGGTGGTGTACTACGCCGTAGTCGATGGCCTGCCTTATGCAGAGATTGCAGACATCATGCACACTCCAGTCGGAACAGTCATGAGCCGCCTTCACCGAGGTAAGAAGCTTCTTCGCAAGCTACTTGCTGAGTATGCGGTTCAAGAGGGCTACGACGTATCTGAATCCAACAAAGGGGAGGCCTCGAATGTCTAACTTCGATTGCCAAGAAACCAAGCGCCACGTGCACGAGTACCTGCACAACGAACTGAGTGGCCAGGACATCGATGACATTACTGCTCACCTCGCAAACTGCGATAGTTGTGAGACTGACTACGACCTTGAGAACCTGATCAACGGTGTTATTAAGGGCGCCTGCGATGAAGCCCCGCCTGCCGAACTTGCCCAGCGCGTGATGTCGCGCATCCGTGATATTCAGAATGGTGCGGCTCACTAAGCACGCATAAAAAGTTTTGCTAAACGAAAAATCCGCACCTAGGTGCGGATTTTTTTATTCTGGCTCTGGAAGCCCAAGCCACTCGTACCAGCCACGGTTTAACACAAGCCAGGCGATCAATCCGTGACCGATTTGCCCTGGTAATCCGTGTTCGGTGTTGGCAATTTCTTGATTCCAACCCTCGTGCTCAACGAGCGGTCTAAAGCAATCAACAAACGGGATGCCGCGTCTTGAAGCAACGTCCTCAAATCCAGAGGCTAGGTGCTCAATCTCGGAATTCAACTCAGGGTTGCGGTGAGGCGTTGGGCCAACCAGGAACGACTCAATACCTGCGCGCTTGGCCTCGTCAACGATAGTTGCGATGTTGAGGCGGCTGCGTGAGATTGAAATACCTGCGGCTGGATCCAAATTGTTGAGCGCAATAACCAGGCGGTTTTCGGTCTGGTCGCTAAACCGGCGTTGAACTTCCTGAGCCCAACGCTCAGATAGCTTGCTGGTTGTTTCGTCTGGGGCTGGCAAAGCAAAGATGTCAACCCTTGGCGAATTGGCTGGAGTTTTGGACGTTACGCGACCAACCCACCCCATTCCCTTAGGGTCGCCGGCAGCGGAAATTATCGAGTCGCCAAGAATGACGATTCTGATGTCTTTACGCGGCTCCTGCAGCATGCTTAGATCGAGAACGCTCTGGCAATAAGGTCAGCTTGCTCAACAGCGTGGCGCTTTGCAGAACCGGTTGCTGGCGATGCGCTAGCTGGGCGTGAAACCAACTTGGCTACCTTGCCATCCATGTAACGAGGCAAGAATAGACCGATGTAGGTCCATGGTCCCTGGTTAGCCGGCTCATCCTGTACCCAAACCAATTCTGCATTTGGATACTGTGCGTAGGTCGCCTTGATTTCATCAACCGGGGTTGGGTAGAGCTGCTCAACACGAACGATTGCGGTGGTGCCATCGTTGCGCTTTTGAGCCTCTGCCAATAGGTCCCAGTAGATCTTGCCTGAACAGAACAGCACTCGCTTTACTGCGTTTCTGTCGAGACCCTGCTGGTCATCAATTACCGGCTGGAAGGTTCCATTGGTGAAGTCCTCAACAGACGATGCTGCTGACTTCAAACGCAACATTGACTTCGGAGTGAACACAATCAGTGGGCGCTTCGGAGTCGAGTAAGCCTGGCGACGAAGGAGGTGGAAGTGAGATGCCGGAGTCGAAGGCTGAGCAACAGTCATGTTGTTTTCAGCACACAACTGTAGGTAGCGCTCGATTCGGGCTGATGAGTGGTCTGGGCCCTGGCCTTCGTAGCCGTGAGGCAGCAACAGAACTACACCGGAGTGCTGGTTCCATTTCTGCTCGGCTGATGAAATGAATTCATCGATGATGGTCTGCGCGCCGTTGGCAAAGTCACCAAACTGTGCTTCCCATAGAACAAGTGCATCCTTGTTTTCAACTGCATAGCCGTATTCGTAACCCATGGCCGCGTATTCGCTAAGCAGTGAGTCATAGATGTAGAACTTGGCTTGGTCAGCAGACAGGTTGCGAAGTGGCATCCACTCTTGACCGTTTTCGCGATCGTGGAACACAGCGTGACGCTGAACAAAGGTGCCGCGTCGACTGTCCTGGCCGGCCATGCGAACGGTTTTGCCTTCGATAAGCAACGAGCCTAGAGCTAGTAGCTCGCCGAAGCCCCAGTCGATGCCGCCTTCGCGGCTCATCTCAACACGCTTGGTCAGCAGCTGCTGAAGCTTAGGATGCACGTGGAAGCCCGGTGGCTGGTTGTTGTGGGCATCACCGATTTGCTCAACAACCGCGCGTGAAATTGCAGTGGCCTGCGCAACTCCGGTCTGGTCGCTTGCGGTGGTACCGATGCCAACTGGGCGCGACGGCAGAGCCGGTGCAGCGATCATGGCCTCGTGAACCTCGACGAATGCATTCTCAAGGCGGGTCTGGAAGCCAGCGTTTGCAGCTTCAAACTCTTCGTGAGTGATATCTCCGCGGCCAACAAGTGACTCTAGGTAGAGGGTGCGTACTGAACGCTTGGCCTCGATCAGGTTGTACATCAAAGGCTGGGTCATCGATGGGTCATCGCCCTCGTTGTGACCACGGCGACGGTAGCAAATGATGTCTAGAACGACATCTTTTTTGAATTCCTGGCGGAACTCAAAAGCTAGACGTGCAACGCGGACTACTGCTTCAGGGTCATCGCCGTTTACATGGAAAATTGGCGCCTGGATACCCTTCGCAACGTCGGTTGCGTAGACGGTAGAGCGAGACTCACCCGGAGGAGTGGTGAAACCAACCTGGTTGTTGATGACGATGTTGATGGTTCCGCCAGTTTTGTATCCACGCAACTGAGACATATTCAGTACCTCAGGCACTACGCCCTGGCCTGCAAAAGCAGCATCGCCGTGGATAACAACCGGAAGAACCGGGAAGCTGTTGTTGATGACAGAGTCGGTGCGGTCCAGCTTGGCGCGCACGATACCCTCGACCACCGGGTTTACAGCCTCGAGGTGAGATGGGTTGGCGGCAAGTGAAACTTTAACCTGCTTGCCGTCCATGTTGGTGAAAACACCCTCGGTGCCAAGGTGGTACTTAACGTCACCCGAGCCCTGAACTGTCTTGGTGTCGGTGTTACCTTCAAATTCTTTGAAGACCTGACCGTAGGTCTTGCCGGCAACGTTGGTTAGAACGTTTAGGCGGCCACGGTGAGCCATACCAATCACAACTTCTTCAAGCTGAGCATCGGCGGCCTCTTGCAAGATTTCATCTAGAGCTGCGATGGTGGACTCGCCGCCCTCAAGGCTGAAGCGCTTTTGCCCAACAAACTTGGTCTGCAAGAAAGTTTCAAAAGCCTCGGCTTCATTCAGCTTTTCAAGAATGCGCAACTGCTCGTCACGAGTCGGCTTGGCGTATGGGCGCTCAAGCTTGGACTGGAACCACTTGCGCTGGGCTGGGTCCTGAATGTGCATGTACTCAACACCAACGGTGCGGCAGTAGCTGTCACGCAGAATCTTGTAAATCTCGCGGAACTCAGCCTTGGCCTTGCCGCCAAAACCGCCGGTCTTGAAGGTTCGGTCCAGGTCCCAGAGGCTCAAACCGTGGTTCAAAATGTCAAGATCCTCGTGCGAGCGCTGCTTGTACTCAAGCGGATCAACATCAGCCATCAAGTGACCTCGAACGCGGTAGGCGTTGATTAGTTCCTGGATTCGGGTCTCTTTGGTGCGGTCGTCGTTTTCGTTTCGCTCGAAGTCGGTGACCCATTTGACCGGCTCGTAAGGAATACGAAGGTCGGCAAAGATTTCGTCGTAGAAGCCACGAGCGCCCAGTAGGAGTTCGTGGATCTTCTTGAGGAATTCACCTGAACCAGCGCCTTGGATAACACGGTGGTCGTAGGTTGAAGTTAGCGTGATGGTCTTGCTGACACCCAACTTTGACAGCTGAGCGTCAGACATTCCCTGGAACTCAGCCGGGTAGTCCAATGCGCCGGCGCCGATAATGCAGCCCTGGCCCTTCATTAGACGAGGTACCGAATGAACAGTTCCGATTCCACCCGGGTTGGTCAGTGAAACTGTTGAGCCGGCAAAATCACCGGCGGTCAACTTGTTGTCACGTGCCTTCTTGACCAGGTCTTCGTAGGCGCTTAGGTACTCGGCAAAGTTGAGTCGCTGAGCGCGCTTGATGTTTGGAACCAAAAGTGCACGGGTGCCGTCTTCTTTTGGAATGTCGATCGCGAGTCCAAAATTGATGTTCGCAGGCGTTACCGCAGCTGGCTTGTCATCGATGATGTCGTAGTAGACGTTTTGGCTTGGAAACTCTTTTAGAGCGCGGATGATCGCGTAACCGATGATGTGGGTGAAGGAAACCTTGCCGCCACGGGTTCGAGCCAAGTGGCTGTTGATCACAATGCGGTTGTCAATCAAAAGTTTGGCCGGAATAGTTCGAACCGAGGTTGCGGTCGGAACCTGAAGCGAAGCATCCATGTTGGTTGCTAGGGCCTTTGACATGCCCTTTAGAACGTTGACCTTGTCCTGTGCCTCTTCAGCTTCAGCGACCTGAGTAATAACTTCGGTAACCGGGGCCTGCGCTGGAATTGGCTGAGGGCGGGCCTCAACGCGGGTGGTTTTTGCCACTAGGGGAGCGGCTTGAATGGTCTGCGGTTCAGCTGGAATAACCTGCTGGGCGGCCGGGGTCGGCGCACTAACCTGCGGAGCGGCTGGACTTGCGCTCGACGCGGTGGCATGAGGTGTTTGGGTTGGGTGGTAGTTCTCGAGAATTGGCCACCAAGCCTTATCGACCGAATCGGGGTTCGACTGATACTGGGCGTACATTTCGTCCACTAGCCAGTCATTGGCTCCGAAATTGTTTTCGCCATTTGTGTTCTCAGCGTTGCCTGACAGAGAAACCACCTCTTTATGATTATCCGTTCGATGTGCAGGGTTAAGCCTACCGGCTTGAGTCTGCAGCAAATTGCGATTAACGGTGATTTGCCTAATGAATTGTGGCTTTTAGTCTGACTATGCTTAAAGCAATGGATAAAGCAGGTTCTGACCATAGTTCTTGGGGTGATTTACCCCGATGAACGATTGGCTCATGCTCGGCGTGGGGGTCCTGCTCACCATCGGAACCGGGTTGTTTGTGGCGAGCGAGTTCTCGCTGCTAAATGTTGAGCGCAATGATCTCGAGGCTCGGCAAAGTCGGGGCGAAAAAGGCCTTTCGGTATCAATTGCTGCGCTAAAAGTCACCAGCACACACCTTTCGAGTGCTCAACTCGGAATCACGCTGACCACCCTCCTGACCGGATTTGTTGCTGAGCCGTCTTTAACCAAACTGCTCACGCCTGCGTTCGCCGGCCTTTCACTTGAGCCGGGCGCGCAAAAAGCCCTATCGGTGGTTGCCGGAATGACCATCGCAACTATCTTCTCGTTCCTTATCGGTGAGCTGGTTCCAAAGAACATGGCACTCTCCAGCCCGCTTAAGGTCCTGAACTTTGTGGTTCGCTTTCAGGTAGCTTTCACTTGGTTATTCAGATTCATGATCCGGTTTTTGAGTGTTACGGGTGACCGGATCGTTCGACTGTTTGGAATTGAACCCAAAGAAGAACTGAGCTCGACCCGAACTGCAGAGGAGCTTTCCTCGCTGGTAAGGCGCTCGGCAAGCATGGGTGCGCTTGATGCGCAAACCGCCACGCTACTCACCAAAACCCTTGCGTTGAGTCAACTGGTCGCAGCCGACGTAATGACTCCTCGGCCACGAATGCACGTGCTTGACAAAGAGTCAAACCTTCAGGCGCTCATCGAGGCATCCATCAAGACTGGGCACTCTAGGTTCCCAATCTCAGACGGTTCGGCTGACGACATCATCGGTGTTGCTCACGTCAAGCAGGCAGCTGCAGTGCCACGCGAAAAACGTGCCGATGTGCCGGTCTCGGCCATCATGGCGACGGCGCTGCGCGTACCTGAGACCATGCGGTTAGAAACTCTGATGGTTGAACTGCGAGCCAAGGGGCTTCAGCTGGCCATCGTGGTCGATGAGTACGGAGGCACCGCCGGTCTTGCAACTCTTGAGGACCTTATCGAGGAATTGGTGGGCGAACTTGCCGACGAGCACGACCGAGCAAAAGCCGGTGTCACTCGGGGCGCAAACTCTTCAATCTTGTTCCCAGGCCTGATTCGCCCAGATGAACTGCGCGAGATGGCAATCAAGGTCCCTGCCGACGGCGCTTACGAGACCGTCGCAGGTTTCATGATGAGTGAACTCGGTCGTATTCCTGCCAACGGCGATGAAGTCCAGATTGAAGATGGCGTCTTGCGTGTAGAGCGTATGGAAGGCCGTCGAGTTGACCGAGTCAGGTTTACACCTACTGCCGATGCGGAGGTGAGAGAATAGTGAATTCTGACCTGCAGGGTTTGGTTTGGTTCGTAGTTCTATTGCTATCCAACGCATTTTTCGTTGGGGCTGAGTTTGCGCTGATCAGTGCGCGCCGAGCCCAGATTGAGCCGAGGGCAGAGGCCGGTAGCCGCCCAGCCAAAATCACGTTGCGCGCCATGGAGCGAGTCTCGTTGATGTTGGCCACCGCTCAGCTTGGCATCACAATTTCTTCATTGCTTATTTTGTTGATTGCCGAGCCGAGCATTCACCATCTCCTCGAATACCCTCTGCACTACCTGGGACTTAGCGACCAGCTAGTTTCAACGATTTCGTTCGCTATCACCCTTCTTCTGGTTACATATCTACACGTGGTGGTCGGAGAGATGGTTCCGAAGAACCTGGCAATTGCGCTTCCTGAACGATCGGCATTGATTTTGACTCCGGTGCTATACGGATTGGCAATGCTGGTTAAGCCTTTGGTCGGCAGCTTGAATGCAGTGTCTAATGCGATCTTGCGATTGTTTAAATTTGAACCAAAAGATGAGGCGACAAGCTCGTACACTCTCGACCAGGTCGAAGATATCGTGGAGCATTCCACTCGAGAGGGCGCGCTGTCAGATGTGAGCGGCACCCTGTCAAACACCTTCGAATTCACCGAAAAAAAGGTCATTGACGTAGCTATTCCGGTTGAGAAACTTGTTGCGTTTGCTACCAGCGTCACGCCGCGTGAGGTCGAGCAGGCGGTGGCCAAGTATGGATTCTCGCGCTACCCACTAACTGATTCCTCAGGTGAGCTGATGGGCTACCTTCACCTAAAGGACGTCATTGACCTTGAGCAGGATGAAATCGATGATGCCTTCCCGACCAAGCGCATTCGCTCGTTGATTTCTCTTCCGGCTTCAATGGAGCTTGAAGACGCTTTGGCCAGTATGCGCAGAGTTCACGCTCACATGGCTAAGGCATTCGATAAGTCGGGCAATGTTCTAGGTGTGTTGTTCTTAGAAGACATTCTTGAAGAGTTGGTTGGCGAAGTTCAGGACGCAACCACCAAGTAGTTAGAAACCGCCACGACGATACTGGTGAGGCCAGTAATCAAGTACTTCTCCAAGTTCGTGAGCGACACGTAGGGGCCAAGATGCATCTCGAAGGCTGGCGCGCCCAATCAGGACAACTTCTACTTTGCCGCCCGCGAGGATTTCTTCTGCCTGCAAACCGGTTGTGATTTGCCCCACAGCACCCACCGGTGCGGCGACTCTATCTGCGACATATTCCGCGATCGGAACCTGATAACCCGGTCCCGTTGGAATCTGAACGCCAGTAATTAGGCCACCGGTAGAAATATCGAATAGGTCTGCGCCCAACTCTGAGCACCAAGCAGCAACTCGGGATGTTTCGGCCTCGTTCCAGCCACCCTCCTTATAGTCGGTTGCCGAAAATCTAACCAGTATGGGTGCGTCTTCGCCGATGGCTGACCGGACACCCTTGACTACCTCCATCAGGAGGCGGGCACGATTTTCAAGAGAACCGCCAAAATCATCGGTGCGCTGATTAGTCAGAGGGGAGAGGAATTGGTGAAGGAGATAGCCATGAGCGGCGTGAATTTCTACGGCATCAAACCCGGCGGCAATTGCGTTTTTTGCACCGGCGGCAAATGCCTGAATAACCTCTTCGATTTCATTGAGGCTGAGCTCTCGAGGGGGCTCATACCCATCAAACGGAATCGCACTTGGGGCCACAGTTTGCCAGCCACCGTCTGCTTGCGGAACGCTACCTGAGCCTGACCATTCACGGTAGCTAGAACCTTTTCGGCCAGCGTGCGCCAGCTGGAGAGCTGATTTGGCTCCTTGCTCATGAATGAATTTGTTGACCCGCGCCCAAGCTTCAACCTGCTTTTGGCTCCATATGCCCGGGCACCAAGGTGAAATTCTTCCCTCTGGTGCAACCGCGGTTGCCTCGGCGATGATCAGTCCGGCACCGCCGGCGGCTCGAGCACCTAGGTGAACTAGGTGCCAGTCTGAAACCACTCCGTCTTTTTGCTCGCATGAGTACTGGCACATCGGTGCAATAAAAATGCGATTTCTAATTGTTAATTTGCGAAGAGTGAGTTCAGAGAAGAGTTTGCTCATGTGGTTAGTCTATTCAAATGGAGTCAACCCTAGACCGTGTGCTGCACGCCCCAAAAGTCAATGATGACAAGTATTCGCGGGGTGTAGTTGGTTTTGTGACCGGGTCGAATGAATACCCAGGCGCTGCCATTTTGGGTGTCACCGCAGCTATCCGAACCGGCATCGGTATGGTCAGGTACCTTGGCCCAGAAAAAATTACCACCCTACTAATTGAGGCTAGGCCTGAAGTTGTTTTTCAGCCGGGTCGGGCTCAAGCTTGGGTAGTGGGTTCGGGGGTCGATCCTGAGCTGAGTTCTGAGCAGGTGCGCCGAATTAAAGCACTTGCTGCGCAACCAGGGCTCTTAGTTGTAGACGCCGGCGCCCTAGAGGTTATCGATTTTGCTACCACTGTGGCAGGTTGCGTGCTGACCCCGCACGCCGGAGAAATGGTCAAACTCTTGGCTAGGTACGGTCAGCGTAGAGACCGAGCAGCTATTGAATCTAATCCGTCCGCGGCGGCATTGCTGGCGGCAAAACTTACCGGCCAAACTGTACTTCTGAAGGGCCCGGTTACCGTTATCGCAAGCTCGGAACGCTGCTTCGAGTGTGAGCCCGGACCAGCTGACCTAGCTACCGCTGGCACGGGAGACGTGCTCGCTGGAATAATCGGTGCTCTTTTGGCTAGCAACGCGATTGAGATTGTTACGGGTGAGCTTGCCGTGGTTGATGTTCTATCAGCGGCAGTAGAACTTCACTCGGCTGCTGCCCGATTGGCTGCGGAAAGCGGGCCGATTGGAGCCCTGGACGTGGCCGAGGGTGTTCGAGAGATTGTGCGGAGGCACCTTGCCTAATCGCAAATTTCTGACACTGTCCGGTTCATCGGTTTTCGTTCACGCCTTTTTGTTTGCTACCTCAGGGCTCTACGGCCGGGTTGCTCCGTTCAATGATGTTCTTCTTTATGGTTGGTGGCTCTTTGAAATGCAGGGCGGTCCGATTTTAGGCGTATCGGCTGACTGGGTTTATCCGTATCCGGCACTAGTACCGATTTTTGTGGCAACGGCTCTGGGCGGTGGCGTAAACATTCTGTTGGGATGGGTAATCATGATGGCCATTCTCAACACTCTGCTGATTGGTCAAATTACTGACTGGGGTCGCGGGCAATCGAAATCCTTTGTAGCCGCCTGGTTTTGGCTGGGTTTCTTATTTTTGCTCGGGCCGGTAGCGATTGGGCGAATCGATGCCGTGGCTACCGCGATTGCCGGATTTGGATTAGTGGCCTTCTCGAACGGAAAAATTCGCCAGGCTGTAACTTTCTTCACCCTGGGTGCCTGGGTCAAGATTTGGCCGATAGCAACGGCGCTGGGTCTGTTTTTGTCATCAAATCTCAAGAAAAATTTGCTACTGACGGCTTCTATTGCTGTGTCAGCGGTCTTGGCTATGGGCTTGCTTTTGGGCGGCGATTCATCGTTGCTGTCATTCGTGTCAACGCAGGGCAATCGCGGTATTCAAATTGAGTCGCCAATCGCGACTATCTGGCTTTGGGCCGCAAAACTCGGCACAGTCGGCGCCGGCATTTACTTCGATGATGTTCTGCTGACCAACCAGGTTTCGGGCGCGGGTGTTGCTGAGGTAGCAGCGCTCATGACTCCGGCCATGGCTGTCGCTATTGCCATAACTGCTTTGCTCGGATGGCGCGCTGCTCGTGCCGGGGCAGATTCAAGACAGCTTTTCGCAATTGTTTCACTGACGGCGGTTCTGGACTTGATCGTCTTCAATAAGGTCGGCTCGCCACAATTTATCGGCTGGCTTGCTGTGCCGATCATCGCGGTGATTATTTTTCAACTGCAGGGGTGGCGTGTGGCAATGGTTGGCGGCCTTGGTTTGGCGGCCCTTACCTACTTGATTTACCCGCTTTATTACCTAGACCTGATGGGTCTGGGGTGGCTGAGTATAGGTTTGCTTACCGTTCGAAACCTGGGCCTGATTCTGCTTTTGGTTTGGGCCAACCTAAAACTAGGTTCGTTGGCTAAGCCTCAAGAAGTTCGGTGATCATCGGTCCGACCACGTCGCGCTCGATCAAAAAGCCATCGTGACCGTAGGCCGATTCAATAGTTCTGAGTCCGCCACCAATCAATGGGCCACCGATGTGCTCTGCAATTAGGGCTTGGTCCTGAATCGGAAACAGTCGATCGGTAGAGATTCCGACCACAAGGCTAATGGCCTTGATAGTTGCCAGCGCCGCTTCCACGCCACCGCGCCCGCGGCCAACGTCGTGCGAGTTCATGGCCTCAACCAAGGTGATGTAGCTGTTTGCGTCGAAGCGTCGAGTGAACTTATTTCCGTGGAAGTCAAGGTAACTCTCGACTGCAAAACGGCCGCCGCCGCCCAGTGGGCTCACGCCAGATTGCCAGCTTCTTGCAAAGCGCTCATTTAGCTCGCCCGGTGAGCGGTAGTTGATGAGAGCCATTCGTCTGGCTAGTGCAAGGCCTCGGTGTGGGCCAAAGCCTGCCTTGGCGTCATAGTAGTTGCCGTCATTGAAGGCTGGGTCAGTCTTGATTGCCTCAACCTGCACCGAGTTCAGCGCAATCTGGTCGGCCGAAGAGACAGCAGGTGCAGCAATCACGGCAATCTTGCGTACTTCATCGGGGTAGGTAATCGCCCACTCAAGCACGTGCATGCCACCCATCGAGCCGCCGATGATGGCTGCCCATTTCTTGATGCCAATGGTGTGGGCAAATTCGTGCTGGGCGTGAACCTGGTCGCGAATCGTTAGGTATGGAAACAGCGCGCCGAACTCACGGCCGTTGGTGTCTAGTGACGAAGGTCCGGTAGTGCCCTGACAGCCGCCAAGAATATTTGGCACGACGACGTAGTACTTATCGGTGTCGATGGCTAGGCCAGGTCCGATTAGGTCGCTCCACCAGCCCTCGGTCGGGTGCTGCTTACTGGCTGGGCCAGCTGCGTGTGAATCGCCGGTGAGTGCGTGAAGCACCAGGATGGCGTTGGTGTGCTCGTGATTGAGCTCACCCCAAGTCTCGAATGCAATTCGAACAGATGGTAATACTCGACCGCTTTCAAGTTTCAGATTTGATAGCGGGGCAAACTGTCGATCTCCCGCTGGGTCGCCATCTCGCCATGCGCCAGTTGCGGGTGGGCGGCCGATTAGTTGTCGGCTCAGCTCATCCGTGATGAAAGACGATGGGACGGTGTCCTCAGGGGTTTGAAATTCCATAGAGGTTTAAGCCTATCGGCTCACTAACCCGGTTGCGGAGCATATGCTTGAACTATGTTTTTCGAGCAAATGCACCCAACTTGGCAGCAGGCACTGGCCACAAGCAAACCCTTGCTCGATGAACTTGAGCTAAAGGTAGCGGCTAGAGAAACTGAAATGGTTCCGGCCATGGTGCAGGTCATGAAGGCTTTTGAGATGCCGCTTGATCAGGTGCGGGTGTTGATTGTTGGCCAAGACCCTTACCCGACTGCCGGTCATGCCATCGGATTGTCGTTTGCGGTTGCCAATGACGTAAAGCTGCTCCCGCGCAGCCTCAAAAACATGATGATTGAGCTCAAAGATGATCTAGGTAAAGGCGTATCGAGCGAAGGCGACCTCAGTCGCTGGGTTAAGCAGGGTGTATTCCTTCTAAACCGTCACCTGACTACGGACCTGTCTGAACCTGGTGCCCACTCGAACCTAGGCTGGGCGCATTTCACCGACAGGGTGATTGCTGTGTTGAATCGGCAGGTTGGTAGAAATCTGGTTGCTATTTTGTGGGGTAATCAGGCTCAAGAATTAAAAGGTGCGCTGTGTGACTGCACCGTAATCACATCGGCCCACCCGAGCCCGCTCTCGGCTCGCCGCGGATTCTTTGGTTCAAAACCATATTCAACTGCAAATGCTGCACTCATCTCGGCTGGTATTTCGCCTGTCGATTGGTCCTGTTAGGAATTCGAATTGGCACTTGATTCAGAATCACGCTGGCGTCTAGTTCGACTGAAAAAAGCCAAGGGTGAAGTCCCGGAGTCAAATGAAATCACGATTCAGGCTGCGACTCTCCAAGACATTCCGCAATGCGCTGAGATTTACAACTATTACATTCGCAACAGTGTTGTCACCTTCGATGAAGACTCGATGACTGTCGAGCAGTGGCGAGAAAAATTTACTTGGCTGACCAGCTTGGGTATGCCTTTTTTGGTTGCCAAGTCAGCAGGCGGCCAGACTCTTGGATTTGCCTACGTGGGGCCGTGGCGTCAAAAGGCCGCTTACCGAAAGACGGTTGAAGATTCCATATATTTGCGCCCCGCAGCCATTGGTAAGCGAGTGGGTACGAAATTGTTGGGTGAGCTGATTGAGCAGTCGCGAGCAGCCGGTGTTAAAGAAATTGTCGCTGTGATCTCAGATAAAGGCGCCGAGTCGTCAATCGCTCTTCACGAGCGATTTGGCTTTAAACACCAGGGTCATCTCGGCAAGGTCGGTTTCAAGTTCGGCCGCTGGCTCGGAACCATCCTGATGCAAAAGAGCCTCTAGTTATTCAGCGCATTTTCAGTTTTGAGCCATAGTCTGGACTGATGAAGAGTTCGCGAACTGGTATTGCTGCAGTAATTGCGGCACTTATTGCCATTGCGACACTGGTGCCCGCTCAGGGCGCCCAGGCAGTCACCTACAAGGCAGCTAGCGCCGTGCGGGCTGTCAAGAGCGTTGATGCGTGGGCCAGCGATGCCCCGAGGGCTCCAAAGATCAAGCTTTCGTGGACCAAGCCGGCCTACACGTACGGCGCTGCAACCATCGGTTACGCAATCCAGGCAAAGACAAAGTACAGCGACTGGAAAACGATTGTTTCGAATACCAAGTCCACTGCGACGGTTGCCACTGTTTCTGAGGGTTTGGCAGTTGGCGTTAACAACTACTTCCGGGTGCGTGCAATCACCAAGCGGTATGCCAAAACCATGTGGGGCGCCTATTCGACAGAGGTTATTCGTAAACCTACGGCCAAGCCAACCAACCCAATTCTCCTTGGCGACTCGTCCATTGCGCCTGGAACATCAGGCACCTACGTGGCAGTTTGGCTGCCTCAAAATTACTCGCAGCGCGGTGGGCTCAACGTAACCTACACAGCCACCGCCTCGCTAAACGGCAATCAGGTGGCTACCTGCTCGGTCGCCAGGCTCTATTCAGATGAGGCACCGGTCAATTCTTGCGATCTAACCGGTTTGAGCGGCCAGTCGGTTTATCAAATCGCACTTCAGGTCAGCAACTATCGGGGAGTAGGCAGTAACACCGATGTTGCCCTGCCGGCAGACTCACTGTTCAGTCTCCAGTGGTACTTGGGTGCATCGAACGGAATCTCAGCAACCCGAGCCTGGACTGCCAGCAAGGGATCAACCAGTCTGGTAGTTGCTGTTCTGGACAGCGGAATCACCAGGCACACAGACCTAGACGGCCAAACTGTGGCCGGTTACGACTTTGTTGGAAACCGCGTAAGTGCACCCGAGGGCACCAAGGGCTGGTACCCGTCTGGTGACGGCGATGGCTGGGATTCGAACCCGACTGACCCGGGCAATCCATATGATGATCCGAACAATCCCGATGACGATGCTGAATGGCATGGAACTCACGTGGCAGGCATTATTGCCGCCAAGCAAGACACCTCTGGTGTCATTGGTGTTGCACCAAAGGTAAAGATTCAACCGGTTAGAGTTGTGGGCCCAAAGGTCGGCAACACCTGCGACTTGGCATACGCCATTCGCTGGGCAGCTGGCGTTGACTATGAACCCATTCCTGGATGCGAGAGCTTCTCTGGGGTGCCGGTCAACAAAACTCCAGCCCGTGTGATCAACATTTCTCTTGAGGCGCCTCTCAGCTGTCCCGATACCCTTCAATCTGCTGTGAATGCCGCCCAAAAGCGGGGGGTAATCATAGTTACTGCGGCAGGAAATGGTGATGAAAATGGAAATCCTGTTTCAAGTGCCGGCGTTTCGCCTACGAGTTGTATTGGACCTATCACTGTCGGTGCGAGCGACTTTGACGGCGACGCTGCGCCCTATTCAAACTTCGATGTTGACATCTCGGCTCCGGGCGGCACCTATGAAAACCCGAACGGGGCACCAAACTTGAGTCAGTTTGGATCGTTCAACGGCACGATATTGTCTACCTGGAATACCGGAACATCAGCGCAAGCAGCCGGCACCTACCTTGGTATTTCGGGAACCAGCATGGCAGCACCTGTAGTTGCCGGCATAGTTGCGCTGATGCTATCTGTACGCCCAAACGCAAATTATGACCAAGTCACCGATGCTCTGATGAGTTCGGCCAGGCCTTTTGAATCGGGCACGCTTTGCGCGACTTCGGGAAACTGTGGAACCGGTATTGCCAACGCTGCCGAGGCACTCAGGTACCTAATTTTCGACATCGGCTAGATAAGTGCTTGCCGATCGGTTTAGAGCGGGCGCTTGACCAGTTCAATCTGGGAGATGCGGGAGCGCAAAATGCCCATTGCATCCTCTGGCATGCCGTCATCAGTCACCAGGATATCTGCGTCTTCAATGCGAGCAAAGGTACTGAAGCCCATCTCGCCCCATTTAGTGTGGTCGGCAAGAACTACGAGTTTTCTAGCCTGAGCCAATACAGCGCGGTTAGTTTCTGCCTCGATCAAATTCGGTGAGCTAAAACCAGCGTGTGGGTGCATGCCGTGGGTACCCATAAACACCAAGTCAAGATTGAAGCCAGCAAACGCGTTGACTGCGACCTGACCAACAAATGAGTCGGTAGGGGTGCGGATACCGCCGGTGAGAATGACCGTTTGGTCGCTTCGGCCCTCGCGGTGCAAGAAATCAGAGACTGGCAAAGAGTTGGTAACCACAGTCAGTAGTGGGATGTCCGCAAGTTTCCGGGCAAGTGAATAGACTGTGCTTCCTCCCATCAGGGCAATAGCCGCGCCCGGCTGCACAAGCTTTGCTGCCTGGGCTGCAATTGCATCCTTGTTGGCTGACTCAAGCAATGATTTGGCAGTAAATGGAGGCTCAGAAACTGAGCTAGAACCGATGGCGGTAGCGCCTCCGTGGACTTTGTCGACCAATCCTTGTTCGGCAAGCAGGTCGATGTCGCGTCGAACTGTCATCTCAGAAACATTGAGTTCTTCGGCCAGTTCTGAGATTCGCGCAGCTCCGCGGTCGGCAACCTCTTTGAGGATTAGCCCCTGGCGTTGTGCAGCTAGCAATTCCGTTTCTCTCTCTTCGGTACGGGTGGATCTGTAACTAACTCTAAAAGCAAAAAATAACGAATGTTACGAATTTTGTAACGACTTGATTACTTTTGTTAGTTTTTGTGAACTTTTGCAAAATTCTTCGGATAGCGTGAACCCAACAACACGAACTAGGAGTTATTTTGGCAAAGACGGTTGCAACCCGCAGAAAGCGTAAGAGCGAGTTTCTTACTGCTATTCCGTTCATTGCGCCGGCTTTTCTGGGGCTTCTGATCTTCGTTCTGATCCCTGGCGCTCGCGGTGTCTACCTCAGCTTCACCGAGTACAACATCTTCCGTCCACCGGTATTCACCGGCCTTGAGAACTACGAGCGCATGTTTGCCGATGAGCGTTTCTGGAACGCACTTTGGGTGACTCTGCAGTACGTGGTTATCAACATCGGTTTCCAGACAGTGCTAGCTCTAGGCCTGGCAGTCCTATTGCACCGATTCACCAAATCAGTAGTGATCCGTGGAATTGTTCTGCTTCCTTACTTGATTTCGAACGTAATCGTCGCAATGGTTTGGTTCTGGCTGCTCGACTACAACCTAGGTTTCATCAACTCTGCCCTCGATTTCTTTAGCATCGACCGCGTCACATTCTTCTCGGGTGAGCTAGCGATGCCGACCATCGCCATGATCAACGTTTGGCGCCACCTCGGCTACACCGCACTTCTGATTTTTGCCGGCCTACAGGCAATTCCAAAAGACATCTACGAGGCATCGGCTATCGACGGAGCTGGCGAGTGGAGAACCTTCCGCAGCATCACCTTGCCTTTGCTTCGTCCAGTTATGGCCTTCGTTATGGTCATCACAGTTACTGGAGCCTTCCAGATTTTCGACACCATCGCAGTGACAACCGGCGGTGGACCAATCCACGCCACCCGAACCTTCAGCATCCTGATTGCCGACACCGCTTGGGGTAACAACGAGTTCGGTTACGCTGCAGCAATTTCAGTTGCACTCATGGTCATGCTGTCGTTGATTGCCTTTGCTCAAACCAAGCTTCTTGGTGCCAACCAGTCAGATATGGACCGATAAGCCATGAGTCTTCTAAAACTAAAAGCCAAGAGCATGCGCGAGCAGCCAGACGAGGTTCAGTCTCAGAGCGTCCCAGCTCGAGTTGTTGGATACGTCCTACTCGGTATCACTGTTCTAGCCACGCTGTTTCCGATCTACTGGATGCTGCGCACCGCACTTAGCACCACAAAGACCCTGTTCAGTGACCCGTTTAGTCTCTTGCCGGTCAACTTCACCTGGGGTGGATTTGAGCGAGTCCTTGGTTTGGCTTCAAACGCCGATGCCTTGGCCGAAGGTGGTTCAGGTGCTGACATTAACTTTGGTCAGTACGCGATCAACTCGGTCATCGTTTGTACCGTGGTTACCGTCTCGCAGGTTCTGTTCAGTGCCGCAGCAGCGTATGCATTCTCCATCTTGAAGTTCCGCGGTCGAGACGCTCTATTCTTTGTCTTCTTGATCTCGATGACCGTGCCCGGCATCTTCTTGGTGCTGCCAAACTACCTATTGATTCGCGAGCTAGGTTTGCTCAACACACTTCTAGGTGTGATGCTTCCAAACCTTCTGATGTCGCCATTCGCGATTTTCTTCCTGCGTCAGTTCTTCTTGGGAACAAACCTAAGCATTATTGAGGCGGCTATCATCGATGGCGCATCGCACATCCGTATTTTCTTCAAGATTGTTGCGCCACTAGCTTGGCCACAAATCATCACCTTGGCAATCCTGCAGTTCATCAACTACTGGAACGACTATCTATGGCCGTTCTATGTGGGATCAGGAAAACCAAGCTCCACTGTTTTGACCGTTGGATTGGGTGTCTTCAAATCGCAGACACCTCAGGGAAGCCCCGACTGGGGTGGCCTAATGGCAGGTGCCCTTGTGGCTGCCATTCCAATGGTTCTACTCATGATCTTCTTCGGTAAGAAGATCGTCGGGTCCATCCAAGCTTCTGGAGTCAAGTAACCAGTATTTGACAACAGGGGGCTCGTTCGCCGGACGAGCTACAGGCTGCCTACTAGCTGCCGACAACTATATAAAAAGGAAATTCAATGAAGAAGATTATGAAGAAGGCTGTAGCAGTTGCTGCAGTAGCATCTCTTCCTCTAGTGCTAGCTGGTTGTGCTCCAGAAGCAGCGCCTGAGGCAAAGGGCACCATCAGCTACGGTCTATGGGACTCAAACCAGTTGCCTGCTTACCAGCAGTGTGCTGATGACTTCACCGCAGCTAACCCAGACATCACCATCGAGATCGAGCAGATTGGTTGGGATGACTACTGGAAGAAGGTTAACGCAGGCTTCGTATCAGGCGATGGCTATGACGTTTTCACTTCACACCTTGCGTTCTACCCAGAGTTCGTTGCCAACGGCACCATTCTTGCCCTTGACGAGTACATCGCTCGTGACGGCGTAGACGTAGACAACACCTACCAGCCAGGTCTTGCATCACTTTGGACCTCACCTGAGGGTGTTCAGTACGGTCTTCCAAAGGACTTTGACACCATCGCTTTGTTCTACAACAAGCAGCTAACCGATGCAGCTGGCGTGGACATGAGCAACCTTGACTGGAACCCAACCGACGGTGGAACCTACGAGAAGGCAATTGCTCACCTAACCGTTGACGAAAACGGCGTTCGCGGTGACGAGGCTGGCTTCGACAAGAGCAAGGTCAAGACCTACGGTATCTGGATGGAAGGCTCAGGCGGTGGCGATGGTCAGACTCAGTGGTCATTCCTAGCAGCTGCTAACGGCTGGAAGGTAAACGACGGTCCTTGGGACACCAACTACCACTACGACGACATCAAGCTACAGGAGACCATCGACTGGTGGTACAGCCTAGTTGAGAAGGGCTACATGCCTTCATTCGACCAGCAGCAGGGTGTGGGCTGGTCAGACCAGCTAGCTGCAGGAACTGTTGCAATGGCCTCAAACGGTTCATGGATGACCGGTTCAATCTTTGGCGCGAAGAGCGACACTTTTGAGCCAGCACTTGCTGCGACCCCAGTTGGCCCAACCGGTTCACGTGCATCTATGTACAACGGTCTAGCAGACAACATCTCTGCAACCACCGAGAACCCAGAAGCTGCATGGCAGTGGGTTAAGTACCTAGGTTCAGCTGCATGTCAGGACGTTGTTGCTGAGGCAGCTGTTGTATTCCCAGCTATCCCAGCTGCAACCGACAAGGCTGTAGCGGCGATGCAGGCAAAGGGTGTTGACGTTTCAGCATTCTCAACCCACATCGACAACGGCACCACCTTCTTGTTCCCAATTGCAGACAAGAAGTCAAAGATCAACGACATCATGACCCCAGCAATGGAAGCCATCATGTCAGGCAAGGCAAAGGCCGACTCGCTAACTGCAGCGAACGACCAGGTAAAGGCACTATTCCAGTAGTGAGTTGATTACAAGGGAGGTCCGGTGGCGTGCAACATTGGCGACACCGGGCCTTCTTTAATCCCCGTTTCAAAATCAAAGCAACATCCAAACATCCTGAGGATTTTTCAAAATGACCGCTCAAACTTTTTACACTCTGTCAGCCGACGGCGTCTCAGTAATTATTGATTTGTCTACAGGCACGCCTGTGGTGTTGCACTGGGGTTCTGACCTCGGCAGCGCCATCGATGCAAAGAGTCTTTTGAGCGCGATGCAGGAGGGTGTTCCTCACGCAGATTTGGATGCATTTCAGAACCCAGGCATCTGGCGTGAAAATTCACGTGGCTACCTAGGCCGCCCAGCAGTGCAGGGGCACCGCGATGGCCAGGACTGGTCGCAAATGTTTGACATCACCGAAGTTTCGGCAGGTGACAACACTCTATTTGTCCGCAGTGCGGATCTTGCCGCGGGGCTTGAAGTTACTGCCAACTTTGAATTGGGCGCCTCGGGCATACTAAAAATTTCTCAGACCATCAAAAACCTTGGAGCAACTTCGTTCTCGCTCGGCGAGCTAACCACCTGGTTGCCAATTCCGGATTACGTTTCTGAGACTGTTGACTTTACTGGTCGCTGGGTTAAGGAGCGCCAGCCTCAGCGACGCGAGATTCAGGTCGGAACCTGGGCTCGCGAAATTCGCGAAGGTCGCTCTGGCCATGACTACACCATCGTCCAGTTGGCTATGACCAAAGACGCGGATTACCAGCGCGGAGAGGTTTTCTCTCTTGGTCTGCAGTGGAGTGGAAATACCCGTCACCTAGTAGAACGCCAGCCAACCGGCCGCACCACTATGGGTGCCGGCGAGCTTTTGCTCCCAGGCGAAGTCATCCTGGCTTCGGGTGAGACCTATGAGGCTCCAACTGTTGTGGCCAGCTACTCAGGCGAAGGTGTTGATGGCATAACCGACCGCCACTACCGCTGGTTGCGCTCGCGCCCAACCCACCCAAGTAATGTTCGCCCGCGTCCATTGACTCTGAATGTGTGGGAAGCGGTTTACTTCAACCACAATCTTGAGAAGCTGGAGCAGCTTGCTGACGTTGCGCAAGAAATCGGTGTTGAACGATTTGTTCTTGATGACGGCTGGTTTGGCTCTCGACGCGACGACCACTCAGGCTTGGGGGACTGGGTGGTTTCTAAGGATGTTTGGCCGAATGGTTTGAAGCCGCTCATCGACGTTGTTAAGTCACGCGGAATGGAATTTGGCCTCTGGTTTGAAGGAGAAATGGTCAACCCAGATTCAGACCTTTACCGTGCGCACCCAGAGTGGATTCTGCACGTTGGCGACCGAGTGCCGCCTGAGGGTAGATTCCAGCAGGTACTTGACCTTACTCACCAGGGTGCTTACGACCACGTATTCGGGCAAGTTGATGCAATTCTCAGCGAGTACGACATTGCTTACATCAAGTGGGATCACAACCGAACCTTGACCGAGGCGGCTCACCTGGGGCAGGCTGCTGTTCGCGAGCAGACCAAGGCAATTTATCGTCTGTTTGACCAACTGAAAGCCAACCACCCTGGCCTAGAGATTGAATCTTGTTCATCTGGAGGTGGCCGTATTGACCTAGGTATGGTCGAACACGCTGACCGTTTCTGGACCAGTGACTGTAATGATGCGCTGGAGCGTCAATACATTCAGCGATACACCCAGTTTGCGATTCCACCTGAGATGCTCGGATCGCACATCGGCCCAACCCACTCGCACACCACTCATCGCACACACTCGCTCTCGTTCCGCGCTATTTCGGCACTGTTTGGTCACGCTGGACTGGAGTGGGATGTCACTGAAACCACTCCTGAAGAGCGCGCTGCACTAAAGAGTTGGGCAAGCTACTACAAGGCCAACCGATCGCTGCTACACACCGGAAAAATGATTCGTGTTGAGCAACCTGACGACAGCTCATTTGTTCACGGCGTGGTCTCGCAGGATAAGTCCAAGGCAATTTTTGCCTACGTGACACTTCGTGCGATTCCCGGTATGACACCTACCGCACTGCGCCTAGAGGGTCTGGACCCGAAGGCCAACTATCGAATCAAGATGGTCCAGCCTGCCGGTGCACCTGAGTACGTTCAGCGAAGAATGCCTACCTGGATTGAGGGCGTCGAATTGTCGGGTGCTGCTCTTTCAAAGATCGGTGTTCGCCCACCAATCCTTGCTCCAGAAAATGGCTTCTTGGTAGAGGTTGAGCGAGTCTAAAATGCCTCAATTCAAACCAAGCCAACTGCAGTACGGCGGGGACTACAACCCTGACCAGTGGAGCCGAGAGGTTTGGCTGGAGGACGCGCGGTTGATGCGCGAAGCAGGCGTAAATCTCGTGACGCTGGGCGTATTTGCCTGGGCAAATTTGGAGTTTGCCGAAGGTGATTACCATTTTGATTGGCTAGACGAAGTTTTCGAAATTATGCACGAAAACGGAATCGGAATTGACCTTGCCACCGCCACGGCTTCGCCGCCGGCATGGTTGACAGTTAAATATCCAGAGGTTTTGCCAGTAAACCAATCCGGCACCCGTCTTTCTCAGGGAGGCCGTCAGGCCTATTGCGCTAGCTCACCGATTTACCGTGAGCGGGCCAAGGCTTTGGCTGAACAGTTGGCGCGAAGGTACGGTCAACACCCGGCACTAAAGATGTGGCACGTAAATAATGAATACGGTTGCCACAATCCAATGTGTTTCTGTGATGTCAGCGCAGCCTCGTGGCGTCGCTATCTGCGTGACAAGTACGGTGCGCTAGATGAGTTGAATAAGGCTTGGGGAACCAGTTTTTGGTCCCAGCGCTATCACCACTGGGATGAAATCCTGCCACCCCGCCAGACTCCGGACGGCACCTATCCAAACCCATCGATGATGCTCGACTACTTCCGTTTCTCCAACGATGAGATTTTGTCGCTTTTCACCATGGAGCGGGACGCTATCCGTGGGATTGATGAAGTTCACCCAATCACCACGAACTTTATGACCATGAAGCACACCAAGTTCATGAACTACTGGAAGTGGGCTGAGGAGGTTGATTTTGTATCGACCGATCACTACCTGATTGCAGAAGATCCTGAGAACCACATCGATTTGGCCTTTGAAGCTGACCTAACCCGCGGCTGGGCTAAGGGTAAATCTTGGTTGCTCATGGAGCATTCAACCAGCGCAGTGAATTGGCAGCCAAACAACCTGGCCAAAGAGCCTGGGCAGATGCTGAAAAACTCACTATCGCACGTGGCACGCGGTTCTGATGGCGCCATGTTTTTCCAGTGGCGTGCGTCAATCAGCGGCTCAGAGAAGTTCCACTCGGCAATGGTTCCTCACACCGGAACCGACAGCCGAACTTGGCGAAATGTTGTTGAACTTGGTTCGAAGCTCGGCGAGCTGGCTGATTTGGTTGGCTCCGAAACAGAACCTGCCGAGATTGCGATCATGTTTGATTACGAGTCATGGTGGGCGCTGTCGCAAAAGAACCTTCCGTCTGAAAACCTTTCATATACCGATGTCGCACATGAGTGGTACGCGGCACTTTGGAAGTTGGGTGCTCGAGTTGATTTTGTAAAGCCCAATTCATCGGTCGAGGAGCTTTCGCGCTACAAGGTAGTCCTGGCTCCGATGCTTTATCTGATTAGCGAAAACACCGAGGCGCAGCTTATTGAGTACGCAAGCATGCACGGAAGCCTAGTGGTTTCTTACTTCAGCGGAATCTCCAATGAGCGTGATGCAGTGAAGCTGGGCGGTTATGGCGGGCGTCTTGTTCGCGATGTACTCGGAGTGTTCGTTGAAGAATTTGCGCCGCTCAGGGCCGGCGAAATCGCGCAACTAAGCAATGGCATGAATGCCAAAACCTGGTCAGAGGTTTCCTCGGCACGAGGTGCGCAGGTGCTGGCAAGTTTTACCTCCGGTGCAGCAAAGGACTCGGTGGCAGTTGCCCGATGCGGCGAAGTGCATCCATCTTGGTACGTGGCTACTTCGCTAGACGGAGATTCGTTGGAGAGCCTGTTCGCTGGGATTATCAGTGAGTTGGGAATTGAAACCGAGGGTGGCAGTGGGGTTGAAGTGATTAAGCGTGGCGGTCGCACATTCACAATTGACCACAATTCCGACACCGTTTCAGTTATCTAGGTTGGTTTAGGAGTCAAAATGTCGATTCGCAGATTTTGGCTCATTCTTACTGGGCTGATGTCCGCCGGTTTGATTTTGCGCTGGTATCTGGCTTTTGGCGTATTTCTAAATCAAGGTTTCGCGTGGGACCTTGCCACGTTCGTCGACTGGATGATTGAAATAGACCAGTGGGGTTATGACGCTTATACCTACCTGCCGGCCATGAATTACCCGCCGGTTTTTGCCGACGTTTTGCAGGGGCTTTTGTGGCTCGGTAGGGAAATTCGGCCCTATGGCGAGGTCTTGGGGGCGGCCAACACCTGGACTCTCCTGAAGTTGCCATCTATATTTGCCGACCTCGGAGTAGCCGGAGCGCTGGCTTTTGCTGGACGTAAATGGTTTGGCTCCAAAATTGGCCTGATCGCGGCTGGGCTTTATCTATTTGTTCCAGTCACTTGGTACGTCTCAGCGATTTGGGGTCAAGTTGATTCGCTAGCCGCCTTGCCTATGCTGCTGGCCGTCATATTTGTTATCGATAAAAAACCCGAACTTTCATCCGTGTTTTTGGTCCTCGCTGTCCTCACCAAGCCGCAGGGTGCGCTGGTGGTGCTGATCCTGCTGCCGGTTCTGATTGGGCAGGTTGTTCATCGTGAACTGAGGGCTAGAAGATTCGCATCGACAATCGGTGCCGGTTTGCTAACGTTCACCCTGATTGCTGTTCCTTGGTCGATGGAGTCCTACGTCAACAGTGGACTTAGGGACGTTCCTATCCTTGGCGACCTGCTTGGGCTGCTGTATCAGTACTTTGCAACCGCCGGCCTGTTTCCAGTTCTTACCGCAAATGCCTACAACCCATGGGCTCTAATTGGTTCACCTTCGTTGGCGCAGCAGATTGATACCGGCACAGTTTATTGGCGCATGGATAATTTGCCGATTTTCGGCGTTCCAGCCGGTATCTGGGGGTCCGTTCTGTTTCTGCTCTTGGCTGCGGGTATTTTTTGGATGCTGATAAAAAGGCATAACCCCGAGCAAGTGCTGACGGCATTCGCGCTTCTCCTTTTTGGTTTCTTTATGCTGCCGACGCGGGTGCATGAGCGGTATCTGGCACAGGCATTTGCAGTCCTAGCGCTTGTTTGGGCAGTAAAACTTGGGCGTCGACTCATACTTGTGGCACTGGCTGCGGCTAACACTGTGAATCTTCACGCCATCCTGGCCGCAAACCTGCAGGTGTACAACGCGCAGGTTCAGGCTTCGGCGTCAGCCGGGCACGGTTTGGTTTCCCCAATTGCCGCATTGGTCAGTCCGAGGGCAGCCGACCCGGCTTCGCTGGGTATTGAGTGGGTGAGGATGCCAGCTGATTGGGCAAGGCTCGAATGGGTTGTCTGGCTAGTGGTAATTGTTCACACGGTGGCATTTGCCCTATTGATAGCCGATTACGTCCGCGCCAATAAAATCCATAGCCGCTAAAAAGCAGAAGCCAAACCAGTTAAAAGAAAAAGCCGGACTAAGTAAAAACTTGTCCGGCTGTTCTAGCTGGTGCGGAAGGTGGGACTTGAACCCACACGCCTCGCGGCGCTGGAACCTAAATCCAGTGCGTCTGCCAATTTCGCCACTCCCGCATGCCTTATAAGCATAAGGGATAGTCTCTGTGGATAACTTCGGTAATCGCAAAAAAAGTCAATAAATATTGAGCAGCCATCCAAAATCGGAGTAAAAGTGAGCTCAATCGTTGAGAAAATCGGGTCAAAAGCCCGATTGCTTGCGCACGAAAACAGTCTTCCCGCGGATCAAGCGCTCGAATTAGCGCTGGATGAACTAATTGAGGCCGATCCAGCCTTAGTTAGTCAAGAATCATGGTTAGCCACCCGAGCTAGCAATGAACTTTTTGGGTTCGGTTTTCTGCAGGATTTCCTGTCAGACGATGGGATTGAAGAGGTTTGGATTAACCGACCGGGAGAGATCCATTGCGCAAGGGGTGGCAGGCCTGAGAAGTACTCGGTTGAATTCACCGATGACCAACTCAGGAACGTCATAGAGAGAATGCTGCGCTCAACTGGCCGAAGGCTGGACCGGTCATCACCATTCGTTGATGCGTCGCTCCCGGATGGATCACGCCTGCACGTAGTTATCCCAGACATCACAAGGCAGCATTGGTCGCTAAATATCCGTAAGTTTCCCAAGCGGATTATCTCGCTCGCCGACCTGGTTGTCCGAGGTGCCATAAGCGAGAATCAGGCGCACTTTCTATCCCAGGCGGTTCGAGTAGGTCAAAACATTTTGGTGTCTGGGGCCACTCAATCTGGGAAGACCACCATGCTCTGCGCCCTGCTAGCCGAACTTCCTGTTAGCGAACGCATTATCTCGGTCGAGGAGACTTTTGAAATTCGAATTCAGGGTGCCGATTGGGTGGCTATGCAGACTCGTCAGTCAAACCTTGAAGGCGTCGGTGAGGTATCCCTTAGGCGGCTTGTCAAAGAGTCACTCAGAATGCGGCCAACCCGTTTGGTGGTCGGAGAGGTCCGCGAGGCCGAGAGCCTTGACCTTCTGATTGCCCTAAATTCTGGGCTACCGGGCCTATGCACCATTCATGCCAATTCAGCCGCTGAGGCGATTTCCAAGCTGTGTACGCTGCCTCTCCTGGCCGGCCAGAACATCACCAGTAGCTTTGTTGATCCGACAGTAGCCAACTGCATTCAGTTGGTGGTGCACTGTGAGCTGGCTTCCAGTGGCGCTAGAAGCGTGCGGGAGATCTCTCGCGTGGAATGGGTTTCCGGAGACATTAAAGTTTCAAAGATAGAAGCAACAGATGCGTTGGCTTAGATCGACTCTCGAGGGCGCAGGTTTGCATCGCGTTGGTGTTTCAGGCTTCTTATCGGGCTTGATTTTGCTGTCAGGTTTCGTGGGCTACGCGATGTTCTTGGCATCGAAAGTGGCAGCTCTTGCGGTTTTTGCAACCTTGGGTTTAGTTGGTTTGGGGTTTGAGGCGCTTGCGCTTATTGCCAAAAACCGAAGGTCGGAGCTCATAAAGGCGTGGCCTGAGGTAGTTGACTCGATGTCCTCGGCGGTCTCGGCAGGAATCTCCATCCCAGAAGCATTTGATGCCCTCGCCCAACGCGGCCCCATGAGGTTTCGACAGGCTTTTGCCGGTTTCAATCGGAGGCTCGATTCAGGTTGGTCAAATTTAGATTCTCTCGATTGGCTAAAGTCTCAATTCGGCGAGGCCCACTCCGACCGACTCATCGAATTACTTCGCCTATCTAGTTTGAACGGCGGCGAGGGGCTGGCGCCGGCTCTAAAAGCCCAGTCCAAGCAATTGAGAGAAGATCTACTGCTGATAGGGCAGCTTGAATCCAAACAAAGTTGGGTTGCCGGCACGGCCAAGTTGGCTGTCGCTGCTCCGTGGATAATTGTCGCTCTGTTGTCGAGCAGGCCCGAAAACGCAGCGATTTACAACACGTCGAACGGCTCGGCGGTATTGCTCGTTGGCTTCATAGTCTCGCTCGGTGCCTATCGGCTCATTCACGTCATGGCAGTACTACCGCAGCAACCGAGGGTGTTTGGCTAATGGTGATTTGGTTTGCTTCAGGGTTGCTGGGCGCAGCCTTTTACTTGACTGCCCTCGCGCTCAAACCCGCGAGTGGAAACAGGTTGATGGCACGCATTAATCCATCTAGTACTCAGCTGGATTCGGCCAAAGATGGCAGTTTTGCAACCAAATTTGACCAGTTATCAATGTGGCTGAGGCAGAAGGTTATTGCCAAGCGGCGGCTCGATCGGGTCAATCTGGAATTGCCGGATTTTATCGATTTGCTCTGGGTAGCCGTGTTCTCCGGGTCTGGGCTCTATGCTGCTATGTCCCATTTGCGCGGGCGAATGAACGGAATCTTGGCTGCGGAGCTGGACCGGATTGTGGTGAGCCTGGATCAGGGCTCAAGTCTCGAGCGCGAAATCACCGCGCTTTCGCAGCGGCTACCTTCGAGACAGGTTCAGGAGTTTTGTCACAAATTGCTGTGGTCTTTTGAGCGGGGCACACCGCTGGTCTCAGTTTTGGCCGAGCAGGCCTCTGCCAGCCGCGGTGACATGCGCAACCAGCTGTCACGACTTGCTGGCCGAAACGAAACACGGATGCTTATTCCCTTGGTGTTCTTGATCCTGCCGGTCACCGTCCTCTTTGCGATTTACCCAAGTTTGCAACTGCTCAATCTGAATTACATCTAGGAGGAAAAAAATGAAGAAACTAATCGATGACCGCGGGGATGTTCCCGGCTGGGTCCTAATCACGCTGATGACCGCAGGGTTGGTTGTGCTGATGTGGACTGTTGCCGGCCCAGCTCTGCAGGGCGTGTTCCAGCAGGCTATGAATAAAGTTGTCGCGTTCTAAAGCAGATCCAGAGCGTGGCTCATCGGTGGTGGAATTCGTTCTTCTCGCCGCACCCGCGATTTTGCTCAGCCTAACTGTAATCAGCGTGCTCCTCGCTGGTTTTAGTCGTTCGCTTTTGCTGGATGCTGCTGTTGAAGGGGCTCGTTTCGCTGCACTAGCTGATCAGACCTCCGCCACCGGGTGCGCTCGCAGCCGGGAGTTGCTTGCCCACACGTTTGGTCCGGAATGGTCGACCACGGTTCTTTGCAGTCGATTGGATTCTGAAGGAATTAGCACTGAAAGAGTCCAAGCCTCTATCAGGATTCCAACGTTGGGTTTTTTAGCACCCGGCCTGGAGCTGAATGAGGTGTCACATGCTCAGCGTGAGGCTGAATGATGAGCGAGGATCGAGCCTGATTGAGTTTGTTGTCCTGGGCCTACTGCTTCAGCTGACCCTGCTGACCTCTGGCACCGCTCTGCTTGCTTGGCAGCATGACCAGATTGCATCTGAATCGATATCTAGGCACGCTCTCAGGTCACACCTGCTGCATGGATTGCCAATCCAAGAAACCGTTGACGACCTAACTACTCAGTTTCAGGTTGGATCAAAGGTGAGTTGGGTATTGGATTGCGATGGAAGTTGCGCTGACTCTGGCAGCATTGCAGCACTAAGGGTGCAAATCGGTGCCGTCTCGGCTACCTCATACCTGCCGGTGCCGTGATGCGACCCCGATTTAGCTTGCGTCCGCAAGGTGTTCGATCTGAGCGGGGGTCGATGGCGCCGATGTTTATTGGGTTGCTGATGTTTTCAACGGCCACGCTGTTGGTGATTGTCACGGCAACATCGCTGATCATTTTTCAAAAGAGGCTGACTAGCTTGGCCGAGGGTGCGGCTATTTGGTCGGCTCAGCAGGGTCTTCCGGCAGACAATTACTTCGGTCAACTGCCAGAGGATGCCGGTTTGGACTTGGTGCTGAGCGACATAGAGGTCAGCGACGGGAAAACCGTCACGGTTCAGGTCTGTGGTCGGTGGCAGGCGCCTATATCGATTTCAATAACTCCATCGAATCTGATGGTTTGCAGCCATGCATCAGCGCGGGCTGGCTAGCCGAGGGGGCTAGGTGCGCTTGTGAGTAGGTAGATAGCGATACATAAAGACCGCACCGATTACCGCTAGTCCACTCATGAAAAACATGGCGCCCGATAGCGAGGCAATCACGGTGATTAGCGACATTATGGGGGCGGTTGCAGCCACTCCTGCATCCATCAAAAAGCGGTAGCCGGCTAAAAATTCATTGCGTCCAACTGCCGGCGAAGCGTCTGCCCCTATAACCATCACAAGGCCGCTACCAACTCCATTGGCCAAGGCCATCATGATTGCCACGGTTAGAAAAGCACTGCCATCGCTGGTAAAGGGAACCAGCGTTAGGCAAAGGCTCATGCCTAACAGGGTTGGAATTGCGGCAGCTTTTCGGCCGTACTTATCCATAATTTGGCCACCCAGATAAAAGAGGGTGAAGTCAATTGCCCCCGCGATGCCTATGTAAAGAGAGGTCTCAGCGGCATCAAGTCCAATAAATAGAGCCCAAAGTGGGAGTCCGATAAATCTTGCGGTGCGCGACATTGCCACGATCATCGATGCTGTTCCCAGCGTCAATAGGGTGCGTCGATGCAGCTTCGCAATCTTCCAAACGCTTCCACCATTGTCTGGGGGAGTGTTGAGCATTTTCTCTGGGTGGGTGAATAGCAGCACAATGCCGGCTGCACCGCAAAAAATAACGGCATTCCAGTAAACAAATTCGATACCGAGGGTGGCGATAACTGAAGCGCCAAGGAGCGGGCCAATGAATGTTCCAATTCGAAACATTCCACCCAAAACCGATAGGGCTCGAGCTCGTTGATTTGCTGGCACAGTTTCAGCGATGTAGGCGTGCCTAGCCAAACCAAAAATCGCAGCAGAACCGCCTAGGATGAAAACTCCGAGGCCGATCATGAAGATATTCGCAGCAAAAACCGCAAACAGGATGCCCAGTGCGGCCGCCGCTGAAGCCCAAATCATCGATTTGCGTTCGCCGACTCGATTCACAAATTTCGCAGCGGGTAGGTCTGCGGCAAGGGTGCCCATCATGACCAATCCTGCGATGAGGCCAGCCGTAGGGATGTCGGCGCCCAGGCGTTCCGCGCTCGCCGGAATAATCGGAATCAGACCTGCTTCACCGATTGAGAACAGCATCGCCGGTAGGTAAACCGGCAGAACAAGCTCTCTAATCTGAAAGTTCTTCTTGGCCGGCACCTTTCAATTATGCCCCTCGCCTAAACTAGGGGAGAAATGGCAGACCTGGACCTCACTCAAGAAATACGCGACTTACGCGCAACTTTTGCCGACATCGGCCATGTTGTAGATGTCGAGAAGCTGGCCCGCGAGGTTCTGGAGCTGAAGGAACAAGCCTCTGACCCGAACATTTGGGACGATGCCGCCAATGCTCAGCGGGTCACCAGTGCGCTTTCCCACAAGCAAAACATGATCAACAAACTCGAATCGGTTCAATCGCGTCTAGATGACCTTGAAGTTTTAGTTGAGTTGGCCAATGATGCCGCGGATGCCAGTGTTCAATCAGAGGCCAAATCTGAACTCGAGTCGTTGCAAAAGCTGGTTTCAGAGCTCGAGGTTCAAACCTTGCTGAATGGTGAATACGATTCCAGAGCTGCCGTGGTGACCATTCGGTCAGGTGCCGGCGGTGACGATGCCACTGATTTTGCCGAGATGCTCATGCGCATGTACCTGCGCTACGCAGAAAAACAGAAAATGCCGGTTCAAGTTCTCGACACGTCATACGCGGAGGGTGCTGGTATCAAGTCGGCAACTTTTGAGATCGATGCACCATTCGCTTTTGGAACACTTTCTGTCGAGGCTGGCACGCATCGACTGGTTCGAATGAGTCCATTCAATGCTGCTGGCAAGCGCCAGACCTCATTCGCTGCAGTCGAAGTTGTTCCTTTGGTTGAGCAAACTGAAGCTATCGAGATTCCCGAGAATGAAATTCGCATCGATGTTTTCCGTTCATCTGGACCGGGCGGGCAATCGGTTAACACGACTGATTCAGCTGTGCGCATCACTCACCTGCCAACCGGAACTGTCGTGAGTTGCCAGAATGAAAAAAGCCAAATTCAAAACAAAGCTGCTGCGATGCGCGTTTTGCAGTCTCGATTGCTCGAGATTCGTCGACGCGAAGAAGAAGCTAAAAAGAAGCAAATTGCCGGTGATGTCAAGGCAAGTTGGGGTGAGCAGATGCGGTCATACGTTTTGGCGCCATACCAAATGGTCAAAGACCTGCGCACTGACTACGAAGTCAACAACCCTTCCGCGGTTTTCGACGGAGATCTTGACGGGTTTATCGCTGCGGGCATTCGCTGGCGCAAGCAGACACAACTCGGCGCTTAGGCCCTGATTCCAAAGCCTCAACTTAGGCTGGAGGCATCATGATTAGCATCTCGAACGTCACCAAACAGTACAAGGGCTCGCCTCGGCCGGCTTTGAATGCTGTTTCTCTTGAAATTGAGAAGGGTGATTTTGTCTTTCTGGTTGGAGCCTCTGGCTCTGGCAAATCCTCGCTTATGCGCCTAATGTTGCGCGAGGATGTTCCGACATCAGGCTCAGTCCATGTGCTCGGTGAAAACCTAGTCGGTATTCCGAGCCGTAGAATCCCATTCTTCCGCAGGCGCCTTGGAGTTGTTTTTCAGGATTTCAGGTTGTTGCCAAACAAGACCATCGCGCAAAATGTAGCGTTTAGCCTCGAGGTTATTGGTAAGTCTCAGGGTTTCATTCAAGAGGCAGTGCCAGATGTTTTGAGGCTTGTTGGGCTTGAGGGTAAAGCAGACCGCCTGCCAAGTGAGCTATCGGGTGGAGAGCAGCAGAGAGTTGCTCTGGCCCGCGCGATTGTCAACAAACCTGCGATTTTGCTTGCTGACGAACCGACCGGAAACCTTGATCCGTCGACTTCAGAAGAGATTATGGCTCTGATCGAGCGCATCAACCTAAATGGCACGACGGTGGTTATGGCAACCCACGACCGGGGCATAGTAGACCGTCTCAAGAAGCGCGTGGTTGAGCTTCAGCACGGTGTGATTATTCGTGATGAAGTGGGCGGTTCTTACCGATGAAATTTCTTTTGAGCGAGATTCGCCAGGGTCTGTTCCGCAACTTATCGATGGTGGTATCGGTGATTTTGGTCACCTTTATTTCGTTGACCTTCGTCGGAACCGCGTCGCTGCTACAGCTTCAAATTGGCCAGATGAAGAACTACTGGTACGACCGAGCCCAGGTGGCAATCTACCTCTGCAGTGAGGTTTCGCCGGCGGATGTTTGCCCTCAGGGTGAGGCTTCGGATGACCTGAAGGCTGCTGTCGAAGAGAAGCTCCAGTCGCCGACTTTGGCTGCCTACGTTGAAAAGTACTACTTCGAGGATCACGATCAGGCCTACGCGACTTTCCAAGAGCAGTTCAAGGACAACGCCGTTGCTAAGTACGTCTCGAAGAACCAGCTAAACGAGACATTCTGGGTAAAGCTTGAAGATTCAACTCAGAGCCAAATCATTGCCGAGAGTTTTGGTGGCGTGGCCGGCGTTGAAGAAGTGCGGGATCAGCGAACGTACCTAGATCAAATCTTTAGCATTCTGAATGCCGCGTCAATCGCGTCCATCGGTGTTGCGGTTCTAATGCTTTTCTCAGCTGCCCTGCTGATTTCAACCACAATCAGACTGAGTGCGTTTAGTCGCCGGCGCGAGCTTGGAATCATGCGTCTTGTCGGTGCCAGCAACTTCTACATCCAACTTCCATTCATCCTTGAGGGTGTTGTCGCGGCCACTATTGGATCGGTATTGGCTGGCGGTGCGGTTCTCGGAATCGTTCAATTCTTTGTGCAGGGTTACCTGGCCGAGCGTCTACCGTTCACCAGCTTTGTAACTCTTGCCGATGGATTGCTTGTTGTTCCGCTGCTGATTGCTGCTGGAATAGTTCTTGCTGCCGGTGCCTCTGGTTTGGCTATCCGCAGATACCTGCGAATATAGAACCCTTATGCCAAGAGAACGTGGACAGAAGGTTGTTGCCAGCAACCGCAAAGCCCGTCACGACTACCTAATTATTGACGTGTACGAGGCTGGCATGGTGCTAACCGGTCCAGAGGTTAAGTCGCTGAGGGCTGGCCGAGCCTCTCTTGTAGACGGGTATGCCACCATCGAGGGTGGCGAGGTTTGGCTAGAGAATGTGCATATTCCTGAGTACACCCAGGCCACCTGGAACAACCATCCAGCTCGTCGCAAGCGCAAGTTGCTTTTGAACGGGCATGAGATTTACAAACTGATGGGCAAAATCAAGGAATCCGGTTTTACATTGGTGCCGCTATCGATTTACTTCAAAGACGGCCGTGCCAAAGTCGAGCTTGCCTTGGCCAAGGGAAAGCGCGAGTACGATAAGCGCCAGACCCTCAAGGAGCAGACCGATAAACGTGAGGCTGCCCGTGCAATGTCCACCAAGGGCAAGGACTGGTAACAGGGCATCCAGCACTCTCAGGGAAGTCACAGCCTATTGTCGGCGGTAGGGCTTATTCTTGAGATAACCCCAAAAGATCAAGGCCCAGACGTTTAGGTTAGGTCTTTCGGGGTGATGATAACTAAATATGGGGATGATCGGTTTCGACAGTGCATGTGTAACTGGAAGAAGCGGGTCGAGAATGTAGCGTCAACTCGTTAATGTCCGCTGCAAACTATAGGTGCTAAATCATCACGCACCGACTTCGCCCTAGCTGCTTAATAGCGCTAGCCCCGAAGTCCGTTAGATCAGATTTGATTTCGTTCTGAACCCTAGCGTCATTTAGAGATCTTGCTGAGTAGTTGTGCCTAAGGGCTGCTCGGGACTTTCACTTTGGCTGGGCCCGTCGGATGTGTCGCTTCAAGCTAGTGCCGGGGCCGAGTAGAACCTTATTGAAGCTACACCCGTAGAAGAGTCAGAAACTCTGTATTGGACGGGGGTTCAATTCCCCCCATCTCCACTCAGGCTTTTGTTTCGGCAAGAGGCTACGAGTCATCCCATAGCGCAAAACCCCCTAGTAATAGGGGGTTTTAGTGTTTAACTGAATCCGCTAAAAGCATTGGCAAGCCTCGATCCTCAAGTTGCCACCTCAGTGCTCGAGTAAACTGGGCAAGAAGCATTGTTGATAATTATTATTTTTTGGCTTCATTCCACTATTCCATTTAGAGAAATGAAGAAAAATGATCGACAAAAAAGCAAAAAAGCAACAGCACATCGAAGAATCAAAAGCCCAACTTGAAGACGCTGTGGCCACGCGCCAGATGCTAGACAAGATGCGCCGAAAGGGCTTCGATTACCAAGAACGCTGGCATGGTTTCGGCTCGCCAGTTGGGCTCGGTCTTGGCTTTGCCTTTACAGGTCTAGGTTGCTATTTCCTAGCCCTCGCCATCACAACCCTCTGGTAAGCCAGTCGTAAAGCGCTCCGCAGAAATGCGGGGCGCTTTTGCGCACCTGTCGTTCTTGATCCTGGTGGTAAAGCAGGGGAGTGGCGGTTGGCCTTGCTCTACGATTAACCTATGTCCTCAGCCTCTTCCGTTGCCGAATGGTTAGTCTCCTATGGCACCCTAGCCTTCGAGGTCATTGGTACATTGGCGTTTGCCCTATCTGGTTTGATCGAGGCTGCGCGTAAGCGGCTTGATCTTGTTGGCATGGCAATTGTCACCGCGCTGGCTGCCTTTGGCGGCGGAACGCTTCGTGACATTCTCTTGGACCGTAGGCCATTCTTTTGGGTTGAAAACTGGGGCTGGATTTGGGTGATTCTTGGTCTCTGCGCGCTGGCGCTGCTCTTTATGCGCGCCCGTCACATTGAACTGACCGAACGCTCGATGCAGTGGCCAGATGCGCTTGGGCTTGGAATTTTTGCCGCAACGGGCACTCAAATTGCGATCGAGGCTGGAATGCCGGCAATCATCGCGGTAATTATGGGTGTGATCACACCGGTCTTTGGTGGGGTTTTGCGAGACGTGGTGGTGAATGAAATTCCACGCGCTTTCAATGACCACCAACCATATGCAGTGGTGGCGTTCGCCGGGGCCTGGTTAGTGGTTTTGCTCAACGCTCTCAACTGGGGTGCGTTCTGGTCGGTCAGTATTTCGGCCGCAGCAATCGTTGCACTCCGAATGATCGCGGTTGGGCTGGGTTGGCGACTACCAACCTGGCGAGTCTAGCTAGGCGACTACTGATTCTTCGGTGCAAGGCGCCAACTGGGCCACACGCTGAGGGGTAACACCAAGCAACACCGCGATGTCTCGCATCGTCAGGCCACGATCACGCATGCGTCCGACCACATCGCGAATCTCGTTAGATGCTTCTTCTTGAAGACGGGTTGCCTCACGCATTTTTGCTTGAGCTGATTCGATGTCGCAGATGATTCCCGGCATAACCGCTTCAACCTTGACCACGATGTCACACTTGGACTCGCCGGTGGTTTGCTCGGCAAGCAGTTTGATTTGCTCGGTTGCCTTATCTAGGCGCTTCGCAGTGGTCTTAAAGTTGCCGAGTTCGGGCACGGCAATCAACCAGCCGTCATCCTGGCGTTCGCAAAGTGCCTTGATTTCCATCGCGACTCCTAACTCGTAACTTTTTGTAAAGGGCTACTTGACTAATTTAGTCAACCCATGCTTTACTAACTACTGTAAATCGGAATGATCCGAAACTCAAGACTATAAAAGGAACTTCAATGAACATCGTTTATGCACTCGCGGGTCTGGCACTTTCAGCTTTGGTCGCGTTCAGCTTCTACAAGGCCGGTAAGTTCAAGGCCACTGCAACTAAAGAGACCCTGCTTGGCGCAGGTTTTGGCTGGGTTGCAAACATTCCGTTTGGCTTGGTTCGTCTAATTGCTTGGGTTGAGCTTCTTGGTGCGGTTGGCATCATCCTGGCGCCACTGGCTGCCTACTTTGTTCCAGGTTTTGCCTGGGCACAAATTTGGGGTGTATTGGCAGCGGCTGGTTTGGCTCTAACCATGGCAGTAGCGCACATCATGCACACAGTTCGTGGTGAGAACAAATACACCTGGAAGATGACTTCAAAGCTGTTCCTGTTCAGTGCTGCAGCTGCGGTTCTTCAGGCAGTGGTAATTCTTCCGGTTTTCTAATCCGGTAGCTTCACAAAACCAGCCCTGTTTGCTGCTCGATTCAGAGTGGCCAGCAGGGCTGGTGCCGTTAACAAGATCAAAACTGAGGTCGTAATCGCTCGCCCAAAGTCCCAGAGCAAGCCGCCGGTGAAGATTTCATACTGTAAAAACCTCGTTAGGTTTTCGATGAGACTGGCTCCGGCTACGTAAGAAATTGAAGTCCCACTGCCGGCAAGAAATGGCCAATTCCAAAGAGTCATCAATCCGCCATAGAAAAAACTGGCGACGAATGCGTACCCGCAAAGCATCAGGAATTGGAGCCAGGTTCTGCTAACTTTTGGCAATGCACCAGCTGCTAGTCCAACCAGGGCAGCGGCCATCATTTGAAATGGTAACCACGGGCCGATACCGCCCGTGAGAAGACCCGAAACCAAAAGCGACAGCGCCCCGAAGAGAAATCCAAAACTTGGCCCAAAAACGTAGGCAGCGATAATAATCAGAAAAAATGCTGTCTCCACACCGGCCGTTCCGGCGCCCAGCATTCGAATCACAGCATTGAGCGCAGTTAGTACACCCAGTAGGGCAATCTGTCGGGCATCGATTCCGCCGGTTGAAAATTCAATCAGTAGCAAAACAAGAACCAGCGGCATCAGTATCAAAAATGCGGTTTGGGCAATTTCAGATTCGCTCTGGGCAGTTACCCCAATAACCAGTGGCCAGGTAAACATCATCAGCGCCGCCACGGAAGCGAGTGACAGAGCCAGGGCTCTCATGGCTTGGTGTTTGAAGTTCATCAGAGTTCGACCACCTGACTAATTGAAATGAGGTCGGGCAATTCTGAGACCTGCGCAATTTGGGTTTCGAATGGCTTTTGAAATCCAAGGAGTTCTTCTGGGGCGCTGTCCTGGATAAGTTTGCCCTGATCTAGGAGCAGCACGCGGTCGGCGATTTGAGAGATGAACTCCACGTCATGCGAAGCCACCAAGATGCATGCACCAGAGGTCTGCAGCACCTGTAACTGTTCGGCCAGTTGACGCTTGGCAAAATAATCGAGACCACGAGTCGGCTCGTCTAGCAGCAGGACGCGTGCCCCATTCGCCAACTGCATGGCCAGAACCAACGAAAGTTTTTGTCCTGCTGAGAGGTCTCGTGGGTGCTGATTCGGGTCCAGCCGGCCGTTCAATCTAGTCAGCAAACGAGCTGTTGTGCCTGTCGCAAGGCCCCCGAACGCATCTGACTCCTGCAACTCCTTACCGACCGAATTCAGAAAAAGCAGGTCAGAGGCCTTCTGTGGAACCATGGTCACTGCTCGAAGCAGCTCTTGCAACGACAGGTCGGTGGTGCTGCGCTCACCCAAAGCTACCGTTCCGGAGGAGATTAATTTCGGGTCCCTGAGGGCGCTGATGAGGCTGGTTTTTCCCGCTCCGTTTTGCCCCATAAGTGCTGTGATAGAGCCGAATGCTAGGTCAAACGTGGCTCCCGATACGGCGGCTTCACTGCCGTAATGAACATCGAGCTCTCGAATGCTCAGGGCCATTTCTGGATTAGGACTCAGAGGAACGCGACTGCGGAATCTCGGAGCCGATTCACGCCAGTGATTTCGTGCCTCTGAGACGTTGGTGGCCACCGGGGCCCATCCCAGTTTTTGACTTAGTTCGATGAGTGGTGGGGCACATCTGGAGTCGCTGAATTGGGTTGTTTTGTCGCCCTGAGTCACTGAACCGTCACCGTGCACCATGACCACGGAATCAACCAACTCAAGTACCCGTTCGATTCGATGTTCTACGAGAATCACCGTGATGCCCTCATCGGTGCTCAGTTTTTTTAGAAGGGACAGCAACTCGGCGGCTGTCGAAGGTGAAAGCGCCGAGGTCGGCTCGTCGAGCAACAAAATCTTTTGGCCTGCTGCAACGGCGGCTGCAATAGCGACTTTTTGCTGTTGCCCGCCCGAAAGCTCAGTTAGTCGTCGATCCAGCACCGGAGCGAGATCAAAAATCTCGGCTACCCGAGCAAGGTTATTGCCCATTTCAGCTGGCGTAACACCTAGTTGCTCCATGCCGAAAACCAGCTCATCCTCAACGGTTTCTGAGACAAAACCACCTTCTGGCTGCTGGTTCACATAGCCAACCAGGTGAGCAATTTCGTGTGGAGCAGTACCGGAGGTGGTTTGTCCGTCTATTGAAACCGACCCGGTGAGAGTCCCTCCGGTGAATGCAGGAGCAATTGAATTCAGGCATTTCAGGAGCGTTGATTTTCCGCTCCCGGTCGGGCCGCAAACAAGCGCCATCTGGCCAGCACTAATAGCTAAGTTGACGTTTCTTAGGATCGGAGTTTCGCTCGATTTATACCTAAGCGTCAGGTTTGAAGTCTTGATCACATTAGCCTCCAAGCCAGAAGCCAACGAACACTATTGAGGCGCTCAGTCCCATGATTGCAAAATCAGCTGCTGCCCAGGTGTGGGCCCGAAATCGAGTTCTAACTCCGTGTCGCGAAGCAAGTTTCACAGAGGTAAGACTGGCTATCAAGGCGATAAAAAAGCTAATTGGGGTTACTAGGTCACTCAGCCCAACACTCAGCATCGAGAAAATGGAAAAAATCATCGCAACCAGCGCTGTGAATGTTAGGAGACGAGTCTCCCTGAGCTGACCAGCTGGCACTGGCCCACGCCTTCCGAAGCCCCGAGATGCCATGCTGGCGGCCAAATCTAGAGAGCTGTCAATCGTGTCTTCCAGCGCCGGAATAATCGTGCCAGTCAGGGTGGTGACTTTTCGACTTCGCCCTCTAAGCTCGCGAGCTTTTCTGACTCTCTGGAGGCTTGAAATAAGTTGGGGCGCAAGATTAATAGCCACTACGGCTGCTGTGGCCAGCTCGTAGAGTGCTGCCGGCGTGCTCTTCAAAAGTCGTTTTGGGTTTGCCAAGGTGTTTGCCATGGCCACGGCCAGGATTATCGCTGCCAGTCGCAAGCCATCGGTTAGGCCTAAAGTAATTGACGCCAGCGATACCGGACCGAAGAGCGAGGTAAGCGTGCCAAATCCTAGATCTAGGTTGATTAGAGGAAGGTTCAAAAAGACCGGCTTAGTGGGGTCTGGAAAATTGAAAATTACTCGAAAAGAAACTCGGACCAAAATCACCAGGATTGCCAGGATTAGGTAGAGCCGAAGGGTTTGCCGCACTGCGTTTTCGGCCGCTCCAGCAGATGCGAGGGCAACGGATGTCAGGCAAATAATTGCAAGCGGGAGCCAATAGTCCTGCAAGCTTGCTGCGACAGCAAAGGACAGGCCAAGTAGCCACCAAACTCCGGGGTGTACCTGTGCGGTCAAAGTCTTGAACATGCCCTATTTGGTGTCACAGGTGAGTTGTGGAACGGACGCCGATGGTGACTGCTCGGATTCAGGTGTGTTCGGCGTGATGAACACCCAGCCCTCCGCCGCTCCGCAGGCAACTCGATTGTTCGGGTCAGCTGCACCCTGTCCGCTTCTGACCCACTCACCGGCTAGAGATTTGAAGTAGACCCAGGTGCCCTCTTGATAGCTGGGGGTGTCAAGGCAATCCTGTGCAGTTTCGGTAGGCCATCCGCCTATGCGGCAAACAAACGCTGCTGGGTATTGACTTGTTCCGGTTGGTGCCAAATCAGCTTCTTCTAACAATTGCCAGCCATTGCCCGCAAAATCTTGTAGGCATGAAACTTTGCTTTCCAGAGCTGATTCAGACCCAAAATCAATCACTAGAGTCACCCCAGAATCCAGGCAAGGCCCACTGCTGACAGCACTCGATTCAGGTGCTGGCGTGGATGCTGGGTTTTTCGAGAGGACCCCGAATAGGCCTACTGCGGCTAGCAGTAGGCCTAGGGTCAGCACTAAGCCTTTTGGCATGCTCAGTCGTTAAGAAGATCTAGGTAGCTCTTGGCAATCAGCGGTACGTATGCCTGAGAAGTGGCCATTACGTCAGCGCTGCCAGAGCTCCAGGGTACGGTGAATCCGCCGGTCGAGGCCAGCTTAGATTTGAGCCAGATTCGGTAAGGCTTAGCCTCCACTAGTTTTCCGGCAGCCTTCAGTCCCATTGCCACGTATGCCGTGCCGTTTACGTCATATCCGTAGTCGGACTCAATGTGGCTGTCGCCAGAGTCGGTTTTACGGACATAGCTAAGCGCCTTGCCAATTGCTGTCGAACGAGCTTTGTCTTCTGTGGTGTTGCCGAACCAGCGGCGTAGTGACAGGGCCTGCAGTGCAAGGCCGGTGGCTTCAGCCGAGCTGGCGGTTCCGAACGAGCTAAAGCCGCCATCTGTGTTTTGGCGAGTGATCAGCTTTTGAATTACTTTGTTGGCCAGAGTGTGCTCGAGGTAGGCGTTCAAACCCAAAGCAACCCAGGCGTAGTCAAAGTCGTTGGTTGCGCCGTAGACGGTGCCGTCGGCAGCAATTCGGGTCTTTAGTTCTTTGAAGATCTGGTACTGCAGATACTCAGCTGGCACTTCAAGTGCTCGAGACACAAACAGGTACTTGCCCGCCAAACCGACATTTAGGGTTTTGTTGGCATCGGTGTTGAAAACATAACCTGTGCGGGTGACCACGTCACCGACCACCGATTTTGTGTTGAGCAAGTACTGTGCCTTGGTGCCAAGTTTGGCCAGATCGTGCCCGCCAGCATTCAGCTGAAGCAAGGCCTCGATCGACATGCCAAAATCTTTTGACCCTGCGCTGAAGCCGGCTAGATATTTTCCGCTCACAAACTTGCCGCTCAGGTATGAAACGGTGGTTTGGTATGGGGGAGCCGCAACTGCCGCCGTTGGCGCAACGAGTGAGAGTGTGGTGGTTATTGATGTGATTGCAACAAGTTTGCGCAATCCAGATTTAGTTCCAAACATTTTGAAACCTTTCGCTTTATGCGATCTGAATGCGAAGACGAAAGGTATGGAACCATTCGACTCCGACCGTAGACCTCGACGGTGAATAAGGAGTCAATTGCTGTCAGGCAGGCATTCCGACTTACCAAAAAGGCTTACGGTTGCGGGTCAGCGCCGGATTCTCACCGGACTTTCCCTGCTCTAGGCAAAAGGGTTGCTGGTTTAGGGCAACTGCGTCCAATGTAGCAGTCTTGCCTGCGACAGCTCTACGGCAGCGGCAGATTGTTACCGATTAGTGCAAAGCCAACAAAGGAAAACGCATCTAGCAAAAAGTGCGCCACGACCAAGGGTGTTAGGCGACCCCATTTTTTGTATGCCAGTCCGAAAACCAATCCCATTAACAAGTTGCCGACAAAACCGCCGAAACCTTGGTAGAGGTGATAGCTGGCTCGAAGGATCGAACTAATCCAAAGCTGTTTATCCCAACTAAAACCAATTTTTTCGAGACGGTCGAATAAGAATCCAACCACTATGACCTCTTCAACCAGGGCAGCTTTGACTGCGGCCAAGAGAAGCACCGGAACAACCCACCAGTAATCGGGCAACTCGGCTGGCAAAATCTTGCTCGAAAGCCCCAATAGTCGAGCAGCTACGTAAAGGCCGATTCCGGGTATGCCAATAAGTGCGGCTAGGCCAAAGCCTCGGGTGATCCAAAACGATGGTTTTTCGAAAGTTAGCGAAAGGCGTTTGAGCGGGTTGCCGTCAGATTGCCAAACCAAGTACAAGGCCAGCGCAACCGGGGCCAGACCAAACGTGATTCCCAGTATTTGATACGTGAAATCAAGCCACTCGGCCCGCGCCAGAGATGGATTGATGCTGGTGGTCTGACCAGCCAGGCCAGATGGAGCAGTCAGTTTGTTGATCAGCGAGACAGTTGAGTAAACAGCCGAGGCTCCTAAACTAAGGGCCAGCACGATCCAGATCTCAACTTTGAAGTTTGAAGATTTACTCATGGTTCACCGCGTCGTCCGTCACATCCCTAGGCTAACTGCCTTTGTCCCGATAGAATAAGAGGGCAGGGGCTCAAAGATGCAATTCTGCACCCCCTAATTAATTTCTGTGCCAGCTTTGATTTGCTTGGCGCGCTCAAAAGAGGATGTTCCTATGGCTCAGGCCACCAGAGATGATTTGCGCAACGTTGCGATTGTTGCCCACGTAGACCACGGTAAGACCACTTTGGTTGATGCCATGCTTCGCCAGACCGGTTCGTTCAGTGACCACGCCGCCGTTGGCGAGCGCGTTATGGACTCGGGTGACCTTGAGCGCGAGAAGGGTATTACCATCCTCGCCAAGAACACCGCGATTGCCTACAAGGGCGACCACTCAAACGGTAAAGAAATCACCATCAACGTAATTGACACCCCGGGTCACGCTGACTTCGGTGGCGAGGTTGAGCGCGGTCTATCAATGGTTGACGGCGTTGTTCTTTTGGTTGACGCGTCTGAAGGCCCATTGCCACAGACCCGATTTGTTCTTCGCAAGGCTCTAGAAGCCAAGCTTCCTGTAATCCTCTTGGTTAACAAGACAGACCGTGCCGATGCTCGCATCGACGAGGTCGTTGAAGAAACCCACGACCTGCTTTTGGGTCTAGCTTCTGACCTCCACGACACCGTTCCAGACCTAGACATCGATGGCATCCTCGAGTTGCCAATCATTTACGCATCAGGACGAGCCGGAATCGCATCGCTAACCAAGCCTGCTGATGGCACCCTGCCTGAGGGTGAAAACCTAGAGCCGCTATTCGGCGCAATCATGCAGTACATTCCTGCACCGCAGTACGACGACGAGGCTCCGCTACAGGCGCACGTCACCAACCTAGATGCTTCTCCGTTCTTGGGTCGTTTGGCGCTGCTACGTATTTTCAACGGCACCCTTCGTAAGGGCCAGCAGGTTGCGTGGGTTCGCCAAGATGGCACTACTCAGAACGTGAAGATCACCGAGCTTCTAAAGACCAAGGCGCTTGAGCGCTTCCCGACCGAAGAAGCCAACCCAGGTGACATCGTTGCTGTTGCGGGTATCGAAGAGATCACCATTGGTGAAACTCTGGCCGACCCGAACGATGTTCGTCCGCTGCCGATGATTACCGTTGACGACCCAGCCATCTCGATGACTATTGGTATCAACACCTCCCCGATGGCCGGTCGTGTTAAGGGTGCAAAGGTTACCGCTCGACTTGTAAAGGACCGCCTTGACAAGGAGCTAATCGGTAACGTTTCGCTGAAGGTTTTGCCTACCGAGCGTCCAGACGCATGGGAAGTTCAGGGTCGTGGAGAGCTTGCACTTGCAATTCTTGTTGAGCAGATGCGTCGCGAAGGCTACGAACTAACCGTTGGTAAGCCGCAGGTAGTTACTAAGCGTATCGACGGCAAATTGCACGAGCCTTACGAAGACCTAACCATCGACGTGCCAGAAGAGTTCTTGGGTGCAATGACCCAGTTGCTTGCTGCCCGCAAGGGTCAGATGACCAACATGGTGGCTAACGCAACCGGCTGGACCCGCATGGAGTTCCGTGTGCCAAGCCGCGGTCTAATCGGTTTCCGCACCGAGTTCCTAACTCAAACCAAGGGAACCGGTATCGCCAACGCGATCTCAGCTGGATACGACGCTTGGGCTGGCGACATCACTACCCGTAACAACGGCTCTCTTGTAGCTGACCGTGCCGGTGTGGTAACTCCGTTTGCAATGATCGGTCTGCAGGAGCGCGGTTCGTTCTTCGTTCAGCCAACCAGCGAGGTTTACGCAGGTATGGTTATCGGCGAGAACTCACGAGCAGACGACATGGAAGTCAACATCACCAAAGAAAAGAAGCTCACCAACATGCGTGCTTCTTCTTCAGATGAGTTCCAGTCACTGACCCCGCCACGCACACTTTCACTTGAGGAGTGTCTAGAGTTTGCTCGCGAAGATGAGTGTGTTGAGGTAACCCCTGAGGCTACCCGCATTCGCAAGGTTGAGCTGGACTCAAACCTTCGTGCTCGTCTAGCCTCGCAGCGCAAGAACGCCAGCGAAGGCAAGTAGTAAATCTCGAAAAGTCCCCGGCCGCTTAGGTGGTCGGGGATTTTTTTGTAATCGCCTAAAGTGTTTGTATGGCAAAGGCAAAGTTCAATCCAAAACGTCTCTTCATCGTGCATGCGCACCCAGATGACGAAAGCCTCTTCACCGGCCATGTAATTGCAGACACTGTGGCCAAGAAGGCCGAGGTAATGGTTTTCACGCTCACTCGCGGTGAGCGAGGCAAGGTGAAGCTTGATGAGCTTCGCGCCCTCGAAGGTAACCTGCAGGCCATGGGCTCCTTCCGAGCCACCGAATTACGCGAAGCCTTGGCTGCTTTTGGAAATGTGCGCCATGGATTCGCCGGAACTCGCGCCTATCTTGATTCGGGCCTTCGGATTAACTCGATGGGTAAGCCTGCAAAACCTCGAGACCTAGATGAAATGGCGTTGTCTGCCGCAGCAACATCGGTGATTGCCGATGACATCGCCAAGGCAATATCAGATTTCAACCCCGATGTGGTCTTGACCTACAACAGTCGAGGCGGCTTTGGCCACCCGGACCACAAAATGGCATTTGAAGCAACTTCGATGGCTATTCGCCGAATCATCAAGCAGAAACGTGGTCGTGCGCCTGAGTTTTGGGTAATTGCAGAACCGCGTGAGCGCTTTGACATTGAAATCGGTGATGCCAAGACCGCGTTGGTCAAGAAGGCGGCTCTAGAGGCGCACGCTAGCCAGGTCGCAGTACACGCAGAGACATATTCGGTCGTGCCGGGCAAAGAAATCCGTTATGACCGCCCTGAGCGGCTCCGCAGACAGACAATTAGTCGGTTTGCTCACTGGAAGCCATTCCTTTCGTCGTTCTGGGCCCTCCCTCTGGGTGTGCTTTTTGCCTTTGCTGGCACGATGCTTCACCAGGTGCGGGCCAATGACCCAGCTCAAACGCAGCTGGGGCTCATCGTGGCTCTGATCATGACAGCATCGATCGCGCTGGGCCTGCGTCTTATGCGTCGATCCAGGGGAGCCCTGTATTTGCTCACCGCGGGCCTGAGCGCGACTATTTTTTGGCTATCTCAGAGGCAACCCGGCGGGGAGCTCTTCATTCCGGGCAATGACATTGGAACCTTTTGGGCCTTTGGCTCGATCGGAATTTGTGCCTTTATTATTCTTTTTCCCCGTGTTCAACCGGGTGCTTGGCGCAGAAGTTCGCGCGGGCATCGTTAAACTAGAACTTAGAAGCGAAAGGATCACCCATGACTTATGTAATCGCGCTACCTTGCGTTGACGTCAAGGACAAGGCATGTATTGAAGAGTGCCCAGTCGACTGCATTTACGAGGGTGACCGCATGCTTTACATCCACCCGGATGAGTGTGTTGACTGTGGTGCCTGTGAGCCTGTTTGCCCGGTCGAGGCAATCTACTACGAGGATGACCTGCCATCGCAGTGGTCTGACTACTACAAGGCCAACGTAGAGTTTTTCAGCGAGATTGGTTCACCAGGCGGAGCTGCCAAAGTCGGCAAGCTTGACCTAGACCACTCGGTAATCACCGCCCTTCCGCCACAGGGCGAGTAATAGTGTTCGATCGACTGCCCGAGTATCCGTGGGAGCAGCTAAAGCCATTCGCGGCCAAAGCAGCTCTTCACCCAGGTGGCGCAGTCGACCTATCTGTTGGATCCCCGGTTGATCCAACTCCATCGATTATTCAAGATGCTCTCAACGCGTCTTCAAACGCACCCGGATACCCTTCAACCGGTGGCTCGCCAGAGTTCAAAGCCGCCGTGGTCGAGTGGTTTGAGCGCCGCCGAGGAGTTCCAGGTCTAAAGCCTGAACAGGTCATGCCGACCATCGGTTCTAAAGAGTTGATTTCTTGGTTGCCGCTGTTGATGGGGCTTGGTCCGGGCGATGTCGTGGTCCAGCCAAAGGTGGCCTACACGGCCTATGTGGTTGGTGCTGCACTATGTGGGGCCGAGATTATTTCTGAGGATGACCCTGCCAAGTGGCCAAGCAACGCAAAGTTAATTTGGATCAACTCTCCGGGCAACCCGGATGGTCGAGTTCTTGACGTTGCCGAGATGAAGGCCGCCGTTGACCGCGCTCGCGAATTGGGTGCCCTGATCGCCAGCGACGAGTGTTATGCCGAGCTGGGCTGGAATGAATGGTCAGAAAAGTTAATCCCATCCGTTCTTGATCCTCGCGTTTGTGGCGGCTCTCACGAAGGTGTTTTGGCTGTTTATTCGCTGAGTAAGCAGTCCAACATGGCGGGCTACCGCGCTGCATTTGCTGTTGGCGAGGCCTCGCTTATCAAAGGCCTAGTAAACCTTCGTATGCATTCCGGCCTCAACACACCAGGCCCGGTTCAGCGTGCCATGGTGGTAGCCCTCGGAGATGAAGACCACGTAGCTGCTGAGAAAGAGATCTATCGAGAGCGCCGCGATATCCTTTTGGCAGCGGTTCGCGATTACGGTTTTGAGCTTTCAGACAGCGACGCTGGCCTGTACCTATGGGCAACCCTTCACGAGGATTGCTGGCAAACCGTTGACCGAATGGCTGAGCTAGGAATCGTCGTGGTTCCAGGAACCTTCTATGGCGAACACAGCACAGAGCACGTTCGTTTTTCTATCACGGCAACCGACGACAAAATCGCTGAGGGAGCGCGCAGGTTGCGCGATGCCATAGGCTTGAAGAACGCCTAAAAAGGCATAACACCAGCAGTAGGAGCTTCGATGACCTCGAGCGACAAAGTAACGATTACTTACGGCAATACCACCGCCGAGTTTCCAGTTATTTCAGCCGTAGACGGACCTGATGCTGTCGACATTTCAAAGTTGACAGCCACAACCGGTCTTACCGCTTATGACCAGGGTTTCGTTAACACCGCATCAACCAAGTCAGCCATCACCTTTATCGACGGTGCCAATGGCATTTTGCGTCACCGCGGTTACCCAATCGAGCAATTGGCCGGCAATAAGAGCTTTCTAGAAACTGCCTGGTTGCTCATCTACGGTGAACTACCTACCGCCGAAGAACTAGGCGGCTTCGAAGAGCGCATCCGACGACACACGCTGGTTCACGAGGACCTTAAAAACCTTTTCCAGGCAATGCCTCAGAACGCTCACCCAATGGCTGTGCTTGCTGCTGGTGTTTCTGCGCTATCAACTTTCTACCAAGATTCTTTGGATCCGCACGACCCAGAGCAGGTTGAGCTGTCAACGATTCGCCTGCTGGCAAAGTTGCCAGTTTTGGCTGCCTACGCACACAAGAACAGCATGGGTCAGGCTTTGCTTTACCCAGATAACTCACTTTCTTACGTTGAGAACTTCTTGCGCCTGAACTTTGGCAACATGGCCGAGGAATACGTTCAGAACCCAGTGGTAACCAAGGCTCTCGACACGCTCTTGGTGCTGCACGCAGACCACGAACAGAACTGCTCAACTTCAACGGTCCGCCTTGTTGGATCAAGCCAGGCAAACCTGTTTGCATCTATCTCTTCTGGCATCAACGCCCTGTTTGGTCCGCTTCACGGCGGTGCCAATGAGGCTGTTCTTGAGATGCTTACTCAAATCCGTGAATCGGGAGAGGGTGTTCAGTCATTCGTCAACCGAGTAAAGAACAAAGAAGACGGAATTCGTCTGATGGGCTTCGGTCACCGCGTTTACAAGAACCTAGACCCGCGTGCTCGCATCGTTAAGGCAACCGCCGATAAGGTCCTTGCTGAGCTCGGTGTGCAGGACCCTCTGCTGGACATCGCTAAGGAACTTGAGGGCGTTGCGCTGGCTGACCCTTATTTCCAGGAGCGCAAGCTTTACCCGAATGTGGATTTCTACACCGGTGTAATCTACAAGGCGCTTGGTTTCCCTCCGCACATGTTCACCGCACTGTTCGCGATGGGTCGACTACCTGGATGGATCGCTCACTGGCGCGAAATGAATGTGGATCCAGCGACCAAAATTGGCCGCCCACAGCAGATTTACATCGGCCAAGAGGAACGAAACCTAAAAGGGTTTTTCCACTAGCCAATAAAAAAAGACCTCCCAGCGGGAGGTCTTTTTTTATGAACTTATTCTGACTTGTTCAACCAAAAAACCGTGGTGTCGCCGTAGTTCTTTTCTTCGTCCAATTCAAGGCCTGCTGGTAGTTCAACCGAACCACTTCGGCTTGATCGCTCCAGCATGACGATTGCGTCTGAAGCAAGTCGCGGAACCAGGGCGGTGAGGTTTTCGGAAACCTCTTCGTTGCTTATTTCATAAGGCGGGTCGATGAAAACCACATCGTATTCGAGGGCATCGGTGCTCAAGAATGAAGAAACGGCTTTGTTGGCAACCTTGGTTACCTGGTCGTAGAAACCCTCTTTTTCCATGGCCTTCTGGATCATCTGCGTGTTTTTTACACAGACCGCAGCGGCTTTGCCATCGCGCTCGACCATCATGGCAAAAATAGCTCCGCGACTGATGGCCTCAAGGGCAAGTGCGCCGGTTCCGGCATAAAGATCCAAAACACGTTTATTGTCCACCATGTCGCGAGCTTCAAGGCGGTTGAAAATTGCCTCACGGATGCGGTCGCTGGTTGGCCGGGTTGATTTTGCTGGGCTGGCGAGTTGTCTCGAGCCAGCTATTCCGCCGATGATTCTTGTCATAACTTGCCAAGCCTACCTTCTGTAGCGCTCGGGTCGGCGAAGATAGAAGCATGCTACTGCCGACTGAGCCACTAGACCGAGTCCTCGGGGACCGCACGGCCAAGTCGTTTGCCAAACACCTCGGCTTGAAAACCGTCGGTGACCTCCTCATGCATTTTCCCCGGCGGTATGCATCCCGAGGTACGCTAACCCCGATCAGCGAAATTCCTTTGGGGGAGCCGGCCACCGTTGTTGCCGATATTTTGGAAGTCAAAGAGCGCCGCATGAAAGGGCGCAACGGCAGCATCCTAGAAGTTCTAATTACTGACGGTCACGGCAAAATGACCCTCACGTTCTTCAATCAGGCCTGGCGGCAAAAAGAGCTAAGGCCAGGTCAGCGGGGGCTGTTTGCCGGAAAAATCGGAAGTTATCAGGGACGTCTGCAGCTGGCTCACCCGGATTACGAACTCTTCCCCGAAGAGATCTCAGATGCCGAGGCCAAGCGCTGGGCTGATTTACCGATTCCGATTTACCCGGCAGCCTCAGCCGTAACCACGTGGGCCATTCAGCGCAGTTTGGCAATAGTTCTAGACACTCTCGCGCCAATCGTTGATGAATTACCGGATGCCCTGGTGCAACGACTTGGTCTGTTGCCCCTTCATGAGGCCATTCAAAAGATTCACCGTCCAGAAGTTCATGAGGATTGGCGCACCGCCCGCGACACTCTCAAGTATCACGAGGCTTTTATGCTTCAGATCACGCTGCTAACCCGCAGAATTCAAAACCAACATGTGCGGGCCACTCCTAGAGTCGCTAGAGCCAATGGCGTGCTTGCCAAATTTGATGCGACCTTGCCCTTTACCCTCACAAATGGTCAGGTATCCGTGGGCAATCAAATTGCCGATGACCTTGCTCGAGCTCATCCGATGAATCGTTTGCTGCAGGGTGAGGTTGGTTCAGGAAAAACGTTGGTGGCGCTTAGGGCCATGTTGGTTGTAGCTGATGCCGGGGGCCAGTCAGCGCTCCTAGCTCCTACTGAGGTACTTGCTGCGCAGCATTTTCGCTCGATTCAGAAAACTCTGGGTGAAGACCTTAGTAAGGAGTTGGGGCTCACTTTGCTAACCGGCCAAATGCCGGTAGCTGACCGCAAGAAGGCACTCTTGCAGTTGGTCAGTGGCAAGGCTCAAATCGTGGTCGGCACCCACGCGCTGATTTCTGACAAAGTTGAATTCCTAGACCTCGGCCTTATTGTTGTCGACGAACAACATCGATTCGGGGTTGATCAGCGCGAAGCCCTGAGACTAAAGGGCAAATTACCGCCACATGTTCTAACTATGACAGCCACTCCGATTCCGAGAACCCTAGCAGTCACGGTATTCGGTGACCTCGATGTGTCTACGCTCACGGAACTCCCTGCCGGAAGACAGGGCATCACCTCGCACGTGGTTCAACTAGCCCAGGCGCCGCTGGTGGCCCGGACTTGGCAACGGATTGCCGAAGAGGTCTCAAATGGGCGTCAGGCCTTTGTGGTGTGTCCAAGAATTGATGAGGACGACCCGGGAGAGGAACTCCTTGAATCGGGCGGTGCCGCTGAGGATGAACTTACCTTCTCGGATGGCGCTGACCAGGCTGCACTGGAGCTGGCCAAGAAACCACGTCAGATGCTTTCGTCAGCCATTGGAATGACAGACTCGCTTCGGTTAAATCCCGCTCTCAAGGGGCTGCGAATTGAGACCCTGCATGGTCGAATGTCAGCGGAAGAAAAGGCCGATGTCATGGCCAAATTTGCGGCTCGCGAGATCGATGTTCTGGTGTCCACTACCGTGATCGAAGTTGGAGTTGACGTTCCGAATGCCACGGTCATGGTTGTCTTGGATGCCGACCGATTCGGGGTGAGTCAACTACATCAGTTGCGTGGTCGCGTCGGCCGAGGTGGAAATCCGGGTTTGTGTCTTCTGCTCACCTCCGCAGAGGAGGGATCGCTTGCTCTTGAACGAGTAAAGGCAGTGGCGTCTACTCTTGACGGTTTTGAACTAAGTGAAATTGACCTCGAGTTAAGGCGCGAAGGTGATGTGCTCGGTCAGAACCAGTCGGGCGGGCGCTCGAGTCTTCGGCTACTTCGAGTGATTCAAGACGCCAAGCTGATTCAGGCAGCAAGGGTCGACGCTGAACAACTGCTTGAGGCTGATCCAACTCTCGAAAAGTCACCGGCAATAGCGCAAGTTCTGGCTAATCAAGATTCTGTGCGACAGGCCAACCTGGCCAAGTCTTAGGTAACCTTGTCCTATGCCAACAATTGCCGTGTATCCGGGGTCTTTTGATCCAATAACGTTCGGGCACCTTGATATCGCTGAGCGCGCGGCCAAGCTTTTTGATGAACTGCACATCCTGGTGGTTCATAACCCGGCAAAGTCACCAAGATTCAGCAGTGAAGAGCGTGTGGAACTTGTTCGAGCAAGCCTGGCTGAGGTTGGTATTGAATCCAAGAAAATCACTGTCGATACTCTGGACTCAGGATTGCTGGTCAATTATTGCCGCATGGTAGGCGCTGCAGCTTTGGTAAAAGGGTTTAGAACCAGTGTTGACCTCGACTACGAATTGCCGATGGCTCAGGTAAACCGCGATTTGGCTGATGTCGAAACCTGCTTCATTCCGGCCGATCCAATCCACGGTCACATTTCGAGCACCCTGGTCAAGCAAGTTGCTGACCTTGAAGGCTCGGTTCAGAAATATGTTCCCGAGGTAGTTGCCCGTGCGTTAGCCTCTTCTTCGGCGAATAGAAAGGCAAAGGGCTAATGGCTGCTTCTCCGTACCTAATTTCAGTGCGTGACATCATGCACAAACCCGGCGCCATGCGCGAATACAAGTTGGACATCATCACAAACTCTGAGTTTGGCGAGGGTATCGCCAAGGTCGTTGAGGGCGTTGAACTCGATCTAGACATCCGTGTCGAGTCAGTTCACGAGGGTATTTTGGCCACCGGCGAAGTGTTTGTCGATGCCGATGCCGAGTGCAGCAGATGCCTAGAACCGCTGACACTGCCGATTGAGGTAGATTTTCAAGAGCTTTTCGCCTATTCTTTAACTAACGAGGATGACTATGTTGTCGAAGACGAAGAAATCGATCTTGAACAAGTTATCCGTGATGCGGTTGTTCTAAGCCTCCCGTTCCACCCGGTTTGTAGAAAAAACTGTCTTGGCCTGTGCCCAGAATGCGGTGTGAAGTTGGCTGAGAATCCTCATCACGTGCACGAAGCCGCTGTAGATACGCGTTGGAGTGCCCTGGAAAGCTTCATAAAAAAGGAAGAGTAAGTACCATGCCAGTACCAAAGAGACGCCTCTCACGAGCACGCACTCACGCACGTCGTTCACAGTGGAAGGCTGCCGAGGTTACTCTCGTCAAGACCATTGAAAACGGCAAGACCGTCTACAGCCTGCCTCACCGCGCAAAGCTTGTAACCGACTCAGCCGGCAACGCGCTGTTCATGGAGTACAAGGGCCGCAAGGTCGCTGACGCGTAAAACTTTTTAAGGTCACGCGATGAACCTCAACGTTCTATGCAATCGCTTAGGCGTTGACCTCGAGCCTCAGCTGCTCGAGCTCGCACTGACTCACCGCTCGTATGCGTACGAGAACGGCAACCTACCCAACAACGAGCGCCTAGAGTTTCTAGGCGACTCAGTGTTGGGTTTTGTTGTTACATCTCACATTCACGATCTTCTAACCGACCTATCAGAGGGCGAACTCACCAAAGTAAAAAACGCAGTCGTCTCAGCGCGTGCCCTCAGCGGCATAGCCGCAGAGCTGGGTGTCGGCGATTTTTTGAGGCTAGGCAAAGGCGAAGAGCAAACCGGTGGGCGTACCAAACTAAATTTGCTTGCCGATGCCTTTGAGGCAATCCTCGGGGCAATTTACGTTTCTAAGGGTCTAGACGCTGCCCAAGAATTTGTTGCCCGATTTGTGTTTCCGCTGTTGAGCGACACTGATTCTCTGCGTGAAAACAGCGATCCAAAAACAACCCTGCAAGAGCGGTTTCAAGCGTCAGGCAAGCCAGTGCCGGCCTATGTCACCACTCATGAGGGGCCCGATCACGACCGAGTCTTTTTTGCGAAGGTTTCTTCAGGGGATCGCTTGCTAGGTGAAGGTCAGGGGCGGTCACGAAAGAGCGCTGAAACCGAGGCCGCCATCGATGCTCTAGCAAAACTCGTTGCTAAATAATGCCTGAGTTACCAGAAGTTGAAACTGTCCGTGCTGGTTTGGCGCCAGCGCTAACCAACGCAACTATCACCGCTATCGACATCCTGGATGTGAGGTCGCTCAAGCGTCATCCGGGTGGACCAGATGATTTCAAGGCCACGCTAATTGGTTCAAAAATTCTGGGTGTTGTCCGTCGTGGAAAATTTCTCTGGTACCCGCTCGAGACAACCAAAAACTCTGAACAAAACCTTGCCCTAGTCGGACATCTGGGTATGAGCGGTCAAATGTTGCTGCGTACCCCTGGTTTCACCGAAGACAAATTGACGCGCGTTGTAATTCATGTCCGGAGTCTGGACGGTAGCCCCTATGAATTTAGATTTGTAGATCAGCGCCTCTTTGGTTCGCTGGCTATCGACCGCTTAGTGCCGACCGACGATGGCAAGCCTGGCGGTTTCAGTGCTGGAGTTGGTGAGGGGCAGTGGTGGCAAAACCTGATTCCGGAACAAGCGGCGCACATCCGGCGAGACCCGCTGGACGAGAATTTTGATGTACAGCAGGTGACAGCAAAATTCAAGAAAAAGAACTCTGGAATCAAGCGGGTCTTGTTAGACCAGCAGACACTTAGCGGAATTGGCAACATCTATGCTGATGAAGCCCTGTGGCGGGCCAAACTTCATTATGACCAACCTGCCGCTACCTTGACGCCGGCTAAGTCCAGTGAGCTTTTGGCGCACGTGCACGAAATTCTGACTGACGCCGTTGCTGAGGGCGGAACAAGTTTTGATGAGCAATACAAGAATGTAAATGGAGAGAGCGGCTATTTTGCCGTTTCGCTCAACGCCTACGGCATGACCGGAAATCCGTGTAAGCGTTGTGGAACACCAATTCGGCGCGATAGCTGGATGAACCGAGGTTCGCACTTCTGTCCAAAGTGCCAAAAACTGCGCTAAAAGTGGGGTATTTTTGACCTTTACGGCAATTTTGTCGAAAGTCGATTTTTAGCAATGAGGGGCAGGTGGCAGCTTGTACTTAAAGAGCCTCACCCTCAAGGGATTTAAGTCATTCGCACAGCCGACCACATTTGCCTTTGAACCTGGCGTAACCGCGGTAGTTGGGCCAAATGGTTCCGGTAAATCCAACGTAGTTGACGCGCTTGCCTGGGTGATGGGTGAGCAGGGCGCCAAGAGCCTTCGCGGTGGCAAGATGGAAGACGTTATCTTTGCTGGCACCAGCACCAAAGGTCCGCTTGGTCGAGCCGAAGTAATTTTGACCATCGATAACTCCGATGGCGCTCTACCGATTGACTACACCGAAGTAACCATTTCGAGAACCCTGTTCCGCAACGGTGGAAGCGAATACGCGATCAACGGCGAGCCGGTCAGGTTGTTGGACGTTCAAGAATTGCTGAGCGACTCAGGTCTTGGTCGCGAGATGCACGTTATCGTCGGGCAAGGTCAGCTGGATTCAGTTCTTCGTGCCACGCCAGAAGAACGCCGCGGATTCATCGAAGAGGCTGCTGGAATCTTGAAGCACCGCCGCCGCAAAGAAAAGACTCAGCGCAAGCTTGAGGCGATGCAGGCTAACCTGACCAGACTCAACGATCTAGCGGGCGAGGTGCGCAGGCAGCTCAAGCCGCTTGGCCAGCAGGCAGAAGTTGCCCGAGAAGCGCAGGGCATCGCCGCCGTTGTCCGAGATGCAAAAGCCCGTATTTTGGCGGCAGACATCACAGAGCTCCACCGAGCACTCGAGGAAACCGCCAAGAGTGAGTCGGATCGACGCGGTGAGCGCAACATCCTGCAGGAATTGCTCTCAGAAAACACAGCTCGCTTGGCTCAGCTGGAGGCAGCCCAAGTATCGACCGAACTCGACCAGGCTCGCAATTTGGCTTACCAGTTCGACTCGCTGGCGGAACGTCTCCGGTCTCTGCTCTCTATCGCAAATCAAAAGGTTGCTCTTTTGGGCTCGCAGGCTGAGGTCTCTGGTGCGCAGGTCGACCCAGCATCAATTGAAGCCGAGGCGCTTGCTGCAGAGGCAACAGCAGTCGAATTAGCGCAATCGGTCGAGGTCTTGCAAAAAGCACTCCACGAGGCTGAAAAGTCTAGAAGTGAAGCGCGCGATGTTCTGGAAAAGTTTGACAACGAAGTTGCCGAGGCCAACGCGCTGATCTCGAAGTTTGACCTAGACAAGGCCAGACTGGCCAATGAAGCAAATATTGCAGAATCGCGGCTTGCCAGCCTAAGGGGAGAGGTTGTTCGTCACCAACAGGCGCTCGCCGAAGCCAATGAGCGCTTGGAAGCTCGTAAAGCCGAGTACCAACATCTCGAAAGTCAGCTGCAAAACCAACAGTCACCGGCTGACAATGGTCTCGAACTTAGGTACGAAGCGGCCCAAAAGGCGGTTTCGGAATCGCAGGCTCGAATTGAAGTACTTCGGGATGAAATCCATGTGGCAGAGCGCGAGCGTGATTCGCTTGCGGCAAAACGCTCGGCCTTGAACCTAACCCTGGAACAAAAAGATGGCACTACCGAGCTGAGCGCTGCGGGATTGCGCGGTATCCGTGGGCTAGTAGCAAGCCACATGAAGATTCAAAAAGGGTTTGAAGTTGCTGTTGCTGCGGCACTCGGTTCACTGGCTGATGCCTTGGTCGCCGATTCTCGCGACGAAGGCCTGTCGGCCATCGAGCACCTCAAGAAATCTCAGGGTGGTCGAGTTGAGTTGATTATTGCTGACGTGGATGGTGGCAAAAACAGCCCTGATGTGCCAAAACTTGCCGGTTCCCGCGCCGCCTCAGAAGTTGTCGAGGCCCCTCAGGGCATCCTAAACCTGCTTTCCGGTGTGGTCCTTGTTGACAGCATCGATGCAGCCAGAGCCTTGTATGCCTCGGACGCCAACGCCAACAAGTTCACTCTTATTACGCTCGAGGGTGACGTCCTCTCGGACAACATCATCCGTGGTGGGTCTTCTAATAAGCCTTCAAAAGTTGAGCTTGTTGCTCAACGCGATGCAGCTGAAAAGCGTTTGGCTGAGGTTACCGATCTAGTTGAAAAGGGCCGTGCTGAACTTGCTCAGGCGCGTTCGACTGAAGAGGCAGCAAAGCAAAGCTCCAAAGATGCACTGGCGGCCCTGAATGAGCACGATGCAGCCCTGGCAACGAATGCTGAGCGCCTAGGCCGTTTGCGAGTTCAGGTTGAGGCTTCAGAAGCCGAAGTTGCCAGACTTGGCCGAGTTGCCGAACAGGCAGCGCTTGGAATTGGCGAGGCCGAACGTCAACTAAACCAAGCAATCGTCGATCACGATGAATTTGCAGCGCGCGAGCGACCAACTCTCGATTTGGCAAACCGTCAGACCCTGGCTGAAAACTTGGAGCAGGAGCGCCAGCGCGAACTTGAGTTGCGCGTGGATTTGGGCGCTGCAGTTGAGCGAGTTCGGGTCGAGACTGAGCGGGGTCGTAACCTCCGATCGCAGGTACGTGAAGCTCAAGTTGCCATCGAAAAGTCAAAGGCGGCTGCAGCTGCACAAAAGGCACAGCTTGACTCAGCCCAGCGAGTTTTGGACGCTCTACCGATCGTCATGGAAGCCGTAGCAGAAAGCGCAACCCAGGCGAGAGTCCGACTTCACGAGCTGGAAACCGCACGCGCCAATCAAAACGCTGAACTGGTTAAGCTTCGCGGAGAAACTGCCGAGATTCAGATGAAACTCGCAGCGCTCACCCAAAACGTTCACGACATGGAATTGGCAAACCATGAAAAGCGTCTAAACCTATCGAACCTGGTTTCGCGAGCTAACGATGAGCTCGGTATGGAGCAGTCGATTCTGCTGGCTGAATACAATCCAGAGTTGCCGATTCCAGACGAAACTGCCGAGGGTGGGTTCAAGTCCTTTAACCGCGATGAGCAGTCGAAGCGCCTACGCGAAGCCGAGCGACTATTTGAAAAATTGGGTCGAGTAAACCCACTCGCACTTGAAGAATTCGCAGCTCTTGAAGCAAGACATAAGTTCCTCACCGAACAGTTGGCAGACCTAACCCAGACTCGTAAAGACTTAATGCAGATCATCGAAGACCTGGATGCAAAAATGCAGGTGATTTTTGCCGACGCCTTTGAGGACACCCGCAAAGCCTTCGAGCAGGTATTCCCAACGCTGTTCCCAGGCGGAACCGGCTCGATATTCCTGACCAACCCAGATGACATGCTCACCACTGGCTTGGAAGTTACAGTCAAGCCAGCCGGCAAGCGCATCGAGCGCCTGTCTTTGCTTTCTGGTGGTGAGCGTTCATTGGCTGCTGTGGCTCTCATGGTGGCAATTTTCAAAGCGCGCCCTTCGCCGTTCTACGTCATGGACGAAGTTGAAGCTGCGCTGGACGATGCCAACCTTGGCCGGTTGCTTCAAATTTTCGAAGACCTTCGCTCTAACTCGCAGTTGATCATCATTACGCACCAAAAGCGAACCATGGAGATTGCCGATGCGCTTTATGGAGTCTCGATGCGCCAAGACGGTGTTTCTGCCGTGGTCGGTCAACGTCTGCTAGAGAAGAGCAAATAAAGTGGCCGGCTTTATGTTCTGGAAGAAGAAGCGCGGGGAAGAGGCGCCGGTTGAAGTCCGCGTGGCATTGGACGCGCCAGATTCCTCTGAATCACTAATAGTTGACGAACCAATTGTTGTTGAACCTGAACTGGTTGCTATTGAACCTGAACTGGTTGCAGTAGAGCTTCCAAAACGGAGCTCTCGCAAGGGAATTAGGTCGCTTTTTAGTCGGGTCAAATTTGACCCAGCAAACCTCGATGAACTTGAAGACATTCTGATTCAAGCCGATTTTGGACTAGACGCCGCAGTTGAAATTGTTGACGAAGTAAAGCGCCAGGCCAAGGCATCAGGTGCAGAGTCTGAGCAGGAGCTCAAGGACATACTTGCCGGTGTAATTGCGGGTGCGCTGCAGCGTGACGACGCAGCACTAAACCTAAGCGATGGAAAACTTCCCTACGTTTTTCTAGTCGTGGGTGTGAACGGCGTTGGTAAAACCACAACTATCGGCAAGCTCGCAAACTGGCTGACCGAAGGCGAGTGGTCGGTGTTTATCGGAGCGGCAGATACCTTTAGGGCTGCTGCTGTTGATCAGATTGCTACCTGGGCTGAGCGAGCCGGAGCTCAGCTGATTAGGCCTAAGCAAGAGGGGCAGGACCCTGCTTCGGTGGCATTTGAGTCGGTCGAGGCAGCGATTAAAGCCGATGCCGACATCGTCATCATTGACACCGCTGGGCGGCTTCAAAACAAAATCGACCTCATGGGCGAACTTGAAAAAATTCGCCGGGTGATTGAGAAGCAGGCTCAAATTTCTGAGGTTCTTTTGGTCCTCGACGCCACTACTGGTCAAAATGGGCTGGCCCAGGCCAAGGCCTTTGCCGAAGTAGCCAAAGTTACCGGCGTAGTGCTCACCAAACTTGATGGCACCGCCAAAGGCGGCATTGTCTTCTCAATCCAGCGCGAGCTTGGCATACCAGTGAAACTGGTCGGAGTTGGCGAGGGCATTAATGATTTTGCCTTCTTCGATGCCGGCGAATTTGCACGCGGACTAGTTAGTTAGGAAAAGCCCGTATGTTCGGAAATCTCTCAGATCGCTTGATCGATACTTTCAAGAACCTTCGCAGCAAGGGAAAGCTAAGCCCGGCTGACATCGATGCCACCCTGCGCGAAATTCGCCGCGCACTGCTCGAGGCTGACGTAGCTCTAGACGTAGTCAAGGCCTTCACCAGTTCGGTTCGCGACCGTGCGCTGGGTGACGAGGTTTCTAAAGCACTAAACCCGGCTCAGCAGGTAGTTCAAATTGTGAACGAAGAGTTGGTGCAAATTCTTGGTGGCGAGCAAAAGAAGCTGTCTTTCGCTAAGAACCCACCGACTGTCATCATGCTGGCCGGTCTCCAGGGTGCCGGTAAAACCACGCTTGCCGGAAAGCTGGCTAAGTGGTTGAAGGACCAGGGGCAAACCCCAATTTTGGTTGCAGCCGACCTTCAGCGCCCAAATGCTGTAAACCAGCTACAAGTGGTTGGCGAACGCGTAGATGTTCCCGTATTTGCGCCCGAGCCAGGCAACGGCGTAGGTAATCCGGTAAAGGTTGCCCAAGATTCAATCAAGCACGCCAAGCAAAAGATGTTCAGCGTGGTGATTGTCGACACAGCCGGTCGCCTGGGTGTTGACGAAGAACTGATGCAGCAGGCATCAGACATCCGTGCGGCCGTTGACCCAGATGAAGTCATGTTTGTCGTGGACTCAATGTTGGGCCAGGATGCCGTGAACGTTGCCAAGGCTTTTGACGAGGGTGTTGGAATCACCGGCGTTGTTTTGACCAAGCTTGACGGCGATGCCCGTGGTGGTGCTGCGCTTTCGGTTGCCTCAGTTACCGGCAAACCGATTATTTTTGCGTCGAATGGCGAGGGCATTGATGCCTTCGAGCCGTTCTACCCAGACCGCATGGCCAGCCGAATTCTGGACATGGGTGACGTTCTTACCCTGATTGAGCAAACTCAGAAAACCTTCGATGAGGCCGAAGCACGGGCCATGGCTGAAAAGCTGGCCAAAGATGCTTTCACACTTGAAGACTTCATGGAGCAAATGCAGCAGCTGCGCAAAATGGGCTCACTCAAGAGCATGCTCGCAATGATGCCGGGTGCAGGTCAGATGCGTCAGCAACTTGATAACTTCGATGAGCGAGAAATTGACCGTACCGAGGCAATCATCAGATCGATGACGCCTGCAGAACGTCGCCAGCCAAAGATCTTGAATGGTTCTCGCCGCGCCCGTATTGCAAAGGGTTCCGGCATGACCGTGACTGATGTTAACTCTCTGGTCAACCGGTTTGAACAGGCAGCCAAGATGATGAAGACGGTTGCCAAGGGAGGTGTGCCACAGATGCCGGGTATGCCGCAGATGCCGGGCATGGGCTCGTTTGGTGGCGGGAAGTCAAAGTCAAAGGACAAGAAAAAAGGTTCCAAGTCTGGAAACCCAGCCAAGCGCGCGGCTGAGGAGGCGGCGCGTCTGGCGGGCAATAAACCTGGTTCAGATGCAACGGGTTCTGCCGGTTCTGCATTTGGATTGGGAAACTAGCCCGAGAAACTAGCGCCAGAGGCGAATTTCTGGCAGAATAGAGCGGTTGTCGCCGTTTGACCCTCTAACCAAACGATTACGACAACCCCTAGAGCTTTTTCACCGAGTGTGCCCCCACGCTCACGGTTGAACGTTCGCACCATTACGAAAATCAGGAGCAATCGTGGCTGTAAAAATCCGCTTGAAGCGCATGGGTAAAATCCGCGCGCCGCACTACCGCATCGTTGTAGCAGACTCACGCACCAAGCGTGACGGTCGTGCCATCGAAGAAATTGGTCGTTACATTCCGACCGAGAACCCATCACTTATCGAGGTCAACTCTGAGCGTGCTCAGTACTGGCTAAGCGTTGGCGCACAGCCAACTGAGCAGGTAGCAGTGCTACTAAAGCTCACCGGTGACCTACAGGCTTCACAGGGCGACAAGTCAGCAAAGAACACCGTTCAGACCAAGGCTCCAAAGGCTGAGTTCATCGTTGACGGTGCCAAGAAGACCGTTCTTCGCCCAAAGGCTGAGATCAAGGTTGCACCAGTTGAGGAAGCAGCTCCAGCAGCTGAGGCCGCAGCTGAGGACGTAATTGCAGAGGCTGCTGACGCAGCTGAAGAAGCAGTCCAGTCAATCGAAGATGCAGTTGCAGACGCAGCAGACGAGGCCGTTGAGGCTCCTGCTGCTGAAGAAGCTGCTGTTAACGAAGAGGCTTAATAAGTGCTAGCCGCTGCGCTCGAACACCTAGTCAAAGGCATCGTTGACAATCCAGACGATGCAACCGTGACTGCACGATCAACCTCGCGAGGAGACTTGCTAGAGGTTCACGTGCACCCAGATGATCTGGGTCGTGTGATCGGGCGCAACGGCCGCACTGCCAAAGCGCTCCGTACGCTAGTGAACGCCCTAGCCGACGGTAAAAAAGTCCGCGTAGACGTGGTGGACACAGATTTCTAGCAAGACTACGCTCCGAGTTGGCCGTTTGGTCAAGGCCCACGGCCTAAAGGGAGCGTTCAAACTCGAACTATATACAGACAGCCCAGATGTGCGTTTTGCACCAGGTGCTGTGCTGAAACTTCAGGTACCTGACTCCTCCCCATGGTTCGGTAAAACCGTAACCGTAAAAGAGTTGCGCTACTACAACCAAGCACCGGTCTTATTCCTAAATGAGGCCGAAGACCGCACCGCTGCTGAGACTCTGATCAAGGCAATTCTGCTGGTTGATGCCGATGTAGAGGTTCTACCTGAAGAGCCAGATGCCTGGTACGACCACCAACTGATTGGCCTTAAGGTCATCAGAGATGGTGCACTGATCGGTCAGGTAATCCGTGTTGATCACCTGCCAGCCCAGGACTGCCTGGCAATCAAGACCGAGACCGGTGAGGTTCTTCTACCTTTCATCAAGGCCTTCGTGCCGACCGTGGATGTAAAAGCCGGTGAAGTGGTTGTAACGCCTCCTGGCGGACTTTTCGAAGAGCTTTCAGAGGCCTAAAAATGCGCATCGATGCCGTCACGATTTTTCCTGACTACTTCAATGCACTGGATCTTTCACTGCTGGGTAAGGCCCGTGAAAAGAATCTGATTGAATTCACCGCACATGATCTGCGCGACTATACACATGACAAGCACCGCACTGTTGACGACAGCCCGTACGGCGGCGGGGCCGGAATGCTAATGAAGCCCGAGCCTTGGGGTGAGGCACTCGATGCGATTCTTCCGGCCGATGGCGACTGCACCGTGATTTTTACCTCTCCTGCGGGAGAGCAGTTTAAGCAGGCCACCGCTTATGAGCTTGCTAACGAAAAGCAGATTGTTTTTGCCTGCGGACGCTACGAAGGCATTGACCAACGTGTCGTTGATTACGCCGCTACAAAAGCGAAGGTTCGACTTATTAGCTTGGGCGACTACGTGTTGAACGGCGGTGAGGTTGCTGCGATTGCAATGACTGAGGCCATAGTCCGTCTGATTCCTGGCGTGATTGGAAATGCCGAGAGCCTGATTGAGGAATCTCACTCTGACGGTCTTTTGGAATACCCAAGTTACACGAAGCCCGCTTCTTGGAGGGGTTTTGACGTACCTGAGGTTTTGACCAGCGGAAATCACGCCGCAATTGCCGCGTGGCGACGTGAGCAACAAATCGAACGCACGCGCCGGGTGCGGCCAGACCTGCTGGATAAATAACCCCTACCTTTGCTTGTTCGCTGGGTTCCGGCTAAACTAGAAAAGTTGTTTGCCACATGATGCTCTGCCGCAGGGGAGTTTGGCTAAAAGAACAACAAATCGAAACCTAACCCGTTGTTGACCTGCGTGCAGTAACAGAGAGTGATTCAAAATGCACATTCTTGATTCAGTAGACGCAGCGTCGCTACGTTCAGACATCCCAGCTTTCCGCGTTGGTGACACCGTCAAGGTTCACGTAAACATCATCGAAGGTAACCGCAGCCGTGTCCAGGTTTTCCAGGGCATCGTTATCCGCCGCTCAGGCGAGTCAGTTCGCGAGACCTTCACCGTTCGTAAAGTTTCTTTCCAGGTTGGCGTTGAGCGTACTTTCCCAGTGCACTCACCAGTACTTGAGAAGATCGAAGTTGTAACCCGCGGTGACGTTCGCCGTGCGAAGCTTTACTTCTTGCGCGACCTTCGCGGTAAGAAGGCAAAGATTGCTGAAAAGCGCGACAACATCTAATACGCTCTACGTATGACAGACCTCGGGCAGTTTGAAAGCCCGCAAAGAAAAGCACCACGCAACTTCTATCAATCAAAATTGAAGCGGTTCCGGAAGAACGTTTTCGTCTCCTTCCTGATCGATTTGGTCGTGATTGTTGGGTTTGCGTTGGTGCTTTCTTTGTTAATCAAGACATTCCTAATTCGTTCGTTTTTCATTCCCTCGGGCTCAATGCTCGAGACCCTGCAGATCGATGACCGAATCATCGTGAATGAATTAGTTCCCGATCTGATTCCGCTTCAGCGCGGAGATGTGGTCGTGTTCAAGGACCCAGGTGGCTGGCTTGGTTCTCCCATTGAAGTTGAAAAAGATCCGGTTGCTTCGGGCATCGAATGGTTCCTGTCAGCATTTGGCTTGACCGCGCCTGATAGCAGTCAACACTTGGTAAAGCGGGTCATCGGATTGCCGGGTGACCATGTGGTTTGCTGTGACGTTGATGGAAAACTCACCGTAAATGGGGTTGCCATCGACGAAACCTACATTGCCCCGGGTTCTGAACCTTCACTGATCGACTTCGATGTGGTTGTCCCAGAGGGCTCGGTCTGGGTCATGGGTGATAACCGCGATAACAGTCAGGATTCTCGCTTCCACGGTGACCTACCCAGCAAGGGTTTTGTCTCTAAAGACTTTGTCGTAGGTCGCGCTTTTGTGGTCAGCTGGCCATTTGAAAACTGGCAATACTTGGATAATTTTCCAGATGTCTTCAAAGACGTTCCCAACCCTTAGTCGAGAAAAAGAACTGTGGGCCAGCGGTTCACGGTTTGTAATCGGCATGGATGAAGTTGGTCGCGGCGCCATTGCCGGACCGGTTGCAGTTGGCGTCGCGCTGATCGACCGTTCAGACCCCCGTGCAAGTGCGCCGTGGCCTGCGCAGCTCTGCGATTCGAAACTAATCAGCGAAAAAATTCGGAATCAAATTGTGGGTCCCGTAACCGAATGGGTGGTCGGATCGGCTGTTGGTATGGTTTCCGCGGCAGAAATTGATTCAAACGGAATCATCGCGGCCCTGGCAAAGGCCGGTGCACTGGCTCTGGATGATCTGCTTGCCGAAGCACACCTGCGTGCCCAAATTGTTCAAGACGGCGCCACAATCATCCTTGATGGTTCACATAACTGGTTGGGAGCTATGGCCAGTGGAATACCAGTCTTAGTGCAAACTAAAGCCGACCGCGACTGTGTTTCGGTCGCAGCAGCATCGGTGATTTCAAAGGTTCAACGAGACAATTTCATGATTCGGTTGGCTAATGAGACACCGGGATACCTCTTCGAAGGCCACAAGGGGTATGCGTCGGGGGCTCACATTGACGCAATTCGCACGCTTGGCTCCTCGGTGCATCACAGGCAGACCTGGTTGACAAAGATTTTGGCCGATGGGCAGCTTGAGGGCATTGGTGAATAGACTTTAGTTATGGAAGAAAACGAGTTTGAAGACTACGACCGCGAAGCTGAATTGGCTTTGTATCGGGAGTATCGCGACATCGTTGGAACCTTCAAGTACGTAATCGAAACTGAGCGCCGCTTTTATTTGGCCAACGAGGTTGATCTGCAACGTGTTGATGCTGGCACCGATTTTTACTTTGAGTTGAACATGAAAGATGTTTGGGTCTGGGACATATACCGCTCGGATCGCTTCGTTAAGAGTGTTCGTGTGCTGACCTTCAAAGACGTGAACGTTGAAGAACTCACTGGTGCAGCTTTTGATCTGCCAAAAGAACTTGCAGTCGGCGAGTAAATCCACAGCCTAGATTTGGGCACCCTTTTACACAGATGGTCACTGCGGTGACCATCTTTTATTTAACCGGGGCAGTCTGTTTGGGTGAATCAAAAACAACTCTTGGGCAAATACGGCGAAGACCGCGCCTCGCAATTTCTCACCGACCGCGGTTACGAAATAGTAGATCGCAATTGGCGAGGTGCGAGCGGTGAAATAGATCTGATCGCCCTAGAAAAGGGGCGATACGTGTTTGTCGAAGTCAAGACCAGAAATGGAACTGGTTTCGGGCATCCTTTTGAGGCAATCACCCCGCTTAAAGTTTCTCGCATGCGCAAACTCGTTGCCGAATGGTGCCGAGACCACGAGGTTTCTGGTGTCAAGGTGAGGCTTGATGCAATAGCGGTGCTGGTCAATCAGGGCAGAGTCGCAATCGAACACCTGAAGCAGGTGTTCTGATGCCGGTTGCAAAAACTTTTGCCATCAGTTTGCTCGGTTTAGCCGGCACCCTGGTTGAAATTGAAGCTGAAATTTCAAGTAATCTACCCTCGTTTGTCCTGGTCGGTTTGCCCGATGCTTCGCTGAGCGAGGCCAAAGATAGAGTCCGCTCGGCCATCCAGAACAGTGGTCTAGAAATGCCCGCGCGTCGAGTCACGGTCAATCTTTCGCCAGCCTCAGTGCCCAAGTACGGCGCAAGTTTTGACCTAGCCATCGCGATGGCTATTTTGGCTGCAAACCTAAAGGTGTCTATAAATCCGGGGCAAATTTTCTTAGGTGAGCTTGGCCTGGATGGCTTGATTCGTGGTGTTCGAGGAGTGTTGCCGGCGCTGCTGGCGGCTAAGGCAGCCGGATGCACCCGAGCCTTTGTTCCCCAGGTGAACTTTGCTGAGGCCAGCCTTATCGATGGCATTGAGGTAACTGGTGTCGAGCACCTGAGGCAGGTTGCTGCTATTCATGGTGCTGAGGTTCGAACAGACGATGTTTCGTTCGCGCAAACCTTTGAGGTGCAGACCGTTTTGGAGTCTATGCATCAAAGTGGTGTGGACATTTCAGATGTGGTCGGTCAGGATTCTGCTGTCGAGGCTCTGACCGTGGCGGCCGCTGGAGGTCACCACATGCTCATGGTTGGGCCACCCGGTGCTGGTAAAACCATGCTGGCCGAGCGCCTACCAACTTTGTTGCCCGATCTAGAGCTTGAGGCTGCATTAGAGACCACAGCGGTTCATTCAATTTCAGCAGCAACCCCTGAAGTGCGTGCCACAAGCCTGATCCGGCGGCCACCATTCGAGTCACCTCATCACAGCGCCTCGGTGGCTTCACTGGTCGGTGGTGGTGTCGGTCTTCCTCGGCCGGGTTTGATTTCTCTGGCAAACCACGGGGTCCTTTTTCTGGACGAGGCTCCTGAATTTATGCTGCCGGTGCTCGAGGCTCTTCGGCAACCACTTGAGTCCGGCGAGGTAATGATCAATCGCTCGGCTGGCACGGCTAGGTTCCCGGCTCGTTTTCAATTGGTGATGGCAGCTAACCCATGCCCTTGCGGTCGAGGCTTTGGTAGGGGCGCGCAGTGCACCTGCAGCTATCTCCAAAAGCACCGATACGCCTCGAAGCTTTCAAGCCCCCTGCTGGACCGTATCGACATTCGCCTCCCGCTTTTACCGGTTAGTTCGGCAGAGATAGCGCTTCATCGAGATTCGGCCGTTCCTCGCGAAAGCTCTGCCGAACTGCGGGCCAAGGTTTCACAGGCGCGTGCGGCAGCTGAATCAAGGCTTATCGGCACACCTTGGAAACTAAACGCGCAGGTGCCTGGGCCTTACCTCAGGAGGCAACTAAAACTAGGACGGGCAGTCACTAAAGAACTCGACCGTGCTCTTGAGCGGGGTTTGCTGAGCATGCGAGGTTACGACCGTTGCGTGCGGTTGGCTTGGACCATTGCCGACCTGGCCGGCAACCAATCACCTACAGTCGAAAACATCTGCGAAGCACTGATCCTACGTGGCGGCGATAATCCGTTGGAGGCTGCCTGATGGCCACCGATACAACCTTGCGGATGAACCCAAAAGAGGTCGATTTAGCCCTTGTCGGGATGGCTACGGACCACTCGGCCAATTTTGACATCTTTGCCCGAGCCGCGTGGAGCACAATCTGCGAGCCGGGGGATGGTTTCGCTGGCTGTCTGGTGTCTATTCTTGGGCCGGTCAGGGCTCTTGAATTACTGATTGCGGGACTCGAATCCAACTCCGTTGAGCGCAGTTTGAATCAGGTGGGGTTCTCACTGGATACACTGCCGGACTTTGAAAACGGTCAAAAATACCTGGATGACGCTCGTGCGAGATGGAGTCAAAGACTTAGCTCCCAGGCTGTCTTTAGAGCCCTTGAATACATCCGGTCGGTCGGAGGGAGCCTCTTGGTTCCAGATGAGGGGATATGGGCCAACGGTCTTGCTGACCTCGGAAGTTTTGCTCCGTTTGCGCTCTGGGTTAGAGGTCGCACCGACCTGCTCGGTTCAAACCTAAGTCTGGCCATTGTCGGGTCCAGGGGAGTGACCGAATACGGTCGCAGGGTTACAGCCGAACTCACTTACACAGCAAGTCAGCTGGGTGCGGTAATCGTATCGGGAGGGGCTCTTGGGGTTGACGCTGTTGCCCATCAAACTGCGCTTGCGTCGGAGCCAGGGACCATTGCCGTGCTAGCTGGAGGGGTAGACCGGTTGTATCCAAGTGCAAACCGCCTTCTGTTGGAGAGAATTTGCTCAGAAGGCGCGGTAGTTGGTGAATTACCTCCAGGTTCTGCTCCGAGCAAGTGGCGCTTTTTGCAGCGAAATCGGTTGATTGCTGCGCTGGGGCACGCCACCTTGGTTACCGAGGCCAACTGGAGATCTGGCGCCCTCAGCACAGCCCGCCACGCCTTGGCTCTAAACCGCACGGTGGGTGCTGTGCCGGGGCCAATTTACTCGCCCAAGTCAGCGGGGTGCAATCAACTTATTGAGGCAGGGCAGGCATCACTGGTGAGCGGAACGGCAGGCCTCAGGGACCTACTCCCGCTCAGTGGGGCCTTTGAAGTGGATCAGCCGATAGCCGGTCTTGGAGCTATTGAAACGCGGGTCCTCGATGCAATCGGGTTCGGCCATGAATCCCTTGAAATTATTTGCCGAGAGGCAGGCCTCACTCGCAACGAAGCAAAATTTGGTTTAGCTCAACTTGAATTAGCCGGACTCGTTGAGCGCCGCGGTTCCGATTGGCGCCAAGTGCAAACTAACCTTTGATTGTGAACGAAGCCTTTGTGCAGACCCTGGATAAATTTGAAACCCATTTGGGTTCAGGTCGGGGGCGCTCGCCGAATACCATGCGGGCTTACCTGTCCGACATATCTGAACTTTTAGCTTTCGGTGAGGGTCGGGGCCTAAACCGCCCCGCTGACCTAGATCTCGAACTCATCCGAGATTTCCTGTGGCACCTAAATCAGCGTGGTCTTACTAAGACCACCTTGGCCAGGAAGAGCGCAGCCATCAGGTCGTTCACATCCTGGTTGCACCAGGCGGGTATATCAAACTCGGACCCTGGTCAGCGGCTGCGATCTCCGAGGGCTTCGCGGTCTCTTCCAACAGTGGTTTCGCGCGAGAGCCTCGAAATGATTTTTGAACACCTGAGGCCGCTGGCGGTAATCGATAACCCTCAGGGGTTGAGGGACCTACTAGTTATCGAACTCCTTTATGCCACTGGTGCTCGCGTAAGCGAGTTGGTTGGTTTGAACCTGGAGGATGTTGACTACGACCGAAGGCTTCTAAGAGTGACCGGTAAGGGGTCAAAGCAGCGAATGGTTCCCTACGGTCTCCCGGCAGCGGAAGCACTTGACCTCTGGATTCGCGCCGGTCGAGGACAGTTGGCAAATGAGTCCAGCGCCACAGCGCTGCTCCTAAATTCAAGAGGCCGCCGGCTTGGAGTCAGACAGGTTTACGCCCTGGTGGCAAAACTACTAGAAGGCACTCCAACCGGATCTGCGGGCCCACATTCATTGAGGCACAGTGCAGCAACTCACCTTCTTGATGGGGGAGCTGACCTTCGGGCGGTGCAAGAATTCCTCGGACACTCAAGCCTTGGAACCACGCAGATTTATACCCATGTATCTGTAGAACGACTCAAAGATAGCTACAAAAACGCCCACCCTCGGGCCTGATTTCAGTCAATGGTCGGTAGCAATCGGCTGGGATTCAGGCCGCCAATCAAAGCCAGTGGCGACAGATACCAATCGTTTTTTCGCAGAGAGAAATGCAGGCATCGAACGGCTTGACAGTGTTGCCGATAAGAAGGTTTGGCATCGCACACCCATCCGATTGGATCTTGCCTTCTCACTAAATCACCGACTTTTAGGTCGGTGCAGAGCGGTTCAAACTCGGTAATTTCTCCGCCGGGATGGCTGAGAGTCAAAAGTGGGCGGTCAACGACCACGCCGACAAATCTAACTTGTCCATCCGCCGGTGCTAATACGGTCTGGTTTAACGAGACCCGGTAGTCCACCCCTCGATGGCCAGCGGAGTATTCGCTATTTGGTTGGCGATACTGATTGACCAATTGCAATCCTTTGCCAGTAACGGTATTGGTTCCTGTGTCGCTTTCCTCGAATGGCAAGGTCCATTCCCGGCCTTGACCTCGTGCTATGCCAAAGGGAATTACGCAGCTAAGCAGCAGGGAAAGTGCGAAGGTGACCCATCTCATGTTTCCACTTTGAGGCTTTGCCTCTCTTGCCCAATAAATCACTGCTAAATGGTGGATAACTCGGCCCCTCGACTGCTAGAATTATCGAAGCGGCAGGCTCGCGACAATCCTCATTTTTTTGAAGGTTGTTTACGCTTGCCGACTTCGCGTGCCGAATCAGATTTACTTCTCACTCAGTCCAAAGCAATTTGGCGAGAAGGATCCGGCACCAGGTGTTTCGGGCAACCGCTCGAACAGAAAACTGAGTGGCGCCTTTGCGCGCCGAAAAAGGAGACTGCTCATGGCAGTAGTAACAATTCGCCAGCTGCTCGACAGCGGCGTTCACTTCGGGCACCAGACCCGTCGTTGGAACCCAAAGATGCGTCGTTTCATTCTGACCGACCGTTCAGGCATCTACATCATCGACCTTCAGCAGTCACTTGCTTTCATTGACAAGGCATACGACTTCGTCAAGGAGACCGTTGCTCACGGCGGAAGCATCCTGTTTGTTGGTACCAAGAAGCAGGCACAGGAAGCAATTGCTGAGCAGGCTCTTCGCGTTGGCCAGCCATACATCAACCAGCGTTGGTTGGGTGGTCTTTTGACCAACTTCCAGACCATCCAGAAGCGTCTTTCACGCCTAAAGGAACTTGAGGTTATGGACTTCTCAGGTAAGACCAAGACTGGTCTAACCAAGAAGGAACTCCTTATCCTTCGCCGCGAGAAGGACAAGCTAGAGAAGGCTCTAGGCGGTATCCGCAACATCACCAAGACTCCATCTGCGATCTGGGTTGTAGACACCAACAAAGAGCACCTAGCAATCACCGAGGCCAAGAAGCTGGGTATCCCAGTAATCGGTATCTTGGACACCAACTGTGACCCAGACGAGGTAACCATTGGTATTCCAGGAAACGACGACGCAATCCGTTCAGTTCAGCTGCTAACCCGCGTTATCGCAGATGCAGTTGCTGAGGGTCTAATCGCTCGTCACGCAAAGCCAGAAGCAGCAGCAGAGCCACTAGCTGAGTGGGAGCGCGAGCTTCTAGAGCAGGGCGCTGCCGAGGCTGCTGCCAAGACCGAAGAAGCTCCTGCTGTTGCAGCAGAGGCTGTAGAGGCACCAGCTGCTGAGGCTGTTGCAGTAGAGGAAGCAAAGTAAAGATGGCTAACTACACCGCCGCAGATGTAAAGGCGCTTCGCGAGAAGTCAGGCGCCGGCATGATGGACTGCAAGGGCGCCCTTGACGAAGCCGATGGCAACATCGACAAGGCAATGGAAGTCCTACGTCTAAAGGGCCTAAAGGGCGTTACCAAGCGCGAAGGTCGCACCACCAGCAACGGCTTGATCGTTGCTCGTGTTGAGGGTGGCACCGGCTACCTAATCGAGCTTGCTTGCGAGACTGACTTTGTTGCTAAGGCTCCAAAGTTCGTTGAGCTTGCTGACCGCGTTGCAGACGCTGTTGTTGCCGCTGGCGCCGAGACCCTTGAGGCTGCACTTGCTGCAGACCTAAACGGTCAGTCAGTTCTAGACGCAATCAACGACGAAGCCGCGATCATGGGCGAGAAGGTTGAGCTTCGCAAGGTAGTTTCAATCAAGGATGCCGCTGTTGACGCTTACCTACACCGCACCAGCAAGGACCTTCCTCCACAGGTTGGCGTGCTTGTTGCCTACAGCGGTTCAGACGCAACCACCGCACACGACGTTGCGGTGCACATCGCAGCATTCTCACCGAGCGTGCTAACCCGCGATGACGTTGACGCTGAAGTTGTAGCAACCGAGCGCCGCATTGCTGAAGAGACCGCACGTAACGAAGGCAAGCCTGAGGCTGCGCTTTCAAAGATCGTTGAAGGCCGCGTAACCGGCTTCTTCAAGGAGAACGTGCTTCTTGAGCAGGACTTCGCAAAGGACACCAAGCAGACTGTTGCTAAGGTTCTTGAGAACGCTGGAGTAACCGTTTCTGCATTCGTTCGCCTACGCGTCGGTGCATAACAAAAAGCCTTAAAAACAAGGAAGGCTCGGTCATTTCGACCGGGCCTTTTTTGTTGCTCGGTTTAGGATAGACAGAGACAAAAGCAACAATCCAGGAGGGTTTCGTGCCAAACAAAAAACGCCGTGTACTGCTAAAGCTTTCGGGTGAGGCGTTCGGTGGCGGCACCCTTGGTGTGAACCCTGACATTGTGGCCGAGATGGCGCGTGAAATCGCAGAGGGCGCCAAGCACGCTGAAATCGCAATCGTGGTTGGTGGTGGCAATTTCTTCCGCGGAGCCGAGCTATCACAGCGAGGCATGGAGAGATCACGCGCTGACTACATGGGAATGCTTGGAACGGTTATGAACGCACTGGCGCTTCAGGACTTCTTGGAGCAAGCCGGCGTTAGCACCCGCGTACAGTCTGCAATCAACATGGCACAGGTAACTGAGGCCTACATCCCGCTTCGTGCAATTCGTCACCTAGAAAAAGGCCGAGTTGTAATCTTCGGTGCTGGCGCAGGCTTGCCATACTTCTCTACCGACACAGTGGCCGCGCAGCGTGCCCTAGAAATCAAGGCCGATGAGGTTTTGGTTGCTAAGAACGGCGTGGACGGCGTCTACTCGGCGGATCCAAAGAAAGACCCAACCGCGGTGCGCCTCGATGAGATCACCTACCAGGATGCCTTGGTAAAGGGCCTAAAGGTGGTCGACGCGACTGCGTTCAGCCTATGCATGGACAACAAGATGCCGATGCGCGTATTTGGAATGCAGCCGGCCGGCAACGTAACCGATGCAATTCTCGGCAAGAAAATTGGAACTTTCGTAACCGCCTAATCGCGGTAAAGAATTAATCAAAACAGGAGAAAAAGTGATTTCAGAGATTTTGGCAGCCGCCACCGAAAAGATGGCTAAGGCCGTTGACGCAACCCGCGAAGACTTCGCGAACGTCCGCACCGGTCGCGCAAACCCTCAGCTATTCCAGAAGGTAATGGTTGACTACTACGGCACCCCAACTCCACTTGGTCAGCTCGGTCAGTTGGCCAACCCGGAGGCTCGCACCATCGTTATCACCCCTTACGACAAGGGCGCGCTGAAGGCTATTGAGACCGCTCTGCGTGAGATGCCAAACCTTGACGCAAACCCACAGAATGACGGAAACCTAATCCGTGTGACTTTGCCAGACCTTACTGAAGAACGCCGTCGCGACTACGTAAAGCTAGTGAAGGCAAAGGCTGAAGACCACCGAGTGGCAGTTCGCAACATTCGCCGCAAGGGCAACGATGATTTGGCTGCGCTGAAGAAGGATGGCCTTGCCGGCGATGATGAAATCGCCCGTGGCGAAAAAGAGCTGGATGCAATCACCAAGACCCACGTGGATGCCATCGACGACGCTCTAAAGCGCAAAGAAGCCGAACTTCTAGAGGTCTAATTTGACTACTCAGCAGCCAACTTCAGGTGGGCGCAGCCTATCTAAGTCGGTTGCGGTCGGATTAGTGCTGGGCGCTGCATTTTTGCTCTCGGTACTCATCTACAAAGAGCTCTTCATGGTGTTTGCAGCTATGGCTGCCGGTTTCGGTGCCTGGGAGCTATCTACCGCACTGAGGCTCAAAGGTTGGTACGTTCCTCGAGTTCCTTCGGTTGTCGGCTCAGTCCTAATCATGCCGGCTGCCTTTTATGGGGGAGCACAACTGCAGTGGCTTGTGGCCTTGGCCATTGTTGCCGCATTGATTCTGTGGCGAACAGTGCACTTGCTTTGGGAACGGCGTGAAAAACCGATCCAAGCCATTCAGCACACCCTTCGCGATTACGCAGCTGCGGCATTTGTGGTCATTTACCTGCCACTAATGACCAGTTTCACAATGCTTCTGCTGCGCCGCCCCGATGGTGCCAGCTGGGTCATAGCCTTTGTGGTTACGGTTGCGCTGATCGATACGGCCGGATACCTGTTTGGTCGCAAATTTGGCAAACACAAACTTGCCCCAGGGGTAAGCCCAAAGAAAACCTGGGAAGGCCTGCTCGCTTCAATTACAGCCGGATCAGTATCAGCAGTCCTGTTCAGTATTTTTGCACTCGGCCTACCGTGGTGGCTTGGTGTCGTATTTGCTGCGGCCCTGCTTCTCGCGGCAGTCTTCGGCGATCTAGCCGAGTCGCTAATCAAACGCGACCTAGGCGTCAAAGACATGTCGTCAATTCTCCCGGGGCATGGCGGCGTCATGGACCGTTTGGATTCAATCCTGCCTTCTGCCCTAATTACCTACCTCTTCATGCAGCTGGTAACTGCCCTCTAGTTTGGAAGCAAAATGAGTTTTTCTTTTCCAGTCGCCGGGCCCAAAGAACTTGGCTATGTGCCCGAGCAGGTAAACGCTTTTATCGACCAAGCTCGCGAGCAATTCAATAGCCCGGATGCCGATCAAGTCACATCTGATCTAATTCGCAATACTCACTTCGATTTGATTCGCGGTGGCTACCTCATCGGTCCGGTTGATTCTGCCCTAGATCGACTAGAAGATACTTTTGCATCTAGAGAAATTCAGCGCCAGATTGCCAAGTCTGGTGACTATGCCGTTGCAGACCGCTTGGCCCGTATCCAAGAAATTCTTCGCGGCCGGGTTGAACGACCAAAGAATCAGAAATTTACTAAGGTTTCGTTCTTGCTTCGCGGTTACAACCGCAAGCAAGTAGATGCACTTTGCGATTCAGTTGCCCGCCACCTAGATTCAGAGACACCACTCGACCTCACCGCTGTTCGACGCACTATTTTCAAAGCGTCCCGCGCCGGTTATGTCGAAAGTCAGGTTGATGCCTTCATCGATCGAGTGGTCGAGGTGCTGCAGATTGAAAAGAACCGCTAGAGCCCTACTTGCCGGTTTAGTTGGTGGCACTCTGATCGCATCGGGGTTTGTGGCGGCCGGCTCAGCAGCACCAGCGGCGGCTCTGAACCCTTTGGCTAAAACTGCACTGCAAGAGCTAAGCGTCAAGGGGCGTGCCGCCAAGACTGGCTACTCTCGCGAGAAATTCTCGGATGGCTGGGGTGACATCGGCAGCTGCGATCTCAGAAATTACATTCTCAAGCGTGATCTGAGCAGTGAAGTTATGCGTAGAGGTTACAGCTGCATCGTCGAAACCGGCATTCTTCGTGACCCTTACACAGCCAAGACGATAAATTTTGTGCGAGGTCAATCGACCTCAATCAAAGTTCAAATCGACCACGTGGTGGCCGTCAGTGATGCCTGGCAAAAGGGCGCTCAGAAGCTTACTTACGCACGCAGGTATGCCTTTTATAACGACCCGCTAAATTTGCTGGCGGTGGATGGGCCAACCAATAGCCAGAAGGGTGATTCCGATGCCGCAAGTTGGCTGCCGCCCAATAAGAGTTATCGTTGCGCCTACGTTGCCAGGCAGATCGCAGTTAAGCGCAAATACGCACTTTGGGTAACCTCGGCAGAGAAAACTGCCATGGTATCTGTGCTGTCGAAGTGCCCAACACAGCGTTTACCTGGTTAACAGATTCTGGTAATAAAACAGGCTCGAAGGTAGACTGAAACATTGCGAGTAACTAGCACGCGGAGGTGAACAATGGGTAGACACGAGGCTGATAGGCCAGAACTGTCGCACCGATTGGGCACCAAGATTGATCAGGCTCTAGAGAAGACCCCGTTCAAGCGCCCTAGGTTTCCGAGGCTCAAGAAGCGGGCTTTTCAGCCGCTGTGGGGGTTCCTCTTCTCAGCAGGCTTCATCCTGGTCACCATCGTTGACCCTTATTCAGGCACCATGGCCAGTGCCAGCACGATTCAAATTTTTGACATCGATGAAGCTGCTCCTGAAGAGACTTACGGTTACGCAAGCACCCAAAAGATTTCGTTTGCCCGCGGTGGTTTCAATATCGTCACCGGCAGCGATGCAGCTGCGCTATTCGTAGAAACGGCTGCGGTTCCGGACCCAGGTACGGCCAAGGCTTATGCTCTCGAGCTGTTAACATCGATGAACTTTGGCGCGGACCAGTACTCCTGCCTCGTCAAACTTTGGGAGCGCGAGTCAAACTGGCGTGTGAACGCCCTAAACAAATCTTCGGGCGCCTACGGTATTCCTCAGTCCCTACCGGGCACCAAGATGGCATCTGAGGGCCCTGACTGGAAAACCAACCACGAGACTCAAATTCGATGGGGCGTGAAGTACATCAAGGGTCGTTATGGTTCTCCGTGTGGAGCTCTGGCTCACTCTGACAAAATTGGTTGGTACTAGTGCCGCGTTCAAACCGGTCACGAAGGGCAAAGCCTGAGGTTCACGAAGAATTGGAATTCAGCGCGTCGCGGTATGGCATTCGTAATGTCGAGGTAAAGCGTGGCGTAGAATACACCACTCAAACCAGCGTTGGTGCGAATGCTGATGATGGAAAGTCATGGACTTGCCCCAACTGCAATTTGCAAATCAATAAAGGCTTGAGTCACATTGTGGCTTGGGATAGCGTCAGGGGAGTAGACACCCGGCGACACTTTCACAATGCCTGCTGGAAGCAATTTCAGGGGCCGTTGCTATGAATTATCCGATCGAGATTCGCTCTGGTGTCGAACTGCCTTCAGTTCGTGAAGAAATTACCCTCCGAACTACAGACGGGTTGACACTGGTCGGAGAACTGTCGCTTCCGGCTGGTCGGGCGCCAAAAGCCACCCTGGTTACTCTCCACCCGCTGCCAACCCACGGTGGCTTCATGGATAGCCACATTCTCAAGAAAGCTGCCAATCGCCTCCCAGAATTGGCCGACATCGCTGTTTTGCGATTCAATACCCGTGGCACTGCTTCGCCTCGCGGAACCAGCGAGGGCGCGTTTGGTGAGGGCGTAACTGAGCAGCACGATGTTGCGGCAGCGGTGGCCTTTGCAAAGGAGCGCGGTTTGCCAAACATTTGGCTGGTCGGCTGGTCTTTTGGTACCGAATTAGCCTTGAAATATGGCATATTTCACGAAGTTGTTGGCGCCATTTTGCTTTCTCCTCCGCTGCACCGAGCCACCGATGTTGAGGTTGCGCGCTGGGGCGGCAGCGAAAAACAATTGGTGATTTTGGTACCTGAGTTTGACGACTACCTGCAGCCAGCAGAGGCGGCTGAGCGCTTTGCGAGCGTTGCCCACGCCGAGCTAATCGGTGTTGACGGAGCAAAGCACCTTTGGGTCGGAGAGAACGCTACCAAGCGAGTCTTAAACGAGATTGTTCGCGCAGTACAACCGGAACGTTACCCGCTGCCTGAATCCTGGCAGCCCGAGGTTCTTTAGCGCGCTTCTTGATACGGGGTGTAAACCTGGCGCAGAATCAGCATGATTGAGGCCGCCACCGGGATCGAAACCAGAGCACCAAGCACACCCATCAGTGCACCGCCGGCAAGTGCGGCAACCACAACAACAGCACCCGGTACAGAAACTGCGCGGCTCATGATTTTTGGGCTGATGATGTAGGCCTCAACCTGCATGTAGATGATGTAGTAAATACCCGAAATTAGAGCCACGGTCGGCGAGACACTGAGTGCTACCAGCGTCACCAGAACGGCGGCGCTGATGGTTCCGACTAGCGGGACCAGACCAAGCAGGAATGCGATCATCGCAAGGACCAGTGCGAATGGAACACCGGCGATGCTCATAAAGATGAAGCTGGTCACACCGGCAATTGCTGCGATGCTGGCCTGACCCATTACATAGCGGCCTACCGAGGTCGAGATTTGCTCTGACAAGTCAACAAAACGTTCGCGCTTGCTAGCTGCCACAAGTGAGTAAACCCAGCGCTTGAAGGTGTTCATCGATGCCATAAAGTACAGGCTCAAAATAATGATGATGATGGCCCCGAAAGCACCATTGAAAATTGAAATGCCAACCTGAACCACGCCACCGAGCATGGTCGGCCAGTTTGCTGAGTCACCCAGATAGGCTCCGGTTGAGTTGAGGGCATCGCTAATCGCGCCGCCCAGACGCTCATCAATCGCTGTGATGAAAGGCAGATCGCTGACACTAGCCAAAACTCCCGGAGCGGTCTCAATAAAATGCGCAGTCTCGGTGGCGAGCGTTGGCAAGACCAGGCTGAACAAGGCGGCTAACAGGGCAAGAATTGTGAGTGCCACGGCCAGAATCGCATAACGACGTTTTAGTCCCCAGCTCATCAACTTGTTTACCAGTGGTTCAAAACCGAGGGCAATAAAGATCGCGGCGGCCACGTAAGCGATGATGTTGGCAATGGTGGTGATGGCTCCACCGATGATCAGGGCAGTTAGAACACCAAGGCCACCCAATAGGCCAATCTGGAAGGCATTAGAAATCTTGATGTGCTGCTGCATGCCTCTAAACCTATCGCTTAGCTAAAACTTTGTGGCGGAGGGTTTAGCAGATCTTTTCCGTTGAACAAGTTGCGAAGATTCTTGAAGTAAACCTCAACCGAATCTCGTTCAGCCTGCAATCTTTCTAGGATTACCTTCGACTGGGCAATTCGGCGGTCAATCTCTGCCTGTGCCTCGGCTACTGATTTGCGAGCCTCTGCCTCGGCCGCCGCCATGATTGCGTCAGCCTTTTTGCGAGCAGCCTCAGTGTTCTGCTGGTTGATTGAGATTGCTGCAGCTTCGAGAGTTTCTGCCTCTAGACGGGCAGCACTGGCTCGGGCTAGTGCAAGAGCCAATTGGGCATTGGCGTCATCCAAGTACTTTTGAGTGGTTGCCACGGCCTCTTGGTGCTTACGCAGGTACTCGGCCTCTGCCTCTGCGCGGCGGGCAGTAAGTTCTAGCTCCAGGTCGATACGGGCTTGTTCGGTTACCAAAGTCTGCGCGTAATCGAGGTCTAGGTCGCGCGTATTCTCGCGGAAGGCAAGTAACTTTCGTTCAGCAAGGTCGCGCTCAACCTTTGACTTCAGCGTCTCGACCTCGCGCTTTGCCGCAGCGCGCATCTTGGCTGCCTCGGTAGCTACCGATCCGCGAGTCGCTCCGGCTTCGCGAATGGCCTCATCCATAACCCGAGCCGCATCATTCTTGGCCTGGTTGATGATTTCGTCGTAGTCAGCGCGGGCAGCTGCAGAGATGCGATCTGCGCGGCGCTGGGCCTCTGCAACCAACGAGTCGTAGTAGCCCTTGGCTTCTCCGTGGAGAGCTGATACCTCAGCCTCTAGTTCTTTGCGCTGCTTGGAAATGACGTTGTTTGATTCGGCCAACAAGAACCGAGCCTGATCTTCGGCGGTGCTCAGAATTAGGGCAGCACGTGCTCCAACGCCGGTGTACGAAGGATCGCCCGCTTCGGCAAGCTCCATCAGCGCCTGGTCCCGCTTGGTGGCGGCTTCTTTTAGCTCCTGGGCAAGCTGTGCATTTTGCGCTGAAAGCTGCATCAGATCTCGGCGAAGGTCCTTTAGGGCGTCGTCAACCAACCCACGATCGTAGCCTCGAACGACTACTGGGAAACTGGTCTCTTCGCCTGACAAATGAAGGCTCCTAGGCACTTGGGTACAATAAAGGGAGGCTTTCGCCCTCCGCCAAGTTTACCTGATTGGATATCGCATGCGCTTTTTGATTGCAGCTGCGCTATTCGTCATTTCTGTTTTCATGCTGGTGTTCGGTCTGGCGCAGCGCACCATCTGGGCCCCGCCCGAGGCGCACGTTGCCGAAGTGAGTATTGAAAACCCAAGTTCACTTGTGGTTGTCCCAAACTCAGTTCTGACTTCCTATCCCGGTACTCCTGTTATTGAGGCCATGGGTTCAGAGACAGTCTTTATTGCCACTGGGCGTCAAAGTGACATTGAAGCTTGGATAGGCGCAGTTAGTCACAACCAGCTTGCTGTCGGCGATGCAAAGACCGGTGTCCAGGCAGAATTTGTGATTGGTTCTGAAAACGTCGGCACACCGGTTGGCTCAGATCTTTGGCGTGATTTCACCAACGATGAAATTGATGCCACCTTGCCGGTGCCAACCGCTGATGAGAATGCGGTGCTACTTGCCTCTGATGGTGTCACTCCCGCTCCGAACCGAATCCGACTAGTTTGGTCGATCATTCCGGATTCCACCTCGTCCAACATCTTGCTAATCGGTGGTGGAATGGTGCTGCTGGCAGCATTCATCATGAACCTGATTGCCTACCAAACCATGCGCCGCAACCGTGGGCCTCGCCGTCGAACCCCAACTCCGCCGAAGCCTCCGCGTTACCGTGCCAAAAAAACCAAGGGAAATGCGCCGGTGAAGGGTCGCCGATCGGCTCGACGCAGGGCGTTTATTGCCGCTCCGGCTACGCTATCGGTGCTTTCTCTGCTGACCGGTTGCCAACTACTGCCGGTAGCCGAACCTAGCCCGAGCTCAAGTGCATCTGCTAGCGATGCACCGCCTGCAGTGGTTACTGAGCCTCAGCTAAAGCGAATTCTTGCGGATGTTGCCGCCGTTGCGCTTTCGGGTGACGATGCCAAGGATGCAAAGCTGCTCAAGTCACGAATTGTTGGCCCAGCTCTTGCTATCCGAACCACCCACTATAAGCTGCAGAAGAAGTCAGACACTGTTGCTGCAATGCCAGCGATCGTTGACTCGCCGCTGTCCTTCAGTCTTCCGGCAGCAAGTACCGCTTGGCCTCGCGTGGTCATGGCCGTAACCGATGCTCCTGGTGACGAAGCGCTTCCGCAGATGCTGGTTTTGCAGCAAGATACTCCGCGAAGCAAGTACCGCCTCTGGTACAACATTCGCCTCATGCCGGGCGCTGAAATTCCAGGTGTTGCCGGTTCGGACATCGGTGCTATCCCGGTTGAGTCAGACAGTTTGTTCTTGAAGTTGGAACCGAAGGCACTGCCGGCTGCCTACGGCGATGCAATCAATAAGGGTCAAGCCAGCCTTAGCTTTAGCCTGTTTGATACCGCTGAGGATGAGTTCTTCATTCAGGTTTCTGCCAGCCAGAAAAAGCAGATTGAAACATTGACCGAAGCAAAAATCACTTTCACGCATAAGCTCGGCAATCCAAATGTTCCCGCACTGTCTACCAGCGATTCGGGGGCCTTGGTCGCGGTGTACATGACCGATACCTACAAGATCAAGCCAAAGTCGGCCGGATCCGCTGTTGCGGTTTCGGGGCAGGAGAAGTTGCTTTTGGGCACAGATGGTTCGACCACGGGTGTAACCAGTGTGTACGGAAACATGTTGCTGTTCTATGTGCCGGCTTTGAGTGAGGCCGACAAAAAGGCTCGCTTGCTTGGTGTGACCCAGGGACTACTCAGCGTAAAGGTGTTGTAAATATGGCCGATTCGATGTCTAGAGCAAGTTTGGCGGGGGCCGTTGACTTGTCCAGCTTGAGAAAACCTGAGGCCAACCAAGCTGCCGGCGCGCAGAGCCAAACGGGTGTTCAGGAACCAATCCGCGTCCCTGACCTAGTCGCCCTCGGAAACGCCAATAACCTCAAGGGTTTCGTTACGATTTCAGCCAACGTTCCGGTTGTCATCGAATTCTTTTCCGCCGGTAACCCCCAGAGTGATGCCCTAGCTGTTTCACTCGAGAAGGCCGTTCGCTCCCTCGGTGGCCGAACGCTTTTGGTGCGCATCGACGCCCAGGCTTCGCCAGAGGTTGTTCAGGCTTTTGCTGTCCAGGCCATGCCAAGCGTCGTAGCCCTGATCAAGGGTCAGCCAGTTCCGCTGTTCGAGGGTGATCAGCCGCTGGATCACGTTAACGCCTATCTGAACCGCCTGTTGCAGGTTGCGCAAGAAAACGGCGTGGCTGGGGCCTTGATCGTCTCAGATGAATTCAGTGGCCCAGCAGAGCCAACTCTGCCTCCAAAGCATCTAGAGGCCATCGAGGCTATTGAGGCTGGCAACTATCAGGGCGCCGTGGCTATTTATCAGGGAATTTTGTTGGATAGCCCAGCAGATGCACTTGCCGTAGCTGGCTTGGCCCAGGCAAAATTGCTTGAGCGGACCAGGGGAGTGGACTTTGACGCCGTACTTGGGTCCGCGCCACAGGACCAGGCAGAGGCACTGCTAAAGGCCGACGTTCTAGTAGTCATCGGTCATGCCGGTCAGGGGTACCAAACTGTTCTCACCCGGTTTGCTGTTGCCGACAAAGATGAGCGCGAGGTTTTGAGAAAACATTTGCTCGAGCTCTTCTCGATTTCACAGCCGGACGCTCCAGAACTAGCTCAGGCTCGTCGAGCCTTGGCCGCGTTGCTCTACTAAACAGCCACTGATAGCGGTGACCGCTCCAAGAATTACTTGGCCGGCTTGAACCAAACGGCACCGAGCGGTGGCACCGAAATGCTAGCCGAGTGCGGTTGACCGTGGGTTCCGTCACCAGTGGCTTCAATTTGGCCAAAATTTCCAACTCCCGAGCCACCGAACTCAGTGGCATCAGTATTCAAAATTTCATTCCACTTGCCCGACTTTGGTAATCCGAGTTTGAAGTCATGGTGAGGGTGGCCGGCAAAGTTAATCACAACAGCGATTGGCTCGCCCTTTTCGTCATAGCGAAGGAATGAGAGCAGGTTGCCGTCTGCGTTGCCGCCGTCGATCCAAACAAAGCCCCTGTGGTCGTGGTCAAGTTGCCACATCGATGGGTTCTCTAGATAAACGCGGTTGAGCGTTGCTACCAACTGCTGCAGACCGCGGTGAATCGGCTGGTCCAAAATCCACCACTCGAGTCCACGCTCTTGGTTCCACTCTGACTGCTGACCAAACTCTGAACCCATGAACAACAGCTGCTTGCCAGGGTGAGCCCACATAAATGCCAGGTAGGCACGCACGTTGGCCAGTTGCTGCCAGCGGTCGCCCGGCATCTTTGATAGCAGCGAGCCCTTGCCATGTACTACTTCGTCGTGGCTAATTGGCAGGATGAACTTCTCGTCATAGGCGTAGAGCATCGAGAAGGTCAGTTCGCCGTGGTGGTACTTGCGGTAGGCCGGGTCTTTTTCGATGTACTGGAGGGTGTCGTTCATCCAGCCCATGTTCCACTTGAATCCAAAGCCAAGTCCGCCACCGTCGGTAGGTGCGCTTACGCCGCCCCAACTGGTTGATTCCTCAGCAATCATCATGATGCCAGGATTGCGGCGATACGCGGTGGCGTTTACCTCTTGCATGAACGAGATGGCATCAAGGTTTTCGCGGCCACCAAATTGGTTTGGTAGCCAGTTGTCGCTCTCGCGCGAGTAGTCAAGGTAAAGCATTGAAGCAACCGCATCCACCCGGAGTCCATCGATGTGGAATTCTTCAAGCCAGTAGAGCGCGTTGGCAACCAAGAAGTTCTTAACCTCGGTGCGGCCAAAATCAAAGATGAAGGTACCCCAGTCTGGGTGCTCGCCGCGTCGAGGGTCTTCAGCCTCATACAGCGCACGCCCATCAAAGCGGCCCAAGGCCCATTCATCCTTCGGAAAGTGAGCCGGAACCCAGTCAAGAATCACACCGATGTTTTCGGCGTGCAGACGGTCGATTAGGTACTTGAGGTCATCGGCAGAGCCAAATCTTGATGTCGGTGCGTAGTAACCGGTTACCTGGTAACCCCAAGATGGTGCGTAAGGGTGCTCGGCCAGGGGCATGAACTCAACGTGGGTAAAGCCCATCTCTTTGACGTATGGGATCAGCTCGTCGGCAAGGCCGCGGTAATCCAGGCCTAGTCTCCACGAACCGGCGTGCAGTTCGTAAATAGACATCGGTGCTTTTAGGGCATCCCGCTTGGTACGAGCGTCGATCCACTTCTTGTCTTTCCACTTATAGGTGGACTCAGACACGATTGATGCGGTTGAAGGAGGGACTTCGGTTGCCCGGGCCAGCGGGTCAATCTTGGTAATCCAGTTGCCGTCCTGGGTCAAAATTTCGTACTTGTATTTGGTTCCAGCACCGATGCCCGGAATGAACAGCTCCCAAACTCCAGAGGCGCCCATTACGCGCATTGAGTGAGCAACGCCATACCAGTGGTTAAATTCGCCAACCACGCGCACAGCCTGGGCGTTTGGGGCCCAAACCGCAAAGCGGGTGCCGTGGCTTTCGCCCAACGATCCCTTAACGCTGTGAAGGTTCGAGCCCAGTGCTCTCCATAGCTCTTCGTGGCGCCCTTCACGAATCAGGTGAAGGTCAAGCTCACCCAGAGTTGGCACGTGGCGGTAAGGGTCGTCGATGCGCCATTCAACATCTGCGTCATCACCATCGTAGGTGGCAACGATTCGGTAGTCAGGAACCTTCTTGGCGTCCACAAACCCCTGCCAGACGCCGTGAGATAGGTGCTCGAGAGTTACCGGGTCGGCGCCGTCCAGAATCGCGGTGACAGTTTTTGCCAATGGCTTGAGGGTTCTAATCACCCAACCGGTTTCGTGCGGGTGAATACCCAGCAGCGAGTGAGGGTCGTGGTGGGCGCCATTGGCAACCCGCTCAATGAAATCGCCAGAGAGCTCAGGCAGAGTGATTTGAGTCTTTTTACGAGTAGCCATGGTTGATCTTTCTCTTAAAGCACTTTGCCGATTTTGAAAATGTGTGCAGGTTCGTGGAATGCATCGAGGCGGACGTAGTTATCGGTGGACCATTTGTAGGTCTCGCCAGTAATCAGGTCATGCACTTCGAAGGTTGCGCCCTCAGGTAGGCCAAGTTTGGCTAGATTCAAGTGCACTGTTGTTTCGCGCACAGCGTGCGGATCAACATTTGCCACCACCAAAACGGTGTCTGCTTTTCCGCTCTCGGTGTGTTCTGCCGCCAGATGCTTTGAGTAGCAGATGATTGCCGAGTCGTCTGTGTGGTGAAGCTCAAAGTTTCTAAGTTGACGCAGGGCAGGGTGGGCGGAACGAATCTGATTAAGTTTGGTGATGTATGGGGCAATGCTTCGACCGCCCTTTTCAGCAGCCTGCCAGTCACGTGGCCGGTACTCAAACTTTTCGCTATCGATGTGTTCTTCGGCGCCTGGGCGGGCCACCGACTCGCAAAGTTCGTAGCCGGCATACATTCCCCAGCTAGGTGAGGCCGTAGCTGCGATTGCAGCGCGAATCTTGTGCGCTGCCGGGCCACCAAACTGTAGGTACTCGGTCAAAATGTCAGGGGTGCTCACCCATAGGTTTGGGCGGAAAAAGTCTGAACTGGCCTTGGAAATCTCGGTCAGGTAGCTTTCAAGCTCCGCTTTGGTGTTTCGCCAGGTGTAGTAGGTGTAGGACTGCTGGAAACCGGCCTTACCCAGTGCGTGCATCATGGCAGGGCGAGTAAAGGCTTCGGCCAAAAAGACCACCTCAGGAAACTCTGAGTTGACCTCATTGATCAGCCATTCCCAGAAAGCCACCGGTTTGGTGTGTGGGTTATCAACTCGGAAAATCTTTACTCCGCGCGAAACCCAGAGCTTGATAATCCGAAGTGACTCGAAGTAGATGCCTTCTGGGTCGTTATCGAAGTTGATCGGGAAAATATCCTGGTACTTCTTTGGAGGGTTTTCGGCATAGGCAATTGACCCATCAGCACGAGTCGTAAACCACTCAGGGTTGGACTTAACCCACGGGTGGTCTGGTGATGCCTGTAGCGCAAAGTCCAATGCAATTTCAATTCCAAGATCATTAGCCGCCCTAACAAATGCGGCAAAGTCCTTCTCGGTTCCTAGGTCTGGGTGAATGGCATCGTGGCCACCAGCCTCGGAACCAATTGCCCAAGGTGATCCAGGGTCCTGTGGCCCGGCTGTGAGCGTGTTGTTCGGTCCCTTTCGATATGCAACACCGATTGGATGGATTGGCGGCATGTAAAGCACGTTGAAGCCCATTTCTGCCACAGCGGGCAGGCGCTTCATCGCCGTTTTGAAGTTGCCCGAGGTCCAAGTCTTGGTTTTGGCATCAAATTTGGCTCCCTCGCTGCGCGGGAAGAACTCGTACCAAGCGCCAACGCCTGACCTAGAACGTTCGGATTTGATTACAAACTCTTCGCTGAGGGTAATCAGGCTGCGAATCGGCTGGTTGGCGATGGCCTTTGCGATGGCTTTGGTTTCGGCCTCGGCAAATCGCGATTGGGCAGAACGTGAGGTGTCGCCAAGTTTTTCGGCGAGTTCAACCAAGTTGCGGGCGTTGGCAGCTGTGCGGCCTTTTTCGGCTGCGGCCCTAGTCAAAAGGGCAATGCCCTCGAGCATCATCAGTTCTTCATCAATGCCAACGGCAAGCTTGACACTGGCGTTGTGGTGCCAGGTTTCAAAATCATCTGCAAAAGCACGAATCTGAAAGGTGTATGTGCCTTCTTCAGAGAGCAACACCGATGTGTGCCAGCGGTCTGAGCCTGGAGCGCCAGCCACCATACGGTGCACGGTTTGGGTTCCGGTCGGTGAGGTTAGTAGCACCTCTGCCGCGAGTGCGTCGTGACCCTCGCGAAAAACTGTGGCGGCAAAAGGAACTACTTCACCTGCATAAGCCTTGGCTGGCCAGCGACCGTTCTCGACAGCCGGAGAGACTGACAAAATCGGTAGGCGCCCAAATGGTCGTGCGTGTCGGTAGCTGATCTGGTTAACTTTGCTCACACTCCATAACTTAGCGACAAATTATTGACGGATTGCCCGGTTTACCAAGGCTTTACATATCCGTTAGCAAGTCAGTGGTGGGTTAGGCAAAGCTGGCGCGGAAAAGCTGCATCGAAGTGCCTGAAAGATTCACAGTGTCACCCGGCTGATATGTCTGGGTTGAAGCCCGTGGAACATCGTGGGCACTATTCCAGAGCATTTCGTAACCGGTCACCCCGTCGGCGGCCGGCAAGATGACCTCAGTGGTTTTCTCAACACCGTGGATTACCAACAGCATTGCGTTTTTCTCACCGTTTGCCCCATTGTGCAAGCTGTAGCGGCTGATGGTTCGGCATTCGGTGTTGTGCCAGTCGTCGGTCGACATGATTTCACCGGCTGCGTTGTACCACTTGAGTAGGTCGTGTTCTGAGGTGGCGTCATCGAACGAGCTGTAGTTTCTAGGGCGCAGCACCGGATTTTCGCGTCGTAGCTGCGTTAGGTAGCTGAAGGTTTTCTCGAAGTCGCGTTCACTTCGGGTTGGATTCCAGTTAACCCAGGTCATCACGTTGTCTTGGCAGTATGCGTTGTTGTTGCCGTTCTGAGTTTTAAGTCGCTCGTCACCGGCGGTAATCATCGGAATTCCGTAAGAGAACAGCAGGGTTGCCATCAGGTTTCGGGCAGCCTTGTGTCGTTGAGCCACAATCTGCTCAGTAGCACCGATGCCCTCGTGCCCATGGTTGAACGAGTGGTTGCCGTTAGTGCCGTCACGGTTGCTCTCACCGTTGGACTGGTTGTGCTTAACGTCGTAACTAACCAAGTCACGAAGGCAAAAACCATCGTGTGCGGTTATGAAGTTCACCGCTCCAACAGTGCCGGTTGGGCTGTCAAAAATGTCTCGAGACCCCGATAGGCGGGTGGCAAGATCGCTTACGCCATTCCAGTGACTTCCAGAATTTCTTGCCGCAGAGATGTCACCGAGCCAGAATCTTCTAACTGAATCGCGGTAGCGGTCGTTCCACTCGCTGAACCGCTCTGGGAAGTTGCCGGTTTGCCATCCGCCAAGGCCAACATCCCACGGCTCAACGATCATCTTGGCCTCAGCCAAAATCGGGTCCTCCACAATTGATCGGAGCAGCGGGTGGTTCGGGTCGTAGTGGTTGTTCTCGTCGCGGGCCAGCGTGGTGGCCAGGTCAAACCGGTATCCGTCTACCTGAAGCTCGGTGGTCCAGTAGCGCAGGCTCTCGAGGACCATGTGAACCACGTGTGGGTTACTGAAATCAAGTGAGTTACCGCAGCCGGTTGTGTCGTGGTACCAACCCTTTTCGTCTTGACGGTAGTAGTTGGAGTTGTCCAATCCACGGTATGAGTGGGTCAAGCCGCCGCCGCCACCTTCGGCGGTGTGGTTGTAGACCACGTCAAGCAATACTTCAATTCCATTGCGGTGCAATTCACGGATGGCGGTTTTGAGCTCGACCAAGATAGCCTCTGGACCAGCCTTAATTGCTGCAGCGGTGGCGTAGCGGTGGTGTGGGGTAAAGAAATTGATTGAGTTGTAGCCCCAGTAATTAATTAGACCCATGTTCATCAGGCGCGGTTCAGAGATGAACATCTGAATCGGCAATAGCTCAACGGCGTTTACGCCGATGTTCTTTAGATGCTCAATCGTGCTTGGGTGGCCTAGAGCCGCATAGGTGCCGCGAAGTTCATCAGGCAGTGCGCTATTGCCACGAGTGAGGCCACGGGCGTGTGCCTCATAGATAACTAATTCGTCTAGCGGAATGTTTGGCTTTGCAACGCCCTGCCAATCGAAGTCTCCGTCGACCACTACACAGTGAAACTCTCTCGCGCTCTCGCGAACAACACCCTTGGCGTACGGGTCAATCAGCAGCAGGCTGCTGTTGAAGCGGTGGCGTGGACCCTCCGGTCCAGTTGCTCGAAGGCCGTACTTAGTTCCAGGAACTAGGTGGCTGCTCGAAGCAGACCAAATTCCGTTGGCGCCGCGAACCAAGTCAATGGTTTCGATGGTTTCGCGAGGATTCTCCGGGTTCAGAATGCAGACTTCAATTGTGTTCGCCGAATCTGAGTACACGCGAATAGTGCCGATGCCGTCAGAGACGGTAACGCCCATCTGGCCTGGTTCAGGCATTTGAAAATCAGACATTTGCACCATTTATGTTCGTAGGGTCAAACAAAGCAACTCGCTAATCCTAACCAGCAAACGGTTTCAGTCTTATTAACTACTACGGCCAAAGATTAGTCTTGACCTATGGCCGCATACCTAGATCACGCAGCAACTTCTCCGTTGTTGCCAGAGGTAAAGCGCGCCTACCTCGAGAATCTTGACCTCATCGGCAACCCCTCATCAGTTCACAGCCTCGGGCAATCTGCACGGCGGGTGGTCGAAGAGGCACGCGAAGCAATTGCTGCTGCCGTAGGAGCCCACCGGAGTGAGGTTATTTTTACCTCTGGCGGTACAGAGGCTGACAACCTTGCTGTGAAGGGATTGTTCTGGCACCGATCAGGCCAAGATGCCCGGCGAACCGTAATCATTTCAGCGGCAACCGAGCACCACGCCGTAATCGAACCACTTGAGTGGCTAGAGAAAGAGCAGGGAGCCGAAGTTCTCTGGTGTCCAGTCAACCCGCGGGGAGAGCTAGACCTCGACTGGATCAGAAATGTGCTGTCCGACCGCGCGCCTGAAATCGCTTTCATTTCTCTAATGTGGGCCAACAACGAAATTGGCGTACTTGCACCCATTTCAGAAATCACAGCTCTGGCAGCAGTTCACCAAATTCCGGTCCACTCCGATGCAGTGGCTGCCTTTGGTCATACGCAGGTCAACTTTGCCGAATCTGGGCTGGCCGCTATGTCGATCTCTGGCCACAAGCTTGGTGCGCCGGTAGGCATCGGTGCGTTGCTTGTCTCGAGAAAGACAAATTTGACCGAGGTGATTCATGGCGGAGGTCAGGAGCGCGGGGTTCGGTCGGGCACGCTGTCGGCTGCACTTGCCGTTGCGCTCGCCGAAGCTTGTCGTCTGGCGGTTACTGACCTTGAAGCCAAACTTGAGCAGATGAGCGGCTTGATTGGTTATTTGCGCGAGCAAGTAAGCACATTGGTTCCTGAGGCGATCTTCACGAGAGGAGATGCCCCAGCTATTTCTGGAAATGCTCACTTTATGTTTCCAGGTTGCGCCGGAGACTCGTTGTTGTTCTTGCTGGACACATCCAACATCGCTGTATCCACAGGGTCAGCCTGCCGAGCAGGAGTCGCTGACCCATCGCACGTAGTGATTGCAACCGGTAGGTCTGAGGTTGAGGCTCGCAGTTGCCTGAGGGTTTCAATCAGTCCACAAACATCTCGAGCTGAAATTGATCAGTTTTTAGCTGCGTTGCCGGCAGCCTACGCTTCCGCCAGAAAGGCTGGGGTTTCAGGCCGGTAACTCAATGGCCTGACGGTGCTGGAAAGTAGACTTGTGGCATGAAGGTTTTAGCTGCGATGTCTGGCGGGGTTGACTCAGCCGTTGCCGCTGCGAGGGCCGTTGAAGCCGGCCATGAGGTTGTTGGAGTGCACCTAGCGCTCTCGCGCATGCCAGGCACGCTCCGAACCGGTTCCCGAGGTTGCTGCACCATTGAAGACTCGATGGATGCCCAGCGTGCGGCCAATATCCTCGGAATTCCCTACTACGTGTGGGACTTCTCAGAGCGATTCAAAGCTGATGTTGTCGACGATTTCATTGCCGAATACCAAGCCGGGCGCACACCGAATCCGTGTATGCGCTGTAATGAGCGAATCAAATTTGCTGCCCTACTTGAAAAGGCCTTGGCTCTGGGCTTCGATGCTGTTTGCACCGGGCACTATGCCAGCCTGCTGACAGACGAGGCAGGCAATCTTGAGTTGCACCGTTCTGCAGCCCTGGCCAAAGATCAGTCTTATGTTTTGGGCGTGCTTACCGCTGAGCAACTCAAGCATTCAATGTTTCCCCTCGGTGCCACTGCCTCAAAAGATATAATTCGTGCGGAGGCAATGGAACGTGGTTTGGCGGTCGCAAATAAGCCGGACAGCTATGACATCTGCTTTATTCCAGAAGGTGACACCCAGGATTGGCTAGCCGACAAGGTTGGAACAGAGACCGGACCAATCATTGACCGTGAAGGCAATGTTCTGGGTTCTCATGAGGGCGCACACGGTTTTACAGTTGGCCAGCGTAAGGGTCTTTCAATCGGTCGGCCGGCTGCTGACGGTAAACCTCGCTATGTGCTTGAAATTCGACCAAAGACTAACACCGTGGTGGTCGGCTCTCAGGCAGCTTTGGCTATTGCTGAGATGTTCGGCGAAAAGTTCACCTGGTGCGGACAGGCTCCGGCAAATACGTCTGATTGGACGCAAATTCATGTGCAGGTGCGTGCGCACGGCGATGCAATTGCAGCTGAATTCAAGGTCACAGATTCCGCCATGGTAATTCGAGTCAGCGAACCACTGCTTGGTGTTGCGCCAGGGCAGACCGCTGTTCTGTACCTCGGTACTAGGGTGTTGGGTCAGATGACAATTGATCAAACCGTATCGGCAGTTCCAGTCGGTGCTGAGTAACCTGTGGATCTGTTGAAGGCGGCGGCAGCTAAACGCATCGCAGAGCTAGTTGACCAGCTCAATCATCACCGTGCTGCGTATTACGAGGGCAACACCGTTCTGATTAGCGATGCAGAGTACGACGCGCTCCTGCAGGAGCTTGAAGCGCTGGAGTCCGAAAATCCAGAACTTATTTCGGGCGACAGTCCAACTCAAACCGTGGGTGGTTCCGCCAATCAGGCATTTGCGCCGGTCGAGCACTTGGACAGGATGATGAGCCTCGACAACGTGTTTTCGTTCGAAGAGTTTCGCTCTTGGGCCGAACGAGGTGGCGATGGCCCGTATCTGTGTGAATTAAAGATTGATGGCTTGGCAATCAACCTTAGGTATGTCGATGGCCGTTTGGTATCGGCCGCCACACGCGGCGACGGCGTGGTGGGCGAGGACGTAACTGCAAACGTATTGACTATCCAGTCGATTCCGCGCAAACTTGCCGGTTCTGGCCATCCGCCGGTCGTCGAAGTTCGCGGTGAGATCTATTTTGGCCTCGAAGATTTTGCCAAGTTGAATGAGGGATTAGTTGCTGAGGGTAAGGCTCCGTTTGCAAACCCTAGAAACTCGGCCAGTGGCTCGCTCAGGCAAAAAGACGCCGGCGTCACAGCCACCCGACCGCTCAAAATGCTGGTTCACGGCATTGGTGCTTGGCCTGATGCTCCGGTTAAAAATCAGTCGGACCTTTACGACCTCCTAAAATCTTGGGGCCTACCGACTTCCGATCGCTTCCGAGTGGTGAATTCGGTTGATGAGGCCTTGAACTACATCGACGAATTTGAGAAAAAGCGCCACTCTCTAGAGCACGAAATTGACGGCGTGGTGGTCAAACTTGATGAACTTGCTGTGCAACGAGAACTTGGATTCACTTCGCGCGCCCCTCGTTGGGCTATTGCCTATAAGTACGCCCCAGAGCAAGTCAACACCAAGTTGATTGATATTCGAGTATCGGTTGGCCGTACCGGCCGAGCGACCCCTTACGCAGTTGTTGATCCGGTTAAGGTCGCTGGGTCTGTGGTTGAGTTTGCGACTCTCCACAACCAGGATGTCGTCAAGGCCAAGGGCGTTTTGATTGGCGACACAGTTGTTCTTCGCAAGGCCGGCGATGTAATTCCTGAAATTCTTGGGCCGGTGGTTGAGCTGCGGACCGGTGCGGAACGCGCCTTTGTCATGCCGACCGTGTGCCCAGATTGTGGTTCTCCGCTAGCGCCATCTTCTGAGGGAGATGTTGACCTGCGTTGTCAAAACTCTCGCAGTTGCCCAGCCCAGTTGCGTGAACGGGTAGCTTATTTAGGATCAAGGGGAGTCCTCGATATTGAGGCTTTGGGTTACGTAGCAGCCTGTGCACTTACCCAGCCGGTCGAACCTGCTTCATCAGCGCTTAGGTCAGAGGCTGATCTGTTCGACCTAACTCTTGAGCAGTTGCTGCCTATCCGGGCGCTTGTTCTGGATCCAGACTCCGGATTACCAAAACTTGATGCCAATGGTGATCCAAAAATCGTCGACTTTTTTAGAAAGAAAGACGGTTCGCCGGCCGAGGTTGCCTTAAAACTGATTCGAAACCTTGAAGAGGCCAAGACCAAGCCGCTCTGGCGAATTTTGGTTTCTCTGTCAATTAGGCATGTTGGTCCGGTAGCGGCCAGGTCGTTGGCGGGTTTTTTCGGTTCGCTGGATCGAATTTTCACTGCTTCCGAAGACGAACTTTCGCGTGTCGATGGTGTTGGGTCAACGCTTGCCGCGTCCATCAAAGAGTGGATCTCAATCGATTGGCACCGCGAGATTATCGAAAAGTGGCGTGCAGCTGGCGTGCAACTTGAAATTCCAGGCCACGCAGGCCCGGGCGAGGCCGCTGTTGCGGGCGGAATTTTTGAAGGTATGAGCATCGTTGCCACTGGTTCGCTCAAGAATTTCACTCGTGAGCAGATTGAGGAAGCCATCATTTCCAACGGAGGCAAAGCGGCGTCATCGGTGTCAAAAAAGACCGCTTTTGTGGTGGCTGGTGAAAATGCCGGATCCAAACTTTCAAAGGCAGAGGAACTTGGTGTTGAGGTAATTACTGAGGATGAGTTCATCCTCAGATTCAAGGGCTAGACAGCCGTGCCTTTGGGGGCGGTTTGGTAGGCTAAGAGTCAATCATCTTTTGCCTAGCGAGTGGATTTATGTCTGAAATTACGCCCGACCTGGTTAGGCATCTTGCCAACCTGGCCCGCATTGACGTTACTGATCAAGAAGTAGCCCTTTTTGCCGAACAAATTAGCCTGATCGTTGATTCGGTTGCAACCGTTAAAGCAGCGGTTGAGGGTGACATTCCGGCAACAAGCCACCCAATCCCAATGGCAAATGTTTTCCGTGAGGACATCGTCGAGCCTTCGCTAACTCAAGCCGAAGCTTTGTCAGGTGCAGCCGACAGTGCTGATGGACGTTTCCGCGTGCACGCAATCCTGGATGGGGAGTAGTTAATGTCTGAACTCATTCGCAAAAATGCCAGTGAACTGGTTGATTTGCTCAAGTCTGGCCAGGTTTCATCTGTTGAAGTTACCCAGGCACACCTAGACCGCACTGCTGCCGTTGATGGTGCCGTCCACTCGTACCTACACGTTGGCCCAGAGGCGGCTCTGGCTGCCGCAGCAGACATTGACCGTAGACGTGCTGCGGGGGAGCCGCTTCACGGGCTTGCCGGTCTCCCAATCGCAGTCAAGGACAACCTAACCACCACAGATGCTCCGACTACCTCTGGCTCCAAAATCCTTGAGGGCTGGGTTCCGCAGTACGACGCAACTGTAGTTAAGAAGCTTCGCGATGCGGGCATGCCAATTCTGGGTAAGACCAATCTTGACGAATTTGCCATGGGTTCATCTACCGAATTCTCGGCTTACGGGCCGAGCCGCAACCCTTGGGACCTAGATCGAATCCCAGGCGGTTCTGGCGGCGGCTCAAGTTCTGTCGTTGCCTCGTTCCAGGCGCCTCTGGCCATTGGTTCTGACACCGGTGGTTCGATTCGCTACCCAGCATTCGTAACCGGAACCGTGGGAACCAAGCCAACCTATGGTGCGGTTTCTCGATACGGCCTTATCGCTTTGGCAAGCTCACTTGACCAGATCGGTCCAGTTTCGCGCAATGTTCTTGATGCTGCATTGCTTCAGGACGTAATCGCCGGTCACGACCCGCACGACAGCACCTCGTTGCCGGAATCACTAGGTTCTATGACCGAGGCCGCTAAAAAACTTGACGTCAAGGGCATGCGCATCGGTGTAATCAAGCAGCTCACCGGCGCTGGTTTTCAGCCTGGTGTGTCTGCGCGTTTCAACGAAAGCCTTGAGCTTTTGACAAACGCCGGTGCCGAAATTGTCGAGGTCGATTGCCCAAGCTTTGAATACGCAATTGCTGCCTACTACCTGATTCTTCCGGCCGAGGCTTCTTCAAACCTGGCTAAATTCGACTCGGTCCGCTTTGGTCTGCGCGTAACTCCAGAAGGTGCGCCTACCATCGAGCGCGTCATGGCTGCTACTCGCGAGGCTGGTTTTGGTCCAGAGGTAAAGCGCCGAATCATCCTGGGTACCTATGCTCTATCGAGTGGTTATTACGACGCCTACTACGGATCAGCTCAGAAGGTGCGCACACTAATTCAGCGTGACTTCGATGCCGCGTTTGCAAAAGCAGACGTACTGGTTTCACCGACTGCACCAACCACCGCATTTAAGTTGGGCGAGAAGCTTGAAGACCCACTGGCCATGTACCTCAATGACATCGCCACCATTCCGGCCAACTTGGCAGGTATCCCGGGTATGGCAATTCCAAATGGTTTGGCCGAAGACACTAATTTGCCATCGGGTATTCAGTTGCTAGCGCCGGCTCGTGCCGATGCCCGCCTGTACCAGGTAGGTGCCGCGCTTGAAAAGATGCATGAAGATGTCTGGGGCAAGCGAATGATTGATTTTGCACCAGAGTTGGAGGTTCGCGGCTAATGGCTAAAGACGAATTGATGAATTACGAAAAGGCCCTGGAGCAGTTCGAGGTTGTGATCGGTTTAGAAGTTCACGTTGAACTAAACACCAACACCAAGATGTTCTGTGGTTGCCGCAACGAGTTTGGTGATGAGCCAAACACCAACGTTTGCCCAATCTGTATTGGACTACCGGGATCATTGCCGGCTGTAAACAAGCGCGCCATTGAATCAAGCATTTCAATTGGTTTGGCCTTGGGGTGCGAAATTGCGCCTACCGGTCGCTTTGCCCGCAAGAACTACTTCTACCCAGACCTAGCCAAGAACTTCCAAACCTCTCAGTACGATGAGCCGATTGCTTTTGAGGGTTCTCTTGACGTTGAAGTTCCTTCTGGTAAGAGCTTCACAGTGCAGATTGAACGCGCTCACATGGAAGAAGACGCCGGCAAGCTAACACACGTTGGTGGCTCAACCGGTCGTATTCAAGGCGCTGAGTACTCACTAGTTGATTACAACCGCGCCGGTGTTCCGCTAGTTGAAATTGTTACTAAGCCTGTCTTTGGTGCCGGTGCTGAGGCACCAGAGCTAGCAGCGGCCTATGTGCGCTCGATTCGTGAAATCGTAAAGGGATTGGGTGTTTCTGACGCCAAGATGGAGCGAGGAAATGTGCGCTGTGACGCCAACGTTTCTCTTCGCCCACACGGTCAAGAAAAGCTTGGCACTCGTACTGAAACCAAAAACGTTAACTCGCTTCGCTCAATCGAGCGCGCGGTTCGATACGAAATCCAGCGTCAGGCAGCAATCTTGGCTAAAGGCGGCTCAATCATCCAGGAGACCCGTCACTGGCACGAGGACAAGGGATCGACCAGCTCAGGACGCCCTAAGTCAGATGCTGATGATTACCGCTACTTCCCAGAGCCAGATTTGGTTCCAGTTCAGCCTTCAAAGGAGTGGATTGAGGAGCTTCGCGCCAAACTACCGGAGAAGCCAGCTGACCGCCGCAAGCGTGTTCAAGCCGAATGGGGATTTGCTGACCTTGAATTCCGCGATGTTGTAAACGCGGACCTGCTCGACCAGATTGAGGAAACCGTTGCAGCCGGAGCAAAGCCTCAGGCGGCCCGCAAGTGGTGGACCGGCGAGCTTGCCCGAATTGCCAACAGCCAAGACCAGGATGTCACCGAGTTGAACATTTCTGGTGCTTCGGTGGCTGAACTTGCCGGACTAGTCGAGGCTGGCAAGCTAAACGACCGTCTAGCTCGTGAGGTACTGACCTTTGTTTTGGCTGGAGAGGGCTCTCCTTCAGAGATCGTGGCCGCACGCGGTCTTGAAGTTGTTTCAGATGACGGCGCCCTGATTGCCGCAATTGATGCAGCGTTGGCCAAGCAGCCAGATGTTCTTGATGCCATCCGTGAGGGCCGCATGCAGGCTGCTGGTGCCGTAATTGGTGCAGTTATGCAGGCCATGAAGGGCTCGGCTGATGCTGGTCGTGTTCGCGAATTGCTGATTGAGAAAGCAAACGCCTAAACGAGCCATCAAAAAGTAGAAAATCCCGATGACCTAAGTCATCGGGATTTTTTCTTGGGGTGAGTAACGGGGCTTGAACCCGCGACCCCCTGGACCACAACCAGGTGCTCTACCAGCTGAGCTATACCCACCAAGTGCCGTGCTTGACGCAACAACTCATAGAGTCTATCAGTTGTTTAGCAACGTTCGGCTAGATTGTGCAGATGAATGAGGTTAGTTTTTGGCTACCAACTCGGCAGCGGCCTTTGCCCGCTCTGAGGTAGGTCCTGGCAGTGGAATCATCACGGTCTCGCGGTAGTAGCGCAGCTCTTGGATGGATTCGAGAATGTCAGCCAAGGCGCGGTGACCGCCGCCCTTCTTTGGCATTTGAAAATACACTCTCGGGTACCAACGACGGGTAAGTTCTTTGATCGAAGATACATCGATGTTTCGATAGTGCAGGTGTTGGTCTAGTTCTGGCATGTAGCGGTTCAGGAACATGCGGTCAGTGCCGATGGTGTTGCCCGCTAGGGGAGCCTCTTTGGCGTTAGGCACAAAGCGCTTGATGTATTCGAGGATCAGGTGCTCTGCGTCAGCCAGCTCTAGACCGTTTTCTACCTCATTGATAAGGCCAGATTCGGTGTGCATGTTGCGAACAAAATCGTTCATGTTTGCCCAAGAATCCTCACGTGGTTTGATGACCACGTCAAAACCTTCATCGAGGATCTCTAACTCTGAGTTAGTGATTACTACCGCCACCTCAACTAGGCAATCCGACTCCGGGTTCAAGCCGGTCATTTCACAGTCGATCCAAACGAGGTTCTCTGAAATCTCAATCACGTTCCAAAAGTAGAGGAGGCCCCCGACAAAAGCCGAGGACCTCCCAATTCTACCGATTCCGGCTAGTTATCAAGCTGACCAATCGAAACGGCACCTGCGGCTTTGCTTGCCTTGCGGGTGCGTCTAGCTGCCTTGCGCTCCTTGCGGCCTTCTACCAGCCAGTAAAGAACCGGCACGATCACCAGGGTTAGCACGGTTGAGGAGAACAAGCCACCGATAACAACCACTGCCAGAGGTTGCGAGATGAAACCGCCACCGCCGGTGAACCCGAGGGCCATCGGTGTAAGGGCAAAAATGGTGGCAAGCGCAGTCATCAGAATTGGGCGAAGACGCTGTCTTGCACCGTCCATGATGGCAACCTGCGTTGGTCGGCCTTCCTTTCGGTACTGATTGATTAGGTCGATAAGCACAATCGCGTTGGTTACTACGATTCCCACGAGGAGCAACATTCCGATCAGCGCAGGAACACCCAGTGCTGTGTCAGTAATGAGTAGCATGCCCAGGGCGCCGGTAGCGGCGAACGGAATAGAGATGAGTAGGATTAGCGGCTGAATGATGCTTGAGAACGTTGCAACCATGACAACAAAGACGATGGCAATCGCAGCCAGCAGCGCTAGCCCGAGCTGGCCGAATGATTCAGCCTGTGAGGCACTGACTCCACCAATTGTTGCTGTGGTTCCGGCCGGAAGGGTTACCTCTTCAAGCCGCTTGGTTACGTCTGCTGAGATGGCACCCAAGTTATCTCCCGAAGGGGTCAATGAGACCTTTGCGGTTCGGTCACCCTTTTCGCTGGAGATAGATACCGGCACCTCAACCTCTTCGATTTTGGCGATCGATGAGAGCTTGATTAGGCCGGTTGCTGTTGGAATGTTGATAGCCTCAACTTCCGCGACGGTCTCAGGGATGTCAGTCTTGACGATGTAGATCGGTGTCTCAACGTTATCGATGTTGACCTTCCCGATGCTGGTTGGGCGCATGGTCGAAGCCACGATGCCACCAACAGCTACTTCAGTAAGCCCCTTTTCAGCAGCTGCCATCCGGTTTACTGTGATGCGCAGAGTCCGCTGCTTTTCAGCCAAAGAGTTGGTGACAGCAGATACATCCGGAGTGTCGGCCATTGCTGACTGAATTGCGGAGATTGCTTGGTTTAGGTTTTCATCATTAGAGGCAATTACCTTGATGTCGATGGTGCTCGAGCCGCCAAACGCCTCGCCGCCGCCAGAGGTGAATTTGACCTCGCCCAGGCTTGAGTCGGCTGCGAATTTGGCCTCAAGCTTTTCTTGAAGGGCAACCTGATCGGTGCCATCGACCGTTGTCACCTGAAGTGATGTTCCGCCGGCTGCGCCGCCGAATGCCACACGTCCGTCGCCGGATGAACCAATGGTTGTCTGAACAACGTCCACTGCTGGTTCATCCAAGAGCACAGCCTCAACCTTGGCCGCGGCTTCATCCTGTTGCTCGAAGGTTGCACCGGCAGGAAGCGTTTGGTTTAGCACAAAGCTATTTGAGCCTGAAGAGCCAATGAAGTCAGTCTTCAGCTGTGGCACAAGTCCAAAAGTGAACACCAAAATCAAGAAAGACGCCAGCAGTGTTACCACTGGTCGGCGCTGGGTCCAATTTAGAACAGGGATGTAGCCGCGCTGCAACCAGCTCTTTCTTTCCTTGGCTTCCTCGGCCTCGCGGACCTCTGCCTCGTGCTGGCGTGCTGCCTCCTCGGATTCGTGAACGATGCCCTTAGGTGACTTCAAGAACCAGTAAGCCAGCACCGGAACGATGGTCAGCGAGACGAAGAGTGAGGCAACCAGCGCAATTGCGAAGGTGAATGAGAATGGACGGAATAGCTCGCCCACCAGGCCGCCGACCAGGGCAATTGGCAGGAACACCGCAACGGTGGTGATGGTCGCAGCGGTGATCGCACCGGCAACTTCTCGAACCGATCGAATAATTGCCTGTTTCTTTTCTTCTCCGTAAGAGAGGTGACGGTTGATGTTTTCGATTACCACGATTGAGTCATCGACGACTCGACCAATAGCAATTGTCAGAGCGCTCAATGTGAACAGGTTTAGTGAGTAATCAAATGCGCTCAAGCCTATAAAGGTGATGAGAACCGAGGTTGGAATGGAAATTGCCGTAACCAAAGTTGATCGAACGGACATCAAGAAAACCAAGATGATTAGCACTGCAAAGCCAAGTCCCAGTAGGCCCTCGGTAGTTAGGTTCTCGAGCGACTTTTCAACATAAGGTGCCTGATCAAAAACCGTCACGATGGTTACGTCGCCACCAAGCTTGTCTTGAAGTTCGGTCACCTTTTCTTCAACAGCGTGAGAGATGGCGACTGTGTTTGCATCCTGTGTCTTGGTAAACGCGATAGACAATACCGAGTTGCCGTTCACGCGGGCAATGCTGGTAACCGGGGCATCTTCGTAGCTCACGGTTGCAACATCCGACACCTTCAACGCAACGGTTGAGGTAGAAACTGTCGGGGTGCCGGTGAAGCTAGGCATTCCTGGGATTGTCGGAACCGTAGGGGTGGTCACCGAAGTTCTGGTTCCGATAAGCGGAAGGTTTTCAAAATCTTCTACTGAATTTACGGTCTCGCCAACTTCTACAGAGATCTGGCCATCGGCATCATCGATGGTTCCCGCTGGAATCACGAAACCATTTGACTGAAGTGCGGTGGTAATCGACTGTTGAGAAAGACCGTTGGCGGCCAGTTTGGCCTGGTCAAGTTTCAGATTGATGCGTTTCTCGGCAGCGCCAGAAATTGAGACTTCGCGCATGCCTGGAATCTCGCCGAACAGCGGTTCTGCGATGTCTGGAAGAGTTTGAGCCAACTCATCGTTGTTGCCCGAGTTGTCAGAAACACCCAGCACCAAAATAGGAACACTGTCAAAGCTGCCCGAGAGAATCTCGGCATTTGCATCCTCTGGAAGTGAGGACTGAACTGTAGCTAGGGCAGCGGCAAGGTCCTCTTTGACCTGTGCGGAGGTGACTCCGTAGTCAAACTCAACGCGAACAATAGAGATGTTGCTTTGGGAGGTTGAAGTCGAGGTGACTAGCCCATCTAGCTGTCGAACAGCATTTTCAATTGGCTGGCTTACCTGCTTATCGATAACCTCCGGAGAGGCACCGATGTAGGTCGTGACAATGGCAGCCTGCGGCGTCTCAAAGCTTGGAATGAGCTCTTGCTTCAATGATCCGAGTGAGATGAAACCGAAAACCGCGACAATTGCGGTGATTAGCGCGACGACTGAGCGATTAGCAAGACTTAGCTTGGCTAGAAGATGCATTGGGCCCCTTAAATAGCAATACCTCTAGGCTAACCCAGGGGTCAGTAGAGGTATTCCTAGAAAAGCTTTTTAAGCCAGTTCGAACTGACCGCCTTCAATTTGTCCTTGCTTGCGGTACATGTCCAGCTTTTGACGGGTGTCAGCGATGTCAAGGTTGCGCATGGTCAGCTGACCGATTCGGTCGGTTGGGCCAAACGCTGCATCCTCGGTGCGTTCCATCGACAGCTTCTCAGGGTGGTAGCTAAAGTTCTCACCCTCAGTGTTCACAATGGTGTAGTCATCTCCGCGACGAAGGCGCAGGGTCACAGATCCATTTACTGCTGAGGCAACCCACTTGGTCAGTGATTCACGCAGCATCAGGGTCTGCGGGTCTAGCCAGCGACCTTCGTAAAGTAGGCGACCCATTCGGCGGCCTTCTGCGTGGTAAGCCGCTACGGTGTCCTCGTTGTGAATTGCCGAAATTAGGCGCTCATAGGCAATGTGGATCAATGCCATTCCAGGAGCCTCGTAAATTCCGCGACTCTTGGCCTCAATAATGCGGTTCTCGATCTGGTCGCTCATGCCTAGTCCGTGGCGCCCACCGATCTCGTTGGCTTTCATAATTAGGTCAACAGCGTTTTCAAGGCTTTCACCATTGATTGCCACTGGGCGGCCCTGACGGAAAGTGATCCTGACGTCTTCAGTCTCAATTTCCACCGATGGGTCCCAGAACTTGACACCCATAATTGGTTCGACGATTTCGTATGAAGTATCCAAGTTTTCAAGGGTCTTTGCCTCGTGGGTCGCGCCCAGCATGTTGGCATCCGTTGAATATGCCTTCTCTACTGATGCACGGTAAGGCAGTTTGCGCTCTAGTAGCCACTCGCTCATTTCGTGGCGACCGCCGAGCTCGTTTACAAAGTCAGCGTCAAGCCAAGGCTTGTAAATTCTTAGGTTTGGGTTGGCCAAAAGACCGTAGCGGTAGAAGCGCTCAATGTCATTGCCCTTGTATGTTGATCCGTCGCCCCAGATTTCAACACCGTCTTGGTGCATGGCGCGCACCAGCATGGTTCCGGTGACTACTCGGCCCAGGGGAGTGGTGTTGAAGTAAACCTTGCCGCCGGTACGGATGTGGAATGCGCCACAGGCCAAGGCAGCAAGCCCTTCTTCGGCAAGAGACTGTCGGCAGTCGACTAGGCGGCCAGCCTCGGCGCCGTAAACCAGAGCGCGATCTGGAATTGAATCAATGTCGTCTTCATCGTACTGACCAAGGTTGGCTGTGTATGAGTAAGGAACGGCGCCTTTTTCACGCATCCATGCCACAGCAACAGAAGTATCTAGGCCACCAGAAAAGGCAATGCCGACTTTTTCACCAACAGGTAGGGATGCAAGAACTTTAGTCATAAGACCCAAGTTTACTTGAGTAGTGAGGCCATCTGCTTCTGGATCAGGTTGGCTGCAAAAACAGGATTGATGCGGCTCATGATATCCATAAGTCGAGCATCGCTGCCGATAGTGATTCGCGGCCGGTTGTGCTCAATCGCTTCAATCATCGCGTGTGCCGCAATCGGTGCGGGAGTCGTCTTGAATTTGCTTTCAGTTGCCGCATCGGCAGGCATTGCCATTCCAGAATTCGCCGCGATGTTCGTTGCAATAGCTCCAGGGAACACGATGGTGACACCGATGTTTGTGGCTGCCAATTCAGATCGCAGTCCCTCTGTAAGCAACTTTATGGCAGCTTTGGAAGCTCCGTACACGCTCTGGCCAGGAACCGGGGCGTAGGCACCCATTGATGAAACGTTAAGAATGTGCGCCTCAGGGCGACTCATCAAACCAGGCAGAAATGCTTTGGTCATCATTAGCGGGCCATCGAAGTTCACCTTCATAACTCGTGCAGCTTGTTCCAAAGTCAGTTCGTTGATCTTTACAAAAGGCTGGATTATGCCGGCATTATTGATTAGACCGTCAACTGAACCGAGGGCGCTTTCAATTTTTTGCGGCAGCTCAGCGACCGTTGCTGCGTCGGTTATGTCGAGCACGAAGGTTTCAACGCTTCCACCGGCAAGTGTTTTTGTTTCAAGCAGGGATTCCTCGCGAAGGTCGATTGCAGCAACCTTGGCTCCACGGCTTACCAGTTCAATCGTTAGCTGACGCCCCATACCGCTGCCGGCACCGGTAACGACTATTACTTTCCCCTGGACCTTCATGGAATTCTCCTTCTAACTAGAACTTATTTTTAGAATACGCCCGTTTGCGCCAAAGGTCACCGAGAATCTCTGTCGACCAAAGCGCCCAAAGAATCAGAAGCGGTTGAAAGGCCAGTCGAATCGCTCTTGCCGAATCCGTATTTAATCCAAAGGCGTCAGTCTGAGTGATCCACTGTGAGATGTTGCCGGGAAACACGGCGACGAATAGTCCTGCTGCTAGCCAGCCGAAAACGCGCTTTTTGCTAGGCCAAAAAACTAATCCCAAACCGATCAGCACCTCGACCACACCGGAGGCAACGACAACAAAGTCAGGATCGAGCGGAACCCAGGTCGGAACCTGAGCTTGAAATTCGGAACGTGCAAAAGTGAGGTGACCGGTTCCGGCAAAAACCAATGCCGACCCCAACAAAAGCCGGGCTATGGCCCGAACGACCTTAATTTTTAGCCCCGATTCGATTGATTAGTCGTGCCGAAGAGATCATCGCGCCGCCTAGGACGGCTGGAATTCCGCCGCCTGGATGCACCGAGGCCCCTACACGCCAAAGCCATGGGCGCCACAGCGAGTTGTATCCGGGTAGGTGTAGCGGGCCGCCCTGCCAAATAGGTCGGGTTGTTCCGTAAAGCGAGCCTCCGTTTGCTCCAAATTCAGCAAAGTAGCCGGGGTCCAGAATTTTGTAGTCCAGAATCAGATCTTGGATGTTTTGCTCTAAGCCAATCTGATCGCTAATTCGCTCGAGCTGAGCTTGAACGAACTCGTCATTTAGGTCAAAGTGCTCACCGTTGGCCGGGGCTGTGAGCAGTATTGCGGCGGTGGCTTTGTCATTTGGATAAATGTGGCCAGGTTCGTAGTAATTCAAAAACGCCATAGTCTCGTTTGGAACCACAGTTTGGTCCAAGGACTTGTGCAGAGCGCGAGGGTCTGAGGGCATTATTACCGAGTGGGTAACTGTTCCCGCAGGGAGCGGCTCTTTCAAGACAGCAAAAATCGCTACTCCCGAGCAAGATACACGCTTAGGTTTGCGGCGCTTTTTGCCGAGCAGTCGATCGGTTACTTGGGCATCAGTGGCCGCAATGATGTAGTCAGCCTCATAAGTTTTGTCACTGGTGCGCACCGAGCCTTTTGAGATTTTCTTAACTTCAACGCCCGTGATAATTTCTGCGCCGGCTGCCGAGGCGAGTCGGCCAAGCGCCAGGGCAATTTCATAAACGCCACCCCGTGGAACAAAGATCCCCTCCTTGGCCATGACGCCCGCAATGGTTGCATAAAGGGCCAATGTGCGTTCTGGCGAGATGCCTGCATTCAGCGTGTGAATGGCAATCACTTCTCGCAATCCGTCAGGCATCCAATCGAGGCTATTCAGGTAGGCCCGAGTTGATAGGTGACGCCCGTAGGCCTTGGTAATCGCGGTCACCGCCGGCAGAGTTGCCGCATCGAAAGGATCTGAGGTCAACAGGTTGGTGATTTCGGGTCCGAGGTGACCGTGTTCGGATTCAAATCGCACCCAAGCCTCGTGCCACGGGTGGTTAGCCGGCACAGGCAGGTCAACAATTTCGGACCCAAAGTAATACCTGCCAACCTCTGGCAGTCTTTCTAGCTCAAGTGCCGCGAGTTTTGCAGCAGCGCCCTTGGTGCCCCGCGAGTCATAGCGGTTAAAAAACTCTTCAAGCACTGCGGGGAAGGTCACCAGTGATGGTCCGGTGTCAATCCGCTGGCCGGCAACTTCAATGCGCCTTGATTTGCCGCCGATCCAGCTATTGCGCTCGAGAACTGTGACGCTGTGTCCAGCTTTGGCTAAAAGTGCGGCAGCCGTTAGGCCACCTAGGCCGGCGCCAACCACAACAATTCTTTTGGCCATCAGATTGCGCCCAGGACAATAGCGGTCACTATTTGGACGCCCGCTACTGAACCAACCACATAGGGGTAAGCCACCGAGTACTTATAAACGCGCTTGGCATTCTGAGTTGAGTTGTCTTGTCTAATCAGCCAGATTAACCACGCCGCGTAGGCCACGTTGGCTAGCGCTAGTGGAATGTTGACGAACCAGAACAGGATTGTCGAAACAGTCCACCAGAAGCCAACCCAAACCAGCGATTTGTTTACGCCCAGATACACGGCAGTGGTTTTGATTCCAACAAAGGCATCCTCATCGATGTCTTGGATGGCGTCATAGGTGTGCTTGGCCAAGCTCCAGGCCATCAGGGCAAACACTGCCAGCCAGATTGGCTCCTCGCCGAGTGCAAGAGGCACGAAAGCCAGCGGAAAGGCGTAATCCGCGTTGCTAATAGAGTCCAAGAACGGGCGGCCCTTGAACCTAGCCGGCGGGGCTGAGTAGAACAAGAAAGTTAGGCTGTAGGCCCATATCCAAATGTTGGCTTCGAGTGAGTAGTTGAGGCCAAAGAAAATCAAGAAAGGTGCATTCGTAAGAATTACACCCCACGTAATCCAGGGCACCTCGCGCGGATCAATCTTGGCTCCACCAAATCCACCCTTGCGAATGTTGATGTTGTCAGTTTCTTGGTCAAAAATGTCGTTGATGCCGTAAATCAGCAGGTTGAAAGGCAGCGTGACCCAGATCAGCAACCAGATTGAGTCCCACCGCCAGAGATCTCCGGTAAGCCAAACGGCCATGAGTGTCGTTCCGATGGTGTTAATCCACAGAACCGGTCTGGAAATAGTTATCAATCGCCCTAGCACGCTCTAACTCTAACCATGGTCTCGAAGTCGACGGTAAACTATCAGGGTCCCAATGTCGGGGCTAGCCCTCGTAGCTCAGTGGATAGAGCAAGAGCCTTCTAATCTCTTGGTCGCAGGTTCGATTCCTGCCGGGGGCGCCCTTTAGTCAACCAGCGGTTGATCGCTGATGATTTCGTGATGCACCGGACCGGACTCCAATTCGCGATTGAGTCGAGCCAAATCAGAATCCGACAGAACAAAATCCAAACCACTTAGGGAATCCAACACCGATTCACGTTTTGTGACTCCAGGCATAACCACCAAGTTTGGTGAAAGACTTCGCAGCCAAGCGCTGGCTACGGCAAATCTGCTGACTCCCTGAGCCTGCGCACTTTCATCCAGAATGTCGTATGACTTGCTCTCGCTCTCGGTGCTGCGCGCACCCATCATCGGCGACCAGGGCAGGTAAGCCAGCCCCAGTTCCTCGCAAATCTCCAGAACATCCATGTCGTGGTGGTAAACCGGATTCAGTTGATTTTGCACTGAGACCAGGCCCCCGTCAGCGGGGCCACCGACAGCATCAAAAGCCGCTCGCAATTGCTTGGCGTTGTAATTGCTTACACCGATGTGCCTTGCGATGCCCGAGGCTTTGACTGCCTTGAGCCCAGCCAGTGCCTCAGAAAAAGTTCTTGATGGATCTAGGCGGTGGTGCTGCCAAACCGGGATAACGGCTACCCTCAGATTTTTAGCCGAGCGCTCAGCGGCCCTAACTAGATAATCGGCACTGGCGTTTCGTCCCCAGAGTTCACCTTCGCTGCGAGTGATTCCGCCCTTGGTGGCCAAAACGAGACTCTGTTTTTGTTCAGCCGAGCCTGACCAGCCGTCAATTGCGTCAGCCAGCAAAATTTCGTTGTGGCCCATGGCGTCCCAACTAGGGGCATAGATGTCTGCGGTATCAAAGAAAGTGACACCCTCATCAAGGGCAAATCTCAAGACATCAAGAAAAGCTTCGCGAGCCTTTTCATCAGTGAGCACGGGTGAGCCGGGCCATGAAGCATTCATAAAACCAAAGCCGATCGACTTACGCAGATTCAGTAGCGGGTTCATTTTTGTCCTAGCTTTTTAGTGGCACTTGAAGTTACCTGAATGGTTTTCTTATCGTACGGGCGTTTCGATTTGGAATTATTCGGGAAGTAATTTGCTAAACAGTCAATTGATAAGCCCATGACTCTAAACCAGATCGAACTCACCATGATTGATGGCACCAAGAAATCTTTTGCTGATTTTGCCGGCAAGGTTGTCTTGGTCGTAAATGTTGCATCACGCTGTGGGCTAACGCCGCAGTATGAAGCTTTAGAAGCGCTGCAAGAGAAGTATGAAGATCAAGGGTTCACGGTTTTGGGTATGCCTTCGAATCAATTCATGCAGGAGCTTGGATCGAGCGACGCGATTGCAGAGTTCTGCAAAACCACATTTGGGGTGACTTTTCCGCTGACCGAGCGAGTAAAGGTAAACGGTCGGAACCGACACCCGCTGTTCGAAGAGTTAGTAAAAGCCAAGGACAGCGCTGGCCTAGCTGGTCCTGTGATGTGGAACTTTGAAAAGTTCTTGGTGTTGCGAGACGGTTCAATCAAGCGTTTTAGACCGACCACCAAGCCGGATGCCCCTGAGGTTATTTCGGCAATTGAGGCCGCACTAGCGGTTCGGTAGCCAGTCGACCACGATGCGAGCAACTAGTTGAGCGGCCCTTTATGGAAGTGCTCAAACACCAGGTTGGTTCTGGTTGACGCAACGGTGGCATTGTTCGAGAGGTTTTCGAGAACAAACTCGCGCACCTGATTGTTGTCCTTGACCGCCAGGTGAACCATAAAGTCCTCAGCGCCACCGAGAACGAACACTTGAATCACTTCGGGTAGTGCGCGCATTTCATTCATAAAATCGCTCAGATGGGCCCGCGCGCCAGCTCTCAGCGTCACTGAGATAAGTACCTGGCTCTCAAGACCCACCGCACTGGGCTCGATATTGGCAGTGAAGCTGCGGATGACACCGTCACTGATCAAGCTGCGAACTCGGGCTATGCAGGTTGATTGTGCAATTCCGACCGATGCCGCTAGATCGGCGTTGGTCATTCGGGCATTGTCGCTAAGTAAGCGCAGCAATTCGATGTCGATCGCATCAAGCTCACGCTGAAATTTCTTCGTTGAACTGTTAATTCTCGAGCTCCTTTGTGAAGTTATTTTGAGAATACTCACTATCTGTCGAATAATCCACGGTTAACTCACGGCTGGCTTGAGTATCCTGCAAACTTATCTGCAAGTATCGAAGGAGATTCAAATGCGCATCGGTGTACCTAAAGAGGTAAAAAACAACGAAAACCGAGTAGCACTCACTCCAGCAGGGGTGCACGAACTTGTTAGGCACGGTCACTCGGTGGCTGTACAAGCGGGTGCGGGTGTCGGTTCCGGCTTCAGTGACGCTGATTACCTTGCTGAAGGTGCGCAAGTGTTGGCGACGGCCTCTGAGGTTTGGTTAGGTGCCGAGATGGTCATCAAGGTTAAAGAGCCAATCGCCAGCGAGTATGACTTATTGAGACCAAACCAAATCCTCTTTACTTACCTGCACCTCGCTGCCTCGCGAGCTTGCACCGAAGCACTGCTCAAGGCTGGCACCACAGCGCTGGCCTATGAGACGGTCCAGCTGGCCAATCGTTCCCTTCCGCTTCTGCAGCCGATGAGTGAAGTCGCTGGACGTCTATCTGCCCAGATTGGTGCCTATCACCTAATGAAAAGCCAAGGCGGTGCCGGCGTATTGATGGGCGGTGTACCTGGTGCTCCAAAGGCAAAGGTAGTGGTTATCGGTGGCGGAGTTGCCGGCGAGCACGCAGCTACAATCGCGCTTGGGATGCAGGCTGATGTCACAGTGATTGACGTTTCGCTGCCTAAGTTGCGAGAACTCGATGCCCGTTTCTCTGGCGCGGTTAAGACTCGAGTCTCGACCGCGTATGAGATTGCTGACCAGTTGCGTGATGCCGATTTGGTAATCGGGTCTGTGCTGATTCCCGGAGAAAAGGCGCCGAAGTTAGTGACCGACAAGATGGTTCAGGCCATGAAGCCTGGATCGGTGTTGGTTGACATCGCGATTGATCAGGGTGGGTGTTTTGAGAATTCCAGACCAACCACTCACGACGACCCTACTTTTCAAATCCACAACAGCACCTATTACTGCGTCGCAAATATGCCGGGTGCGGTTCCTGCTACTGCCACGCGTGCGCTGACTAATGCAACGCTTCCGTATGCAATTTCGATTGCCAACCTAGGATGGCGAGCAGCCGTTGCGGCTGATTCTGCGTTAGCCAAGGGGCTGAATACCCACGATGGAAAACTAACCTTTACCGGCGTGGCCCAGGCTTTTCCTGACCTGCCATTCCTCGCGGTCGAAGAGGTGTTGGGCGCTTAGCGGCGCTTGCGGCGAACCAGTGAAACAGCGAAACCAATAATCGCCAATCCGAGCATCGACCAAGACCCAATTCGTCGCTGTTCGGCAATTGCTTCACAGCTGGTCCAACCTTCTGCCTGAACGTCAATGCAGGTAGCCGGATCAAAGAATCCGATCAGCGAAGCAAATAGGGCAACTGCGCTAATGGTGGCCACCATTGCCATCGAATTATTTGCAACTCGCATGATTGTTCCTTTCGCCAAATTGAACAACTTGAAACAAGTAAACAGAATTCCTGTGGTTAGAATCAAAAACAGGCACTCAAGGGGAGAGGTGATGTCATGGCAGTCAAGCTCAGTTCGAACGCTGTCTTGGCGCTAGCAACTTTTCTAACCCTAACCAACACCACACTGGTGGTGGCTTCGGTGAACGGATTTTCTCGCGTGACCGAAGAGCTGGGAAGTTTCCTGGTCAACAACGGTGGTTCTGGTGGAGTTGTGGGACCGGAAGGTCCAATAGGCCCTGCCGGTCCAGCTGGACCAATGGGGCCTCAGGGGCCAACCGGAGCGACTGGACCCGCGGGTGAGTCAGGTGCCCCTGGGACACCGGGTCAGCCGGGATTACCGGGTGAAGATGGCGCAGAAGGTGCTGCTGGACCAATGGGTGCAACCGGTTCGGCTGGCGCTTCCGGAGCCGATGGCGCTACTGGCGCCACAGGCCCTATGGGCCCTCAGGGTCCGGCCGGACTAAACGGTGCCGACGGTTCAGCCGGTCCGATTGGGCCTCAGGGTATTCAGGGTGTGCAGGGGCCTATTGGCCTAACCGGCCCACAGGGGCCGAGCGGGGTGATTTCAGCCACCGCTCCACTGGTTTATGACTCGCAGAATCAGTCAATCTCACTCAACATGAATGATTTTGATTACCTAGGGAATCTTGGGTACCTACAGTTTGACGTGACTCAAGATGCAACTGAGGCGCCAGGCAGATTTACCTGGAACCCGGAAGTAGGCACTCTTGACCTTCAATTGGAAAACGGTGAAGTTACCCTTCAAGTTGGGCAAGAGTCGGTTCAACGGGTCCACAATAACGGCGCCACTCCGCTGGTTAACGGCCGCGCCGTTCGTGTTGCAGGAACATCGAATGGCTTGCTGGACGTGGTACACGCAGATAACAACACAGTCCTAGGCGCCACTGGTGTTATCGGTGTCTTGACCCAAGACATCGCTGCAGGAGCCGAGGGATTTGTCACTACCTATGGTTTGGTCCACGAGCTAGACACCTCTGCCTGGACTGCCGGATCGCCCCTCTATCTGAATGGCGATGGTGCATTGACCACGGTGCGCCCAACTAACGGACGCATTATCCAGTTGGGGTATGTGGTGCACTCAGATGCTGTTGATGGCGCAATTTATGTTTCACCGCTCCAAAACTTCGAGCCAATCATCGGTGGAATTTGCCAGGTGCCGGGGCAAGTGGGCACCGGTGTTTACGGCTGGCACAACCTTGCCGGAGCCCGCTGGATTATTGTTTGTGACTACCCGTAATGCTCAATAAAGAAATCGATTAGAGGAAAATATGACCAACGGATACCGCTCGAATTTGGCAACCACGCGATTGGTGGTTGCTACCTTTGGTGTGTTCATAAGTGCGATGTTTTGGCTAGTGGTAGCTACCTACCCAAGCTTCTTTCTTTTCAACCCCTATGAGCAGGGTGAGCCGGTTCGAAGTTTCATGCTGACGCTTACCGGACTGGGATGGTTGCTAATCGCAAACGGTCCGGCGATTCTGATGGGTCTGTATGCAATTGGTAGAACGGCTGCTATCAAATATTTGCCGATTATCGCTCTGGTGTGGCCGGTTTCCCTGATTATTAACCACATCAGCCTATTCATCCAAGAAGGACAGTGGTACACCGGTTACTTGGCTGATTACCCGATTTTCATCGTCACTGACATCCTGCTGCCACTCTTATTGGTTGTAGTTTGGCTAGAGCTTAGGCAGCGCGCTGTTCACCTGAACACAAAGGAACCATATTCGGTGTAGCCCCAAATAAAAAAAGCCCCAGCTCTGAAAGCTGGGGCTTTTTTAGATTGACTGTTGATTAGTTAGGTTCTGAAACGTCGCCGATCTCGCCGCCCTGGGCCTCGACTTCCTTGCGAATTTCGTCCATGTCCAAACCTTCAACCGCAGTGATTAGCTCTTCCAAGGCTGCTGCCGGCAACGCCCCAGCGCGGTTGTAAAGCAAGATGCCATCACGGAAAACCATCAGGGTAGGAATCGAGCTGATGCCAGCCTCGCCAGCAAGCTGTTTCTCCGCCTCGGTATCGACCTTTCCGAAAGTGATTTCTGGGCGCTTATTCGACGCTTCTTCGAAAACTGGCGCAAATTGGCGGCAAGGGCCACACCATTCCGCCCAAAAGTCAACGATGGTGATGCCCTCTTTTACGACAGTGTCGCCAAAGTTTGCCGCGCCAAGTTCAATAGTTGCCATGTGTGTTTGTTCCTTTAGTTCAATCCCAAACCATGAATGGCATGAGGTTCAATTGCTCGAATCTCCTCGAGGCTCAACTTTGGTGAACTCAAAGTTGCAACGTTTTGTTCCAACTGCTTTACGCTGCTTACTCCGATGAGGGCTGAGGTAACCGTTGGTTGTCGCAAAACCCAGCTCAGAGCCAATTGGCTGAGGGTTTGACCTCGCTGCTTTGCAATTTCGTTGAGAGCGTTGGCGTGCATTAGGTAGTCATCGCTGATGTTTTGAGCTTTTAGAAAGTGATTAAGTGCGGCACGAGAGCCTTTTGGTGCCACACCGCCCAAATAGCGGTCGCTCAGCAAACCCTGCGCCAATGGCGAGAAGACAATCGAGCCAATACCCTCGGCGCCGAGCGTATCGAATAGTGACTTTTCGGCAGTACGGTCAAACATTGAGTAACGAGGTTGATGAATAAGCAGTGGCACACCTTTAGATTCAAGGATGGCTTTGGCCTGCCGGGTCTGCTCAGCGTCATAACTTGAGATGCCTGCATAGAGAGCACGTCCAGAATGCACCGCCGTTGCCAACGCACCCATCGTCTCTTCAAGCGGTGTGTTTGGGTCAAACCGATGCGAATAAAAAATGTCAACGTAGTCAAGGTTCATGCGCTTCAGGCTTTGGTCGAGTGAAGCGAGTAGGTACTTTCGTGAACCCCATTCACCGTAAGGCCCAGGCCACATGTCATAACCGGCCTTGGTAGAGATGATGAGCTCGTCGCGGTACGGCCTAAAGTCCTTGTCCAGGTGGATGCCAAAATTTTCTTCGGCTGATCCGGGGACCGGACCGTAGTTATTGGCCAGATCAAAGTGGGTGATTCCTAGGTCAAACGCTCGACGCAAAATAGCTCGCTGCGTGGCCATCGAATCATTGGTGCCAAAGTTGTGCCAAAGCCCCAGTGAAAGTTCCGGAAGCTTCAATCCGCTCTTTCCGGTGCGGCGGTAATTCATGCTCGAATAGCGGTCAGCCGCTGCTTGATAGCTCATGTCTAAAGCCTAGGCTAGGTGCATGATGAGTTTCGTTCTTGGTGGTGGCTGTTTCTGGTGTCTCGACAGTGCCTACATGCAGGTGGCCGGTGTATCTGACGTGGTGGTTGGTTACATGGGCGGTGCCTCTGCAAACCCCGGTTATGAGGCAGTCTGTTCGGGAGCCACGGGCCACGTTGAGGTTGCTGAAGTGATTTTCGATGAAGCGATTGTTCCGGCCGAGGTTATTCTCGACATGTTCTTCACGATGCACGACCCAACCCAACTAAACCGGCAGGGGCATGACATTGGCACTCAGTATCGTTCGGTTATGTTTTACCGCGATGAAACCCAGCGCATTTTGTTTGAGTCTGCCATCGAGCGAGCCAAGTCTGTTTGGGGTCCAAGCATTGTGACAGCAGTTGAGCCGGCCGTTGAGTTCTGGATCGCTGAGGAATATCACCAGGATTTCTTTGCCAAGAACCCGTTTCAGGGGTACTGCAATGCTGTGGTTGCGCCGAAGATGGCAAAAATTCGGGATTCATTCACAAGCTACATAAAGTAGCCGTTTTCCACATTTTCTGGGGTTGCTGACACCCAGGTGATTCCGTTAGCCAAACTCAATACACACCGATAGCAACCGGCTCTCGGGGTAAAGAGAAAGGCAAAAAATGTCGGAGTCGCTCGCAGTTTCTGGTTTAGTGGCAACAACACCGCGTCATCTGGTCACCCAGGACGGTTTACCAATCACTTCATTTCGACTGGCATCATCGCAACGGCGCTTTGATCGCTCAGCTAATAAATGGGTTGACGGCGAGACCAACTGGTTCACCGTCACCGCATTCCGCCAATTGGCTATCAACGCAGCGGGTTCAGTTTCCAAGGGTGATCGAGTCACCCTTTTCGGCAGACTTCGAGTTCGCGATTGGGACAACGGCGAGCGCGCCGGTACCTCGGTTGAAATTGAGGCGGACAGCCTCGGTCACGACCTAACCTGGGGAAGCTCGGTGTTTACAAGAACGGTTCTCGTTCGAGAGTTTGATGAGGCAGAAGAACCACCGGCCATGATCGACGACGCCAACGAATTGGTTGGCGCAAGCAGCGCGAAGTAAGTCGTAAGCAGGCCACTGGGTCGTTTTGCCCCTCAAGGCGGCTCAGTCTAAACCTCCTACCCCTTGGGAGGGCGGCACCCTCTAGTTTTGGATTGCATTCTCAGGCTCATTTTGAAGCCAATTTTGGTCGGGTAAACTTATATCCACAGCAATCTCACTGCTAGAGGGTGCCATTTCTTTTTGTGGCCCGGCTGCTTCAAATTTCTACCGAAAGTGACCAATTTCACATGGCTGAATTCATCTATCAGATGATCAAGGCGCGAAAAGCGCACGGCGACAAAGTAATTCTCGACGATGTCACGCTGGCGTTTTTGCCAGGTGCAAAAATCGGTGTTGTCGGACCAAACGGAGCAGGTAAGTCAACCGTTCTGAAAATTATGGCTGGCCTTGACACACCAAGCAATGGTGAGGCCCGACTAAGCCCAGAGCACACCGTAGGCATTCTTATGCAGGAGCCACCGCTCGACGAGACCCTGACTGTTCTAGGCAACGTAGAGCTGGCCGTGAAGGACACCAAGGCCAAGCTGGACCGCTTCAACGAGATCTCAGCTTTGATGGCCGAGCCAGATGCCGACTTTGACGCTCTACTAGAAGAGATGGGTCACCTGCAGGAGCAAATTGACCACCTTGACGCGTGGGATCTCGACTCGCAGCTTGAGCAGGCAATGGATGCGCTTCGCTGCCCACCTGGAGACACTCCGGTAACTAACCTTTCAGGTGGTGAGCGTCGCCGAGTCGCCCTATGTAAGTTGCTGCTTGAGAAGCCTGACCTGCTACTTCTTGACGAGCCGACTAACCACCTCGATGCCGAGTCTGTCCTTTGGCTAGAGCAGCACCTGGCCAAGTATCCGGGTGCTGTATTGGCAGTTACCCACGACCGATACTTCCTCGACAACGTTGCCCAGTGGATTCTTGAATTGGACCGAGGCCGCGCCTACCCATACGAGGGTAACTACTCGACCTACCTAGAGAAGAAGCGTGAACGTCTTGAGGTTCAGGGCAAGAAGGACGCCAAACTAGCCAAGCGTCTTAGCGAAGAACTTGACTGGGTTAGATCTTCACCGAAGGCACGCCAGACTAAGTCAAAGGCGCGTTTGGCTAAGTATGAAGAGATGGCTGCTGAGGCGGACCGCACCAGAAAGCTGGACTTTGAAGAAATTCAGATTCCAATGGGTCCACGTCTCGGTGACATTGTTATTGAAGCCAAGAACCTGCAAAAGGGTTTTGACGGTCGTTCGTTGATCAACGGCCTATCCTTCAGCCTGCCTCGCAACGGAATCGTCGGTGTTATTGGTCCAAACGGCGTTGGTAAGTCAACGCTGTTTAAGACCATCGTTGGCCTCGAAAAACTTGATGGCGGTGACCTGAAGATTGGTGAGACCGTCAAGATTTCCTATGTTGACCAGTCTCGCGAAGGAATCGATCCGAACAAGAGCCTTTGGGAAGTCGTGTCAGGCGGCCTCGACTACATGCAGGTCGGAAACCAAGAAGTACCTTCACGTGCCTACGTCGCAGCCTTTGGATTTAAGGGCCCAGACCAGCAGAAGGCTGCCGGAGTGCTTTCCGGTGGTGAGCGTAACCGCCTAAACCTTGCCCTAACTCTGAAGCAGGGTGGAAACCTACTGCTCCTTGACGAACCAACTAACGACTTGGATGTTGAGACTCTGGGTAGCCTCGAAAACGCTCTTTTGGCCTTCCCTGGCTGTGCAGTTGTGATTACCCACGACCGTTGGTTCCTGGACCGTGTGGCATCACATATCTTGGCTTACGAGGGCAGCGATGACAACCCAGATCAGTGGTACTGGTTTGAAGGTAACTTCGAAGCCTACGAAGAAAACAAGGTTGCCCGTCTGGGTGCGGATGCGGCCAAACCGCACCGCTCCACCTATCGCCGCTTGACTCGCGACTAGAACAGGCAAATGAAAGGGCCCACTCAATGAGTGGGCCCTTTCATTTAATTAGACGGGATTAGCCAACCAACTCTTTTATGGCGTCTTCAAATACAGCGTTGTGCTTCTCAACATCCGCCAGGGTAGTGGTTGGGCACATCAGCGCCATGTTGTGGAATGGAGTCAAAAGAATTCCGCGATTTACCAAGTAGAGGTGCAGGAAGTCCTCAAGTTCGGCATCGGCTGACTCATAAGCATCGGTGCCATTTTTTGGGTACGGCTTGGCAAAGCGGTATTCAGCTCGGGCGCCCAATTGGTTTATCGACCAAGGAAGGTTATACCGAGTGAATAATTCGTCGACGCCGTCGGTGAAAACGGTGGCCAGATCAATCATGTACTTGAAGTTATCCTCGGTCAGAACATGCTCGAGGGTGGCCCGCATGGCCGCTACCTGCAGCGGGTTACCGGCAAGCGTTCCACCAACGCCACCCATGTCTACTAGGTCCAGATCGGTTCGGCTCAATACTTTTTCAGCGAATGCTTCACTCAATCCGTAAGTTCCGGTCGGAATTCCGCCGGCAATAGCCTTACCAATAACAAAAACATCAGGCTCCAGTCTGTCTCGTTTGGTCATACCTCCGTAGCCGGCTGAGAACGTGTGAGTTTCGTCGATGATCAGCAGCGCGTCATACTTTCGTGTCAGCTCACGCACTCCGGCAAGATAGCCAGGTTCAGGCAGGACGATGCCGATGTTGGTCATCGCCGGTTCCATCAATACCGCGGCAACATCGCCGTTCTTTAGCTGCCTTTCGAGGCCTTCAAGGTCGTTGAATTCAGCCACGCGAGAGGTCATGGTCACGTCTACGGGGGAGCCCACATTGCCTGGCCTGCTCATCCCTTCGCCATCTGGACCAACCACAATCAATGCCTCATCCACAGAACCGTGGTAGCAGTAGGCGTTGAACAAGATCTTTGATTTGCCGGTAATTGCACGCACCAAGCGAATAGCCCAGCGGTTAGCGTCGGTTGCGGTGAGCGAGAAGCTCCACTTGGCCATTCCAAAGCGCTCGGTCAGGTTTCGGGCAACCCACTCGGCGTCCTCAGTTGGCAGCATCACAGTCAGGCCGCCTTTGTCTTTGACCTGCTTTGTAATGGCGTCTACTACAGCTGGCGCTGAGTGCCCTGCCATGGCTCCGGTGTCACCAAGGGCAAAGTCGATGTACTCGTGGCCGTCAATGTCCCAAATTCGATTACCGACTGCTCGGTCAAAATAAATCGGGAACCCGCCGGCTTTTTTGTTCATCCAAGTCATGGGAACTTTGCCAAATAGGTGGTTGGCATTCTGGTAGGCCGCTTTGGATTTTGGATTGCGCTCAACAAATGTTGCCTGCTCGCGCGCGTAAAGTACTGATAATTTGTCGCGATTAATCATTCGAACCAATGGTCCATTCCTGGGTCCCCCGCCAGTGCTCCTATGCGCTGACTACTGCCCGAACTCCAGAGGATATGCTTCTAGTCTGCCATTTCTGGAACCCGAACCATGCCTTCTTGGGCTACTGTGGCCAGAAGTTGTCCATCCCGGCTAAAAATCTTGCCCATCGCAAGTCCACGACCACCCTGAGCACTCGGGGATTCTTGAACATAGAGCATCCAGTCATCTACCTTTGCTTGGCGGTGAAACCACATGGCATGGTCAAGGCTGGCCGATTTGAGGCCAGGGTGTGACCAGGCGATTCCATGTGCTCGGTAAATACTCTCCAAAATCGAGTAGTCACTTGCGTAGGCCAAGGCCGCGGTGTGGAGAGTCAAGTCATCAGGCATTGTTCCTAGCGCTTTTAGCCAGACTGCCTGGTGCGGCACCTGCTCGCCCTTGACAGAGAAATAGATCGGCGAGCCGACATGTCTCATGTCAAAAGGTCTGGCCTTGGCCCAGTATTGGGCAACTGGGTGCGGGTTTTCGCCGATTAGTTCCGCAGCGCTGGGCAGTGTCTCAGGGTCGGGAATTCCGGCAGGAAATGCATCCTGATGTTCAAGGCCCGGGTCCGTTACCTGAAACGAGGCAATCATCGAGAAAATCGGCTCGCCTTTTTGGTAGGCCTGGACTCTGCGGGTGCTGAAAGAACGGCCGTCGCGGAGGCGATCCACCGAAAAAGTGATTGGCAGGTTTATGTCACCTGGGCGCAGAAAGTATCCGTGAAGTGAGTGAACGAAACGGTCTTCAACTGTTCTGGTGGCAGCTACCAGGCTTTGGGCTAGTACCTGACCGCCAAAAACGCGACCGTGTGGCATCCACTGGCTGGGCCCCGTAAAAATGTCTTCGCGAGTCTTCGCGCCGTTTGCATCGCTGAGGTTGAGCGTGGCAATCATTTCTTCCAAAGGATTATTTGGGATTGTGGTGTTCATGAGTTACTCATCTCGGATAGGCAACTTTGCCGGATACAGGCTAGTTTAGACACGTCATGATTAACCCGTTTTACCTAGCTGATGAGCAGACCGCAGCCGATCTCCAATCGTTCCTTAACCGTGCCAAGCGACTTGATCCAGAGGGCCTGGTGCGCCTGCGCGCCTTCGGCAACGTCCTAGCTGCTTACGTGGCACCGATTTTTTCAGGAAACCTGATGGATTCAGGCCCGACCGTACTTGGCCTCCGCACCTGCGAACTGGCGGAACCAGCTGAGGTAGATGTATTGGTTCCGATCGGTGCCGTGTTGGAAAGATTGGCCCGACTGCTTGGGGATTCTGAAACCAAAGAATTCAAAATTCAGATGATTGAGACCCAGCGTGCGCCATGGGCTGGCATCTCACCTCCACGCCAGGGTTGGGTCCAGATGGGTGCCATCAACGAGGTTCGACTCACCCAAATTGCTCGCGATGGAATTGCTGAAGTAGCAGCCTCTTTGCCGGAGTCGGTCGGAGGCCCTATTGCTGCCCGAATCAGAGGCGAAATTTGGGGAAGAGGAATTGACCTCGAGACCAAGATTCCGACCGGAGCCGCTTTCGTAGCTGCAGGTCTTGGTTTCCTTACCGAAAACGAAGAAGTCGGACTGTATCACGCTGATGGTTGGGTGCGTTTAAGTAGTCAACACGGGCACGTGCTGGCCAAGGTCGCCACCAAGTTCTAGCCGTTACTGAGGCTCAGTCCTCGTAGGTGTTCAGCATCGATGTTGCTGCGCGCTCCAGGTAGCCCCAAAGTTCGGCTTCCTGCAGTTGAGGGAGCGACAAACTGGCCACCGCCACTCTCATGTGGTTCAGCCAGCGGTCGCGAGCATCAGGATTAATTTTGTATGGGTTGTGGCGCATTCTCAGCCGCGGGTGGCCACGTTCTTCCTGGTACGTGGTTGGGCCACCCCAATACTGTTCCAGGAACAATTGCATGCGGCGGGCAGCGGGGGCTAAGTCGCCGTCCGGGTACATAGGGCGCAAAACCTCATCGCCGGCTATGCCCTCATAAAACTTATTTGCCAGCTTTTCAAAGGTTGCCGAACCGCCGATTTGCTCGTAAAAGTTGCCACCGACATGGATTCCATCGGTGCCCTTAATTCGTACCGGCTCCACTCTGCCGGCTTCTTCAAAGCCATTGGCCATCTACTGCGCTGCCTTGCCCGCAATTTCGACGTACACCGATTGGTTACCGGTAGCCAACTTGATTTGCTCTCTATCCAGCGCCGCCTTGATTTGAGCACGCATGGCGCGTGCAACTGCATCTTGCTTCTCAGGTTTGACCTGCTGGGCAAGTCGAATGACCACCTGGGCGCCGTTTAGAGCCTCGATGCCCCACACCTCGTGAGTTCCAATTAGTGCCGGAGCGAGAGTTTCATCGAGTGCAATCTGAGCAGCCGCATTAGAGATTGCTGCAGTGGCTTTGGCGATGTCGGTTTGGTACTCCAGTGGAACATCCAAAACAACCCGTGACCAGCCCTGTGATGAGTTGCCAACTCGAACAACTTCACCATTTCGCACATACCAAAGCGTTCCCGAAGAGTCACGAACCTGAGTTACTCGCAGTCCAACGTTTTCAACGACTCCCGTGGCCTGGCCAAGGTCAACCGAGTCACCAACCCCGTATTGGTCCTCGAAGACGATGAAGAGACCGGTAATTAGGTCGCGGACCAGGCTTTGAGCACCAAAACCTAGCGCGGCACCCAAGATTCCCGCGCCGGCGACTAAGGCGCCGACAGCAACACCAAGCTCGCTGAGAATCATGGTTACAGCAACGATGTAAATCGTCCATCGGATGAAATTGCTAAGCACCGAACCCATAGTCTGAGCACGCTGAACGAGTCGAGCCTTGGCTAGGGGAGAAGCATCTGAAGAGGCAGCGGCCTTTTTGCCTGAGCCTTTTTTGGCGCCCGAAATAATTCCGGCGACGATTCTCTTCACCGACAGCAGCAAAGCGATTCGCAGAACGATTGCCGCGAAGATGATTAGCCCAAGTCGGATCAGAGTGCTCCAGTCGCGCCAAGCGGTTTCAAACCAATCAAGTGCCGCAGTAATCTCTGGCATTTACGACTCCAAATCTCTTTTTTGTGCCTTCAACGCGCGCTCCACGTTAGCGAGGTTTTCTACCAAAATTCTTCGAAGCGCTGGAATTTCGACAATCTCGGGGCGGTCAAGCCATTCTCTGGTCTTGCTGGCCAACGAATCGTTGGCCAGAACTGCCGGGTACAGATTTTCCATGAGGTACTCGGCGATTTTGAACGTGTTGCTAGTCCAGATACGCACTGCATTTTCAAAATACTTGTCAACGAATGGTTCCAACAGGCTGACATCCTGGGTCCGAACAAATCCAAGGCTCGCAGCGTTCACCAGCACATTCGAAAGCTCATTGGTCTCGGTAAGTTGGTGCCAAGCTGCGGTTTTTGCCTCTGCAGTCGGAATCGCTGCCACCGCCGCGGCATGTGCTCGCTGACCGTTGGATGTGTTGTCTGCAGCAAGCTCTTGGTCAAGCCGTGTCTTTCCGGCTCGCCCGCCAACCGTCAGGCCGGTTAGCAACTCCCAGCGCAGGTCTGCATCGATCGCCAGGCCGGCCAGCTGCTCCTCTCCATTCAAAATGGCAGCTAGGGCGTCAAGCTGATCCGAGCCGCTAGCAAATTGCGCAAAGAATTTCGTGAACTGCAACTGGGCGTCTGAACCGGCTTCGGCCTCACGTGCCAGGTTCAAAAGGCCAACTCCGATTTCCTTGAGAGTCTCGGCGCGGTGCTCTTCAGCCACAAACATGTTTCCGGCTGTGATTAGTTGACGCAGCAAGGTGAGCATCGTTGTGGATTCGGTCTCTTTACCGATGTTGTTGAGTACCAGCTTGATAAAGTCACGCGGGCTTGCTTCGGCGTCGCGAGTGGCATCCCATGCGGCCCCCCAAATCAATGTGCGGGCCAATGAATCTTCAAAACTGCTCAAGTGTTCGAGGGCAGTGTTCCAAGACTTGTCGTCGAGTCGAATTTTCGCGTACGCCAGATCATCGTCATTGAGTAGAACGAGGTCAGGGCGCTGAAGGCCCACCAACTGGCTAACTTCGGTGCGGCTTCCGTCTACGTCCAGCTCAACTCGGTGTTCACGCTGGAGTTTTCCGTCAATGAGGTTGTAGAAGCCGATGGCCATTCGGTGAGGGCGAATGGTCGGGTAATCAGGCACGGCAGTTTGAGTCACAGCAAAGCTAGTGATGATTCCAGAGTCATCAGTTGAAATATCAGGGCGGAGGGTGTTCACTCCGGCTGTCTCGAGCCATAGCTTTGACCAACTACGCAGTTCTCGACCTGAAGTCTCCTCGAGCTCAACCAAAAGGTCCTCGAGCTCAGTGTTTCCAAAGGCATGCTTTTTGAAATACTGCGCAACACCGGCAAGAAATTTCTCTTGGCCTACCCAAGCAACCAACTGCTTCAACACCGATGCACCCTTGGCGTAGGTGATTCCGTCGAAGTTAACCTGAACATCAGCGAGGTCGTTGATTTCAGCGACGATCGGGTGGGTGGACGGAAGTTGATCCTGGCGGTAAGCCCATGACTTTTCAAGCGCGGTGAAGGTTGTCCAGGCGCCTTTCCATTCGGTGGCTTCGGCCGTGGCCAATGTCGAGGCATACTCGGCAAAAGACTCGTTGAGCCAGAGGTCATTCCACCACTTCATTGTGACCAGGTCGCCGAACCACATGTGAGCCAGCTCGTGCAAAATTGTGACCACGCGGCGTTCGCGAATTGCGTCAGTCACCTTGGACCTAAATACGTAGGTTTCGGTGAAGGTAACCGCTCCAGCGTTTTCCATTGCGCCGGCGTTGAATTCTGGAACGAATAGCTGATCGTACTTTTCGAATGGGTATGGCTGATCAAAAGCCTTTTCGTAAAATTCAAATCCCTGTCGAGTTTTTTCAAACACGTAATCGGCGTCCATGAATTCGGCCAACGAGGCTCGGCAGAAGACACCTAGGGGAATCACTCGGCCATCGGCGCTAGTGAGTTCGCTGCGAATCTCGGTGTACGGGCCAGCAATTAGAGCAGTGATGTAACTCGAGATAACCGGAGTCGGCTTGAATGTCCATGTTGATTTGCCTAGTTCAAGGGTTTCGACTGACTCAGTCGGTTGGTTTGAAATAACCTTCCACGCGGTCGGAGCGGTGACAGCAAATTTGAATTTTGCTTTTAGGTCAGGCTGCTCGAAAACCGCATACATGCGTCGAGAATCAGGAACTTCGAATTGACTGTAGAGATAGACCTCGTTGTCAACTGGGTCGACAAATCGGTGAAGGCCCTCACCGGTATTCATGTAAATTGCCTTGGCTTCAATCAAGAGGTCGTTTTCGGCCTCGAGATTCGGCAGCAGAATTCGAACACCATCCGAAACCTCAGCCGGGTCAAGCTCATGGCCGTTTAGGTAAACACGCTCAACTGATTCGGTAATTGCATCGATAAAGGTGCTTGCGCCTGGCTGATTAGCTGAAAACTTTACGCGGGTGCTGGAACTAAAAGTTTTGTCGCCGGTAGTGAGGTCCAACTTAACCTCATAGCTTGCAACCTTGATAAGTTCAGCGCGCTCTTGCGCCTCTTTACGGGTGAGGTTCTCTCCAGGCATCGTCTCTCCAAGCATCGGTTTATTAGACAGGGCTAGCCTAATCGCTGTGATTTATAAGGGATAATCGTTTGATGGGGTCACCGATTACTGCAACAAATTCAACCTGGGTCGAAAGCATGGCCCTTGCAGAAATCGGTCTGGTTTTGCTAGTCCTGGGCGTTGCAGCTTTCGTTGCGGTAAAAGTAAAACTTTCAGTTGTCCCGTTCTATTTGGTAATCGGACTTTCGCTCGGAAAAGGCGGTCTGGTTCCGCTTGATTTGAGTGAAACCTTTCTAGATACCGGTGCCCAGCTCGGTGCCATTCTTTTGCTGCTCATGCTCGGTCTTGAGCACTCCGGCCCAAACCTTGCGGCAGCATTTATGGAACGCAAGTCGATTGGTGCCATTGACTTCTTTTTGAATGCGGTTCCCGGTGCTCTAATCGGTTTGCTTCTAGGTTGGGGAATTTTGGGGGCCGTTGTGCTCGGAGGAATCACCTATGTGAGCTCTTCTGGAATCGCAGCCCAGATGATGAAGGAGACTGGCTGGCAGCGGTCTGAGGTTTCGCGCCGGGTAACCACAGTTTTGGTTGTCGAAGACCTGACGCTAGCTCCATACCTTCCTTTACTGACCACTCTGGTTACCGGAGCAGGCGCCATCGCTGGCTTTATTTCAGTGACGGTTGCAATCCTGGTTACGGCTGTGGCGCTATTGATTTCGTTCCGCGGAGAAAACGCTCTCGGAAAACTGATCAACACTCAGGCACAGGGTGGCTTGCTCTTGACAGTTTTTGGTGCTGCGCTTCTGGCCGCTGGTTCCGCTGAATTGGTTGGGTTTTCCTCGGCAGTTGCCGCGTTTTTGGTCGGGCTAGCGCTTACCGGTGAGGTTGCCCATGCAGTTCGTCTCAGGTTGGCGCCGCTCAGAGATTTGTTTGCAGCGATTTTCTTCCTGTTCTTTGGCTTGAGCGTTTCTCCGGCCGAGATGATTGACGTGCTCCCGCTGGCCGTTGTTCTTACTGCCCTTGGTATTGCCGGAAAAATGTATGTGGGCTGGAATATCGCCCGCGACATGTCAGACGGCAACGCGTGGAAACGTGCGGGGGCATTCCTGATCCCAAGAGGTGAGTTCTCAATCGTGATCGCCGGCCTTGCCGCCAGCACCAGTTTTGGTGGGCAATTGCAGGCTTTGACGATTACTTACGTTTTGCTCACTTCACTCGCAGCTTCAATTGCTTTGCGGTCTTTTAGGAGCAGCTTTGAAAAGGCTCGGGCTAAAAAGAAGCCTAAACTTTAAGCATGCGCATTCATATTGCAACCGATCACGCAGGTCTCGAACTAAGCCACTTTTTGATTCGTGAATTGACCAAAATGGGTCACGAAGTTTTTGATCACGGCCCATCGTCCTACGACCCACTTGATGACTATCCAAGCTTTTGCATCAATGCTGCGCTTGCCGTTGTAGCGGATCAGCAGGCCCAGGTTCAGTCGCTCGGTATTGTCCTAGGCGGGTCTGGTAACGGTGAGCAAATCGCTGCTAACAAAGTCAAGGGCATTCGTGCAGCCTTGGCCTGGAATGAGTCAACGGCTGTTTTAGCCCGTCAGCACAATGATGCCAACGTAATTGCAGTTGGAGCTCGTCAGCACTCACCTGACGAAGTCCTACGACTTATCGAACTTTTCATCGGCGAGCCATTCAGTCAAGATGAACGCCACCAGCGTCGCATCGCGAAAATTGCAACCTACGAGCAAACCGGCGACATCCTCTAGGGGCTTAGGTGCCTGAAGGTCACACGGTCCATAGAACGGCCAACGAGTTCAATAAGAAGTTCGCGGGCACGCGTTTGGTCATAACCTCGCCACAGGGCAGGTTCTCAGATTCTGCTCGATTAGTCTCTGATCGCAATCTCACCCGAGCAAAAGCCATCGGTAAGCAGTTATTCCTGCGGTTTGACAATGACCTAATTCTTCGAATCCATCTGGGCATTTACGGAAAGTGGAGCTGGTCTAACGTGAACCCCGATGCCGTGCCGGAGCCGGTCGGCCAGGTTCGTGCAAGATTCTTCAACGGTGCGGTTTTGGCCGATCTTCGGGGGCCGACAGTTTGCGAGGTAATTTCGGCAGTCGAGGCAGAACTTGTAGAGCGGAGGCTGGGGCCAGATCCGCTCAATCCAGACCCTGATTTCGTAGAACTTGCCAGGTTCGTTGAGCGAGTTCGTGCCTCCAGAACATCCATAGGCCAACTGTTGATGAATCAGGAAGTTATTGCCGGAATCGGAAATGTATATCGGGCCGAGATTCTCTTTAGAGCCGGAATCAGCCCGTTCACCCCAGGCAATGCGGTACCTACGGAATTGGTTGAGAGCATCTGGCGAGACTCTGTCGAGCTCATGAAGGTTGGAGTGAAAACCGGATTCATGATTACCCGAGATGAATTGCTTACCAAGAAGCCGAAAAAGGCAGATCGCAATTTTGTCTACAAGCGCGAGGGGCTACCTTGTCGAGTTTGCGGAACAAACATTTCAATCGAAATAATGGCCACTCGAAAGCTCTACTTTTGTTCCAAATGCCAGGACTAATTGGTTAATAGGGCATCCGCGTTCAAACAAAAAAAGACCTCCCGGAGGAGGTCTTTTTTATTTGAAACTCAAGCAATTACTTGCCAGAGCGGGCGACGGGAATCGAACCCGCACCATCAGTTTGGAAGACTGAGGCTCTACCATTGAGCTACGCCCGCGGGTACTGAACCGATTTTTGTAAATCGGCGCAACAAGACCATTCTATGGGATAGTATTACTGAGGTTGTTCAGTCAGAGAGAAATTTCTGAAGAAACCACCGGGGTGTAGCGTAGTGGCTAGCGCGCCTGCTTTGGGAGCAGGATATCGCAGGTTCGAGTCCTGTCACCCCGACCAAAAGGTCCATCGCCACTTATGGGCCATTGAAATAAAACCGGCTCGTCTTCCTACGGAGGCGGGCCATTTTCAAAATCAGGAGAAACCCTTGAAAACTGCAGTAGAACACATCAAGCCAACTCGCGCGAAGCTGACTATTGAGGTGACTCCAGAGGAGTTCCGCCCAAGCATCGACCACGCCTACGAGCACATCGCAGAGAGCGTAAACATTCCTGGCTTCCGTAAGGGTAAGGTTCCTGCTGCAATTCTTGACCAGCGCGTTGGTCGCCCAGCTGTGTTGGCTCACGCCATCAACGACGGTCTTGACTCGGTCTACCGCCAGGCCCTAGAAGAGAGCAAACTGCGCCCTCTTGGCCAGCCTTCTGCAGACATCAAGCAGAGCCCAGACGAGAACACCTTCGAAGGTAACTTGATCGTTGAGATCGAGGTTGAGGTTCGTCCTGAGCTAGAGCTCAAGGAGTACAAGGGTCTAGCCGTCAAGGTTGACGACATCAAGGTTGAGGCCAAGGAAGTTGAGGAGGAGCTTGACGCTCTTCGCGCCCGCTTTGGAACTTTGAAGACCGTAGAGCGCCCTGCCAAGAAGGGTGACTTCACCACCATCGACCTAGTTGCTGCCATTGATGGCAAGACCATCGACTCAGCAGAGAACATCTCATACGAGGTTGGCTCAGGCAACCTGCTTGACGGAATCGACGAGGCCCTTGACACTTTGACCGCCGGTGAATCAACCACCTTCAAGTCAAAGTTGGTTGGCGGCGACCAGGCTGGCAACGAAGCTGAGATTTCAGTAACCCTTACCGCTGTCAAGGAGCGCGAGCTCCCAACTGCTGACGACGCATTTGCTCAGCTAGCCAGCGAGTTTGACACCATCGCTGAACTAAAGGCTGACCTTGAAAAGCAGATCGAGCGCTCAAAGACCTACGGTCAGGGCATTCAGGCTCGCGACTTGGTTACCGACAAGTTGCTCGAGCTAATCGATGTTCCTGTTTCAGATGAACTTGTTCAGGCTGACGTTAATCGCCACCTTGAGGGCGAGGGCCGTCTGGAAGATGACAAGCACCGTGCCGAAGTTCTTGAGCAGAGCACCCGCTCATTCAAGGTCCAGATGTTGCTAGACGCAATTGCTGAGAAGGAAGAGCTTAAGGTCTCTGAGCAGGAGTTGCTTCAGTACCTAGTTCAGGCATCACAGCAGTACGGAATGACTCCGAATGACTTCATCAAGGCAATCAGCGAGCAGGGCCAGGTGCCGATGTTCGTAGCCGAGGTTGCTCGTCGCAAGGCGCTTACCGTGGTTCTGGAGGCTGCAACAGTTACCGACTCAAAGGGTAAGGCTGTAGATCTATCTGAATTCACCAAGTCTGATGTTCAGGTTGCAGATGACCACGAAGGTCACGACCACGACTAAAGATAGCTTTTTGAAAAGCCCCGTCACTGTGACGGGGCTTTTCTTTTGGCTGTAGCCTTGCGGTACGAGTAGATTCTGGGGGGAATCATGCACAAGCATCATGTTCTGACGGGTGGAATAGCAGCCACCATTGCGGCGATAGTGTCGGTAACTGCTTGGCTTGTCGTCGATTCAAATTTTGCGGCATCAAATGCTGCCTCTGCGGGAACATACGCTTGCTTCAAAGCCAAAACCGGACAGGTGTTTTTGCGAACCAAATGCGCCACCGGAGAAAAACGCGTTCTGATCAACACTTCAGCCGTTCAGGGAGAGCGCGGCTATTCAAACTTTGAGCTGGCCCAGCAGAATGGGTTTGCCGGAACAGTTTCCGAGTGGATCAAAACTCTAGTTGGACCGGCGGGACGTGACGGTTCGGGCTCAACCGGTGCGACAGGGCCAACCGGTCCTGCGGGGCCTGCTGGAGCCACCGGAGCTACCGGTGCCACCGGAGCGGCAGGTGCAGCTGGGCTGGTTCCGTTGTTTGGTGCCTTTTACGACACTGCAAGTCACTACAACACGGTCGATGATCTAGCGCCTTCTACTTGGGGCGGAACGGCCATTACCAATGTCAACGTTCCACATGTAATTAAGCTGAATTCGACCTATCAAAATGGCGAGCCCGTGGCTAACGGCATTTCTATTGTGGACGGTTCAAAAATCACAGTGACCAAGACGGGTTTTTACAACATCCAGTTTTCTAGCGTTTTTGATAAGAAAAACACCGGCGACGATATCGTAGAAATTTGGGCTCGTAAAGACGGCACGGACGTCGCTTGGACTAATACCACCTTCATCGTCCCAACCAGTGCAGCAGCCGGAGGTGCCATCGTGGCCGCTTGGAACTTTATGATTTACATCGAAGCGGGTTCTGGCAAATACGCAGAGCTATTATGGGCCTCAAGTGAGGGAAGTATCCGGGTAGAGGGTGTTGCGCCTCAAACCAGTCCGCTGGTTAGACCGGGCATACCTTCGACGATTCTTACGGTCACTCAGGTCGGTTAGCTAAGGATTAGCCACGCTTTAGCCACGGGCGAACAAGCCCCTCTTTTTGCTGTGTTGCCAGTTATGTTTGTCAGGCAACCTCAAGAAATAGGAGTTCTTCAATGGCTGACTCACCAAAAGGCCCAAGCAGTACTTTTGATCGTCTACTTAAAGACCGAATCATTTGGCTTGGCACCGAAGTTAGAGACGATATGGCAAATGAGATCTGTGCCAAGATCTTGCTTCTAGCCGCGGAAGACTCACAAAAGGACATCTACCTTTACATCAACTCGCCTGGTGGTTCAATCACCGCGGGTATGGCTATTTACGACACCATGCAGTACGTGCCAAATGACATCGTCACAGTTGGCATTGGCATGTGCGCCTCGATGGGGCAGTTCCTGCTTTCATCGGGCACCAAGGGAAAGCGCTATGCAACCCCAAACACTCGCGTTCTGCTACACCAGCCTCACGGTGGATTCGGCGGAACCGCTTCAGACATCCAGACTCAGGCCGAGCTAATCATGTCTATGAAGCGTCAATTGGCTTCAATCACTGCAGAGCAGACCGGCAAGACAGTCGAGCAAATCATGCTGGACGGTGACCGTGACCGCTGGTTCAGTGCCGAACAGGCCCTCGAATACGGTTTCATCGACCACATCCAAAAGTACGCAGCCGGCGAAACCGGCGTAGGCGCCAACTAGATTTCGGTTTAGGAGAAACCATGAACTCGAACATTTTCCAGAGCCCAGAGGCTCGCTACATTCTGCCAACCTTCGAGGAGCGCACCTCCTACGGTTTCAAGCGTCAGGACCCATACAACAAGCTCTTCGAAGACCGCATTGTCTTCCTGGGTGTTCAGGTTGACGACGCATCTGCCGATGACATCATGGCCCAACTCTTGGTGCTGGAGTCCCAGGACCCAGACCGCGACATCACCATGTACATCAACTCACCAGGTGGTTCTTTCACTGCGATGACTGCAATTTACGACACCATGCAGTACATCCGTCCACAGATCCAGACCGTCTGCCTTGGCCAGGCTGCCTCGGCGGCAGCCGTGCTGTTGGCTGCCGGTGCTCCGGGCAAGCGTTTGGCTCTGCCTAACGCGCGTGTTCTAATCCACCAGCCTTCAACCGGTGATGCTGGTCGTGGCCAGGCTTCCGACATCGAAATTCAGGCCAAAGAGATCATGCGCCTTCGTGAGTGGTTGGAGAGCACGCTGTCAAAGCACTCCAAGCGCAGCGTTGCTGAGGTCAATAAAGACATCGATCGTGACAAGATCCTGACTGCTCCAGAGGCCCTGGACTACGGACTTATCGATCAGGTGCTTACTTCGCGCAAAAACGCGTAAAACTCGAATAGTGCGGATGGGCGAGGCTCATCCGCATTGTCGCTTCTAGGCAATAAGGTTTTTCTATGACTCAGCTCAGCGAATCAAGCGATATGCTCAAGTGCTCTTTTTGCGGAAAGAGCCAGAAGCAAGTTCGTAAACTCATTGCCGGTCCAGGTGTGTACATCTGTGACGAATGCATCGAGCTGTGCAACGAAATTATTGAAGAGGAACTTGGCGCTGCGGTTGCTGAAGGTGTCGAAGAAATCGACCTTCCAAAACCTCGCGAAATCAAGGGCTTCCTTGACGAATACGTGATTGGCCAGGATCAAGCCAAAAAGGCCCTGGCAGTTGCCGTTTACAACCATTACAAGCGTCTTCGCAGTCGAGGCACACTCACTGCTGCTGGTAAAGAACACGACTCAATTGAAATTGCCAAATCAAACATTTTGATGATTGGCCCAACCGGTTGTGGCAAGACCTACTTGGCCCAGACTCTGGCAAAGCGTTTGAACGTTCCTTTTGCTGTTGCCGACGCAACCGCATTGACCGAGGCCGGCTACGTTGGTGAGGACGTTGAAAACATTCTCCTCAAACTTCTTCAGGCTGCAGATTTTGATGTCAAGCGCGCCGAAACCGGAATCATCTACATTGATGAGATCGACAAGATCTCTAGAAAAGCTGAGAACCCATCGATTACCCGCGATGTATCGGGCGAGGGTGTCCAGCAGGCGCTTTTGAAGATTCTGGAAGGCACAGTTGCCTCAGTTCCGCCTCAGGGTGGTCGCAAGCACCCGCAGCAGGAATTTATCCAACTAGACACGACCAACGTTCTGTTCATCGTTGCAGGAGCCTTTGCCGGGCTCGAAGAGATTATTTCTGCTCGAGCCGGTAAAAAGGGCATCGGGTTTGGATCACCAATTGCGGGTAAGAACGACAACGTTGAAATCTTCACCGAAGTTCAACCCGAGGATCTCCGTAAGTTTGGTCTAATTCCCGAGTTCATTGGCCGCCTACCGGTCTTGGCGACGGTAACCCCACTTGACCGAAGCGCCCTGATGCAAATTCTGACCGAACCAAAGAATGCTCTAGTGAAGCAGTATCAGAGGATGTTCGAACTTGATGGTTTTGAGCTGGAGTTTGATCACGAGGCGCTAGTGGCAATTGCTGATCTAGCAGTGGCCCGTGAAACCGGAGCCCGTGGTTTGCGCGCAATCATGGAGGAGATCCTCGGTCCGGTTATGTTTGAGATTCCTGGCAGTGAAGTTCAGGGCGTAGTTCGCATTACAGAGTCCGTAGTTACCACAGGCGCTCAACCTGTTGTCGAGCCTTTCAAATCAACTAGTCAGTCAAAGTCAGCCTAGTTATCTGGGTCTAGACCGAAAAAAATCCCGCCAGAGGTTTTCTCCGGCGGGATTTTTCTTTAGCTCTAGGCTTCAGGAACCTCGGCCAGGATAACGTCAACCATCGCGAGTTCCTCACCCTCGGCGTAACCCAAGCTTGCAATTCGGCCTACCGATTTGAGGTCGGCTTCAAGAAGGCGCAGGCTGGTTAGTACGGTTCCTGGAGCTTCGATCACTGCCGATTCAACCGCTGCTTTCATAGAAACTTTGGCATCAGATTTTGCCTTGCGAACGCCGACCAAGGCGGTCGCAGCTAGCTCTAGAAGGCCGTGGTTTGACGCGTCTAGGCCATCAGTGAGTTCTTCGGTAGTTGGCCAGGAAGCGCGGTGGATTGAACCCGCATCCTGTTGCCACCAACCCCAGACTTCATCGGTTGCAAATGGCAAGAACGGAGCGAAAAGGCGCAGCATTGTGTGAAGTGCCTTGCGAAGAGCGATTGCTGCCGAAGCCTGCTGAGCTGCTGAAACCGAGCCATCGGCGTTGTAGGCGCGGTCCTTGACTAGCTCAAGGTAGTTATCGGTGAAGCCCCAGAAGAACTTTTCGGTAAGTTCAAGTGCTTTGGTGTGGTCGTATGCCTCGAAGGCATCTGTCGCAGCAGTAACCACGTCAGCAAGGCTCAAGAGCATGGCCTGGTCTACCGGTTCGGTTACTTCCGTTGAGCCCGCAGGTACTTCAAACGAAAGCGCAAACTTGGCGGCATTCAGTAGCTTCACTGCGAGCCTGCGACCAACCTTCATCTGGCCTTCATCAAAGGCTGCGTCGGTGCCCAATCGCGCAGAGGCTGCCCAGTAGCGGACTGCGTCGGCACCATGGTTATCAATCGGCTCAGCAGGAACAACCACGTTGCCCTTTGACTTTGACATCTTCTTGCGGTCGGGGTCCAGAATCCATCCAGAGATTGCCGCGTTAGTCCATGGAAGTTCGCCATGCTCCTGCTCGGCACGCAAGAGGGTTGAGAACAGCCAGGTGCGGATGATGTCTTGCCCCTGTGGGCGCAAGTCGTACGGGAATACCTTGGCGAACTTCTCAGGGTCTTCAATCCAGCCTCCGGCCAGCTGAGGTGTCAAAGACGAGGTGGCCCAGGTGTCCATGATATCCATTTCGCCGACAAAGCCGCCTGCAACGCCGCGCTGGGCTGCAATGTATCCGTCTGGAACATCTGTGGATGGATCGATCGGAAGCTGATCTGCTGCCGGCACCAGTGGTGAGTCGAAGTTGGTTTCACCATTGGCATCAATCGGGTACCAAACCGGAATTGGCACGCCGAAGAAGCGTTGGCGAGAAATTAGCCAGTCACCGGTAAGCCCATTGACCCAGTTCTCGAATCGAACGCGCATGAAATCTGGAACAAAGTTCAGGTCTTTTCCCAGCTCGATTAGTCGTTCGCGAAGTGCTGCGTCGCGACCGCCATTGCGGATGTACCACTGGCGAGTAGACACAATCTCGAGAGGCTTGTCTCCCTTTTCAAAAAACTTAACGTCGTGGGTGATCGGCTTTGGGTCTCCAACCATGTCGCCAGACTCTTTGAGTAGCTCTACAACTCGCTGCTTTGCTGAGAATACGGTTTTACCAACCAACTCGGCATAGGCTGCCTTGCCCTTTTCAGAAGTAATGGCATCTGGCATTTCCTCAATGATTCGACCATCCCAGCCAAGGATTGCGCGGTTGGGCAGGTCGAGTTCACGCCACCAAATTACGTCAGTCACGTCACCAAAGGTACAGATCATGGCAATACCTGATCCCTTGTCGATTTGCGCCAAGCGGTGGGCGACAACTGGAACTTCGACACCGAATAGGGGAGTGGTGACCGTCTTACCAAATAGCGACTGGTAGCGCTCGTCATCTGGGTGCGCCACGAGGGCAACACACGCTGGCAACAGCTCAGGACGAGTGGTCTCGATGAAAATCTTGCCCTCTGGCCCGTCAAAGCCCAGGCGGTGATAGGCGCCAGGTTGTTCCCGGTCTTCGAGCTCCGCCTGAGCCACTGCAGTGCGGAAGGTGATGTCCCAAAGGGTAGGTGCCATCGACTGGTAGGCCTCGCCGCGTGCGAGGTTGTTCAAGAAAGCCTTTTGTGAAACCGCGATGGCCGCAGGTGAAATGGTTTGGTAGGTCTGGTTCCAGTCAACTGAAAGGCCCAGACGGCGCCAGAGCGCTTCAAACTGCTTCTCGTCTTCGGTGGTTAGCTTTTCACACAATTCGATGAAGTTTCGGCGTGAAATTGGGACCTGATCGGCAGCCTTCGAAGACTTGTTATCTCCGCCCTCGAATGGTGGAACAAAGCCTTCTGCGTAAGGTAGTGACGGGTCGCAGCGAACACCGAAGAAATTCTGGACTCGACGTTCAGTCGGAAGCCCGTTGTCATCCCAGCCCATCGGGTAGTAGACCTCGTAGCCTGACATGCGCTTAAAACGCGCAACCACATCGGTGTGGGTGTAACTAAAGACGTGACCAACGTGAAGCGAGCCTGAAACGGTCGGAGGAGGGGTGTCGATTGAATAAATCTGCTCGCGCGTAGCTTCACGGCGGAAGTGGTAGGTGCCGTCTTCTTCCCAGCGCAGGGCCCATTTGTCTTCCAGGCCTTCGACGCCCACCTTTTCTGGGGTGGTAGCAGGGGCAAGGATGTTGCTCAATGAGCCAGATGAGGCAGTATTCACGCTGTAAGTCTCCAAAAAAAGGGTTTGTTACAGGTTAACATTGATAGTAGAAATCCTTCTGATTACAGCTAAGAAAGCCTTGCATGTATCCCAAGAACAATGACCTCTCTAACGCCGCGCGCGAGGGTGTAAACCCAAGCCCTAGCTTCCCTGGCGTTGAAGAGAAGATTCTGGCCTATTGGGAGCAGGACGGCACTTTTCAAGCTTCAATTGACCAGAGAAAAGCTGCTGATGCCGAGGAATTTGTTTTCTACGATGGCCCTCCATTTGCAAACGGGTTGCCGCACTACGGCCACCTTCTCACTGGCTACGCCAAGGACATGGTTCCAAGGTTCAAGACCATGCAGGGATACCGAGTCGAACGTCGTTTCGGCTGGGATACCCATGGTTTGCCAGCCGAGGTTGAAGCCGAGCGCCAGCTAAAAATCTCAGGTCGCCCAGAGATCGAGAAGTTTGGAATCGATAAGTTCAACGCTTATTGCAAAACATCGGTGTTGAAGTACACCGAAGAGTGGCGCAGTTACGTCACCCGCCAGGCACGCTGGGTTGACTTTGATAACGACTACAAGACCCTCGACAAGGATTACACCGAATCGGTGCTTTGGGCCTTCAGTGAGCTTCACAAGAAGGGTCTCATCTACGAGGGTTTCAAGGTTTTGGCATACTGCTGGCGCTGTGAAACTCCGTTGTCCAACCATGAGTTGCGCATGGATGACGAGGTTTACAAGAATCGCCAGGATCAAACACTAACCGTCACGTTCCCGATCTCTGCGGGTCAGAAGTTGTCGGGCGCCAGGCTGTTGGCATGGACCACCACACCGTGGACGCTGCCGACTAACTTTGCGTTGGCAGTTGGTCCAAAAATCGAATACGCCGTTGTTCCGGCTGGTGCTGACGGTGCAGCCGACGGCGGTCAGCCTGGCACTAAGTACGTGCTTGCCAAGTCGCTGCTCGGTGGTTACGCCAAGGACTTGGGTTACGAGTCCGCAGAGGATGCTCTGGCTGCTGTATCAGAGGTCCACCTTGGTGAAGACCTGGCCGGTCTACGTTATGAGCGCTTGTTCGATTACTACGCGGATTCAGAAAAGTTTGAGATTGCAAATGCCTGGCAGGTGGTCGTGGCAGATTACGTTGCCGATTCCGACGGTACCGGCATCGTCCACCAGGCTCCGGCTTATGGTGAGGACGACCAGAACGTTTGTAATGCTGCAGGTATTCCGACCTACGTTTCGATCAACGAGCGCGGCGAGTTTAACTCTCTGATCACTGACTTCGAGGGTCAGCACGTTTTCGAGGCCAACAAGCCGATTTCTCAGCTCCTAAGGACCAACGGGCGAGTACTGCGTCAGGCAAGCTACGAGCACTCCTATCCGCACTGTTACCGCTGCAAGAACCCGCTCATCTACAAGGCTGTTTCGTCTTGGTTTGTGGAGACTACAAAGTTGCGCGATCGCATGCTTGAGCTAAATCAGCAGATCGATTGGACTCCTGACCACACCAAAGATGGTTCTTTCGGAAAGTGGTTGGAAAACGTCCGCGATTGGGCCATCAGCCGAAACCGATTCTGGGGCGCTCCGATTCCTGTATGGAAGTCGGACGATCCAAATTACCCACGCATCGATGTCTACGGTTCTCTCGATGAGATGGAACGTGACTTTGGTGTCCGCCCTGAAGACTTCCACCGCCCGGTTATTGATGAATTGACCCGACCAAACCCAGATGACCCAACCGGCAAGTCAACAATGCGTCGAGTTCCTGAGGTTCTGGATTGCTGGTTCGAGTCAGGTTCCATGCCTTTCGCGCAGGCTCACTATCCGTTCGAGAACCGCGATTGGTTTGACTCGCACAACCCGGGTGACTACATCGTTGAGTATGTGGGTCAGACCCGCGGTTGGTTCTACACCTTGCACGTCCTTTCAACCGCACTATTTGACCGCCCAGCGTTCAAGTCTGCGGTTTCGCACGGCATCATTTTGGGTAACGACGGCCAAAAGATGTCCAAGTCTTTGCGGAACTATCCAGATGTGAACGAGGTCTTTGACCGCGATGGCGCCGATGCTATGCGTTGGTTCCTGCTGTCCAGCCCTATCCTTCGTGGTGGCAATCTAATCGTTACTGAGCAGGGAATCCGTGAGGGCGTTCGCCAGGTGCTTTTGCCTTTGTGGAACACCTATTACTTCTTCTCGCTGTATGCAAACGCAGCAAACTATGAGGCTAAGTGGTCGGTAGACAGCACCGATGTCCTTGACCGTTACCTGTTGTCTAAAGCCCACGATTTGGTTATCGAGGTTGAGCAACACCTGAACCGATTTGACTCATATTCTGCGACTGGTGCCCTGCGCGACTTCGCGGATGTCTTGACAAACTGGTACGTTCGACGCTCTCGTGATCGCTTCTGGGAGGGCTCAGCGGAGGCATTCGACACCCTCTACACGATTCTTGAGATTGTGTGCCGCGTGGCAGCGCCATTGCTTCCGATGGTGACTGAAGAAATCTGGCGTGGCCTGACCGGTGGACGAAGTGTCCACCTTGAAAACTGGCCAGATGCAACCGGCTTGCCGCACGATGCCGCTTTGGTATCAGCGATGGACCAGGTGCGAACCGTTAGCTCTGTGGCCAACAGCCTTCGAAAGACAGCTGGTCTTAGAGTTCGCCTTCCGTTAGCTACCCTCACTGTTGTTACTAAGCAAGCGGCTGAGCTCGAGCAGTTCAGCGGCATTATTGCTGAGGAGTTGAACGTAAAGTCGGTCAAGCTGGTCGAAATGTCACTGGACTCAGCCGATGAATTTGGTGTAGTAAAGCGATTGACAGTCAACTCCCGTGCAGCCGGCCCTCGAATCGGTAAGAGCGTTCAGGCAGTCATCCAGGCCTCGAAGTCTGGTGACTGGTCAGACGCCGACGGCAAGGTCGTGGTTGGTGGGGTAGAGCTAATCGAGGGTGAGTATTCCATCGACTTGGTCGCAAAGGCCGATTCTGGAGAGGAATCTACCGATCACATTGGGATCCTTCCGACCGGTTTCTTGATTCTCGACGGTGCTGTTTCAACGGAGTTGGCAGCAGAGGGCCTGGCTCGCGATGTTATCCGTGCCGTTCAAAACGCCCGTAAAGAGGCTGGCTTGGACGTAAGCGACCGAATCAAACTGACATTGACTGCCGACGCTGATGTTCTTGCGGCAGTAAATGCGCATGCTGAACTGGTTAAGTCAGAAACTTTGACTGTTGAACTTGATTCAGTCACCGCGGCAGTCACTGATGCGGCAGTTGCCGTCGGTGACGGTCAGCAGGTTGCTGTTTTGGTGGAAAAACGTTGAGCGAATTTAGCGAAACCGACCAGTATTGGGAGAACAAAGCCCTAGAAGTTGAGGCTGCGCTCTTGAAGCGGGTTCCAGAGAATCAGATCAGGCCAAGACTAGAGCCAACGCTGAGGGCAACCCAGCTTTTGGGTGACCCTCAAAAGGCTTACCGTGTCATTCATATCACCGGCACCAACGGCAAGACCAGCACAGCGCGTTTCGCTGAGAGGCTGTTACGTGAACATGGACTTCGAACCGGAAGGTTCACGAGCCCGCACCTAGTCAAACTCAACGAGCGTATGTCTCTCGATGGAGAGCCAGTCAGTGACGAGCGTCTCTATTCGGTATGGACTGAAATCGAGCCGATCCTTGGCCTAGTTGACGAGGAATTAGCTGCATCCGGCGAAGAGCCGTTGACTTTCTTTGAAGCTCTTGCCGTTTTGGGATTCTCAATCTTTGCTGACGCTCCGGTAGATGTTTTGGTGCTGGAAGTTGGTATGGGCGGAGAGTGGGATTCAACCAATGTCGCTGATGGTGATGTGGCCGTGTTTACGCCAATTTCCATCGATCACGCCGACCGCTTGGGTGACACCCTAGCTGCAATCGCCAAAACCAAGGCTGGAATTATCAAACCCGGCTCAATCGTGCTCAGTTCAACTCAGTCGGCCGAGGCATTCGAGCAGCTTGAGGTTCGTGCCGCCGAAGTTGCCGAAAAAATGACTGCGTACGGCGTTGGTTTCGAAGTGCTTTCGTCTGAGCCGAACATCCTTGGCCAGACTGTTTCTATTCGAACACTTGCCGGCGAGTATCACGACTTGAACCTTCCGGTTCACGGCTTCTATCAAGCTCAGAATGCAGCCCTTGCGGTGGCCGCAGTTGAGGCTTTTCTCGGCGGCGGAGACCAGAGGATTATGGACGATGTCGTGCGTGCTGCCTTCGCTGACTTTTCTTCGCCAGGCCGTTTGCAGGTGGTTGGGCGCGAGCCGCTAACCATTCTTGATGCCGCGCATAACCCAGAGGGCGCAAAATCGCTTGCTAAGGCGCTAAAGGACGATTTCGGCTCACCATATGCAATTGGTGTGGTTTCGATTTTGGCCGAAAAAGATGCCCGAGCTCTCCTCGAAGAGCTCGATGACTCTTTCGTAGAATTTGTCATCACTCAGTCCGCGTCTCCGCGGGCGATACCTGCTGAAGAACTGGCCGTTTTGGCCCGTGAAGTTTTCGGCGAGGATCGTGTTCGGGTTCAGTCGAATCCTCAGTGGGCCATGGCTGAAGCAATCCTGATGCTGCCGGCTGGTCAAGCCGGGGCAATCGTCGCAACCGGCTCGATAACACTGGTCGGCGAGGTTCTAAAACTAAAACAGATAGAGGCCGAACAAGATGCGTAACCGTTCTACCCAACGAACTCTGGGCTCAATGCTCATGGCTTTCGAGTCATTTGTCGTATTTTTTGCCATGCTAGTGGCTTTTGGCCTCAAGGTTGCCGACGGGCCGACTGTCTGGGCGGTGGGGTTGTCAATCTCCTTCCTGCTCATCCTCACCCCGGCAGTTCTGGGTAAAAAGTTCTCTTACGCTTGGGGTTGGTTCCTGCAGATTGTGGTCGTCAGCACCGGTATCTGGGTTCCACTCATGTACGTAATTGGCGGTATTTTCGTCTGTCTTTGGGCATGGGCGATGATCGCAGGTAGCACTATTGACAAGGCAAGAGCCGCTTATGAACGCGGACTGGGCGATATTCAGTCGGAGGAACAGTAAATGTCAGAAATTCAGCAAACTCTAGTCTTGGTAAAGCCTGACGGTGTTAAGCGCAACCTCATCGGTGAGATCATCGCTCGATGTGAGGCCAAGGGATATGTTGTTGCCGATCTCAAGAAGTTGACCCCTAGCCGTGATTTGCTTGCGATGCACTACGCCGAACACGAGGGTAAGCCTTTTTACGAACCGCTAGTTGAGTTCATGGGCTCTGGAGATGTTGTTGCCATCAAGCTCGAAGGGCACCGAGTGATCGAGGGGTTCCGTTCACTGGCCGGCGCCACCGACCCAACCGTGGCGGCTCCAGGCACAATTCGTGGAGATTTGGGTCGCGACTGGGGTCTGAAGGTCCAGCAAAACCTGGTACACGGTTCTGACTCAGAGGAATCTGCTGCCCGCGAGCTCGCTCTCTGGTTCTAAGCACCCAAATTCTAGGTAGCTAGATAACAGGCACCTCTAGAAGAGGGTCGGCCACCACTGCCAAAAGCGGAGCACGATAATTAGAACAATTACGAGCTCAGTGACCAGAGTGAACAGCCAGGCCTTGTCGTAAGCGCGGTCAAAGAAATCAACAAACCTAAGTGGTGTGTCGATGAATCCGTCCTTGGTTCCGAACAGGATTACTTTCCAGAACATCGGGACCATAGCCGCCCAGGCCACCATGCAGTATGGGCACAAGACGTTGATCACAAACGAGCTTTGAATAAAGAGCCAAAGAACGAATAAGAAGCCCAAAGTGACGCCCAGGCTGAAAAGCCGCCAGAACCATGCTGCAAACTTTGCACCGCTCAAGATTGCTGCACCAACTACAACCGGTGCAGCGAATGCACTCAACCCGATTAGCGGGTTCGGAAAGCCGAAGAGTGCTGCCTGCGCGGTAAGCATGACCGATTTGCAGGAAATAAACGGACTGATGTCGCAGCTAAGGGTTGCATCTGGGTTTGTTGCCACATGGATGCGCTCGAGCGTGAGGGTGAAAGCGGCAATCCAGCCCAAAATACCGGTCAGAATCAACGTCCAGGCAAAGCTCTTATTTGGTGTTGATGCAATCGGTTCGTTGCTAATTCCTAGGCTCACCTTTCCAGTATTGCACGGCACTTGGATGACTTTTCGCCTCCGTGGTGTCATACTTAGAGGAGTTGTTTCAGGCCACACCTGAATCGACGCAGATTTCTCAAGAACCAAAGCGTTGAAATCGCGTAAGACCCATCGGGCAGCGGTAACCGCAGACACAGGTTGCTTGAACACAGATTTGGTTGGCCTCAAAAGGGGTCGGCAACGATTTACGCCCTAGTGCTTGGTGAGTGTGGCCCAGGTAAAGGCAGCTTGGAGTGCACCAGAAATGGTGAATAAACAAAACTTAGACGTACCTGCTAACGATGAAAAGCCAGCACGTGCTCGCCGCACCAAAAAAGTGGTCGAGGCCGCAGTTGAGGCACTAGACATCCTTCAGCTTGAAACCCCAGCTAAAAAGGCCCCAGCGCGTCGCGCCGCGGCCAAGAAAACCCCAGACGCACAGCCTGCGTCCATTGAAGAGGTAGTCGAAGCAGCAAAGGCTCCGGCAAAGCGTGCCCCAGCCAAACGAGCTTCGCCTAAAAAGGTTGCTGCACCATCATCTGAAGCATCGATCGAGGCAGAAGTAGCCGCGCCGGTTGCGCCACTGGCTCCGATCTCGGCGACCTCACTTATGTTCATGGCTCCAGATCTCCCGACTCCGGTAATCGATGCAAAACGCGGTCGACCAATGCTGGACGAGAGTGACAACGGCGAGAGCCACCGACGCACACGAACCCGCCGCCGCGCTGGCGAAGAGGGCGATGTCGCCGCAGCTGCACCGAATGCCGTGGTCAAAGTTCGCACACCACGCGAGCCAAAAGAGCCAAGCAATGAGCCAACTCGCGTTAAGGGCTCAACCAGACTTGAAGCCAAAAAGCAGCGCCGTCGCGATGGCCGCGATGCCGGTCGCCGTCGCACAATCATCACCGAGTCAGAATTTTTGGCCCGTCGCGAGGCAGTCGACCGCACCATGGTTGTCCGTTCTAAAGACGGCAAAATCCAAATCGGTGTGCTTGAAGATGGAATTTTGGTTGAGCACTACGTAGCCAAGGCCTCTGAAGCCTCGCTGATCGGCAATGTTTACCTAGGCAAGATTCAGAATGTTCTTCCTTCGATGGAGGCTGCCTTCGTTGACGTCGGTCGCGGACGTAACGCCGTGCTTTACTCTGGCGAGGTCGACTGGGAACTTGCCGAGACTGGAAACCAGCCGCGTCGTATCGAGTTGGCCCTGAAGTCAGGCGACACAGTTTTGGTGCAGGTAACCAAGGACCCGGTTGGTCAAAAGGGTGCCCGCCTAACCAGTCAGGTTTCGCTACCTGGCCGTTATTTGGTCTACGTTCCTAACGGATCGATGAACGGAATCTCGCGTAAGTTGCCAGATTCTGAGCGTGCCCGTCTGAAGAAGATTTTGAAAGAAATTTTGCCTGAGGATGCCGGCGTAATCGTGAGAACTGCTGCCGAGGGTGCAACCGAAGAGCAGCTAACCCTTGACGTTCAGCGTTTGCAGGCCCAGTGGGAAGCAATTAGCAAGAAAGTCGAAAAGGGCCAGGCGCCAGTTCTTCTACACAGCGAACCGGACTTGCTGGTCAAAATTGTTCGTGATGTCTTCAACGAAGACTTCCAGAAAATGGTTATCGCTGGTGATGATGCCCGCGAGGTTATCGAAGAGTACCTAAAGTCTGTTGCGCCGGATCTTCTCGAGCGTGTCGAAAAGTATGAGGGTAACCGCGACGTATTTGATGAGTACCGGGTTGGCGAGCAGATTGCCAAAGCGCTTGACCGCAAGGTTTATTTGCCATCCGGTGGTTCGTTGGTTATTGACCGTACCGAAGCGATGACCGTTGTCGACGTCAACACCGGAAAGTTTGTTGGCTCGGGCGGAAACCTTGAAGAGACTGTCACCAAGAACAACCTTGAAGCGGCTGAAGAAATTGTTCGTCAGCTTCGCCTTCGTGACATCGGTGGCATCATCGTGGTCGACTTCATCGACATGGTCCTAGAGTCCAACCGTGACTTAGTGCAGCGCCGTCTGATGGAATGCCTAAGTCGTGACCGAACCAAGCACCAGGTTGCCGAGGTAACATCACTTGGTCTGGTTCAGATGACTCGAAAGAAGCTCGGTATCGGACTTCTTGAGGCCTTCAGTGAGCCATGTGAAGCATGTGCGAGTCGCGGTGTTATTGTGCACCACGAGCCGATCATGCGTTCCAAAAACCACGTACTCGATGATTCCAAGCCTCAGCAGAACCAGCAGGGTCAGGGCAAAAAGCGCAACCGCGGTTCAAACCAAAAGCAAGAGGTTGCCAAGGTTGTGACTCCTGAGCGAGCTGTTGAGTTGAACAGCGTGATTACCAAGATTGCCGCTTCTACGGTTGCCGCCCATGAGGCTGCCGGTGAAGAGTCACCTATTTCTCTGCCTACCGCCAAGGTCGTTTCAGACGTGCAGCCAAAGGTTGAGACCGAAAAACTTCTGGAGGCTGTCCTTGAGGCGCTTCCAGAGCCTAAAGCTCCGGGCCAGGGCCGACGCAAGCCGCGTCGTGCAACTAGCGCCGGTGCCGCGGCACCCGCTGAAAATTCAGCAAATCAGCAAACTGCCGAGTAAATAGGTTTGACCCCAGCCGTTTGGCAGGGTAGACTAAATCCTCGTTGCCTTGCTGAGTATTCGCACATGCAACAACATAAGACTTTCGAACAAAGGGTAGATCTGTGGTTTACGCAGTAGTCCGCGCAGGCGGCCGTCAAGAGAAGGTGTCAGTAGGCACCATCGTGACTCTCGACCGTATCAAGGCTGACGCCAACGGCAAGATTGAGCTATCAGCTCTTCTTCTAGTTGATGGCGACAAGGTCACAACCGATGCCAAGGCACTTGCCAAGGTCAAGGTAACCGCTGAGGTCCTAAACGACCTACGTGGTCCAAAGATCATCATCCAGAAGTACAAGAACAAGACCGGTTACAAGAAGCGTCAGGGTTTCCGTGCAGACCTTACTCGCGTCCAGGTCACTGAGATTAAGTAAAGGACTGACACAAAATGGCTTCCAAAAAAGGTGTTAGCTCGACCCGAAACGGCCGCGACTCAAACGCTCAGCGTCTTGGTGTTAAGCGCTACGCAGGTCAAGAAGTAAACGCAGGCGAGATCCTAGTTCGTCAGCGCGGAACCCACTTCCACCCAGGTGCAAACGTTGGCAAGGGTAAGGACGACACTCTGTTCGCTCTTTCAGCTGGCTCAGTTGCATTCGGTACCAAGGGTGGCCGTCGCGTTGTAAACGTGGTTGAGGCCGCTTAGTTTTTATAGTTTTATCGGGAGGCGAGCCTTTGGCTCGCCTTTCCTGTTTCTTGAAACAAATCATTTAGACCTTAGGAGGACATCTTGGTTTCATTTGTCGACCAAGTGACCCTTCACGTGCGCGCCGGCGATGGCGGAGACGGCTGTGTTTCTGTTAAGCGTGAAAAGTTCAAGCCACTTGCTGGCCCAGATGGTGCCGACGGTGGCAAGGGTGGCAGCATCAGCCTGATTTCCGATCCAAACGTCACCACACTCTTGGATTTCCACTTTCACCCTCACCGCGCTGCTGGTGACGGCGGCGACGGCGCCGGCGATTTCAGAAATGGTCACCACGGTGAAAGCCTCCAGCTCTCTGTTCCAGTTGGAACTGTAGTGAAGGACGCCCGCGGAAAAGTCATCGCCGACCTTGATGAGCCTGGCGTTGAGCTAATCATTGCCGAGGGCGGAATTGGTGGCCTTGGAAACGCCGCACTTTCCAGCTCAAAGCGTAAGGCGCCTGGTTTTGCACTGTTTGGCGTACCAGGATGGCGCGGGGATATCATCCTCGAACTTAAGAGCGTTGCAGATGTTGCTCTGGTTGGTTATCCAAGTGCGGGCAAGTCATCGCTGATCGCGGCGCTGTCTGCAGCCCGCCCAAAGATTGCTGACTACCCGTTCACAACTTTGCACCCAAACCTAGGTGTGGTTCAGGCCGGTGACACTCGATTCACAATCGCCGATGTACCAGGACTAATCGAAGGCGCCAGCGAGGGTAAGGGGCTTGGTCTCCAGTTCCTTCGCCACGTCGAGCGTTGTGCAGCATTGCTACACGTAATTGACTGTGCAACCCTCGAGCCAAACCGTGACCCAATCACCGATTTGGACAAAATTCTCAAAGAGCTTGATGCCTATGAGGTGCCTGAGGGTGAGATTCCGCTCACCAAGCGCCCTCAACTAATTGCACTTAATAAGGCCGATGTTCCTGACGCCAAGGAACTGGCTGAATTCGTTCGACCAGATCTAGAGGCTCGCGGGTACAAGGTCTTCATCATCTCGGCAGTAAGCAAAGAGGGTCTTCGTGAGCTTAACTTTGCCTTGGCCAAGCTGGTTGAAGATGCCCGTCGTGAAAAAGAAGCTGAACCTGTTAAGCCGCGTATCCACTTGATGCAGGCAAAACGCGATGAATCGAAGTTTGAGATTCGTCGCGAGGAAATCGGAGGAGAGGAAATCTTCCGAGTTCTTGGTCCGAAGCCAGAGCGTTGGGTTCACCAAACCAACTTTGCCAACGAAGAAGCGATTGGTTACTTGGCTGACCGCCTGGGCAAGATTGGCCTCGAGCAGGAGCTTTTCAAAGCTGGAGCTGTCGCTGGTTCTACCGTTGTGATCGGTCCAGACAAGGGCATCGTCTTTGACTGGGAGCCTGCGATTGCCTCGAATGCAGAGCTAATTGCTGGTCCACGCGGAACTGACGCCCGTTTTGACATGCGCGAACGCCGTACCACCAAGGAACGCCGCGCAACCTACAAAGAACGCATGGATGCTAAGGCAGAATTGCGTGAGGAAATGCGCAAAGAGGGTGTGGCCGGCATTTGGTCAGCACCTGAGGACTTCGAAAAGGAAGATTAATTGGGACTTCAGGACAGAAGCGAACTGGCTGCGGCTAAGCGAGTTGTTGTCAAAGTTGGATCATCTTCAATCAGTGGTGCCAACGAAGGCAAACTTGAGCTGCTAGTAGACGCACTGGCTGCTGCTCACCAGCGCGGCACTGAGGTAATCCTGGTTTCTTCTGGTGCAATCGCGACCGGAATGCCTTTGCTGGGCTTTGAAACTAAGCCTGAAGATCTTCCTACTTCGCAAGCCTTGGCCTCAGTGGGGCAAAGCCGACTGATCTCTCGTTACCAGCAGAGCCTTGAGAAGTACGGAATTGTTGCTGGTCAGGTCCTGCTCACTTCTGGAGACCTTGAAGCTCAAGAAACCCGCGAGAATGCACGGCACGCCATGGACAGACTCGTTTCTCTTCGCGTCTTGCCGATTGTCAACGAAAATGACACCGTTGCCACCCAAGAGATTCGTTTTGGCGACAACGATCGGCTCGCGGCACTGGTCGCTGCTTTGGTTAAGGCCGATGCCTTGATTCTGCTCAGCGATGTTGATGCGCTCTACGACATGCCACCGGCAAAGCCTGGTGCCAAGCGCATCGATTATGTCGGTTTTGACGAGGATCTTTCAGGTATTGAAATCGGCGGCAGCAGTTCTGTTGTTGGCACCGGGGGAGCAGTTACCAAAGTTTCTGCAGCACGCATTGCAACCGATTCAGGCGTATCCGTGTTGCTGACCAGCACCGACCTTGTCTCAGAGGCCTTACTTGGTGCCGAGGTCGGCACCTGGTTTGAGTCTGATCCTTCAATCAATAACTAACCCGAATAGGCTAATTCCATGGTTACTGCAATTGAGAAAATTCGCCTCGCGAAGGGAGCTTCGGCTTCTTTGGGCCAGGCATCAACTGCCACAAAAAATGAGGCACTGCGTCAGATTGCTGAACTTCTTCCGGTTCGCGCTGACGAAATCATCGCAGCTAATGCCGTAGACCTTGCTAAGGGTCAAGCTGAGGGCATGACTGAGAGCCTTCAAGACCGTTTGAGGCTAGATCACGGGCGAATTCAGGCCATTGCAGACGCCGTTCGAGAAATCATCTCTCTACCGGATCCGATTGGCGATGTAATCCGTGGCATGTCGCTACCGAACGCACTTAAGCTCACTCAGGTTCGCGTTCCACTTGGTGTTATCGGAGTAATCTACGAGGCCCGTCCAAATGTCACCATTGACATCGCAGTTTTGGCAATCAAGAGCGGAAACGCCACGGTGCTCAGGGGTGGTCGAGCTGCCGAAAACACCAATGCGGTGCTAGTCGCGCTCTTGCAGGATGCTCTGGCACTTGCAGGCCTTGACAGTGCTGCAATCCAGACGGTTGACGAGTTTGGTCGTGACGGCGGCGTTGAGATGATGCGCGCGGTTGGTTTGATCGATGTCTTGATTCCGCGGGGTGGAGCTGGCCTTATTCGTCAGGTGATCGACGAGGCCAAAGTTCCGGTAATTCAAACTGGCGATGGAGTCGTCCACATTTACATCGACGAAACCGCAAGGTTGGACTGGGCCGTCGAAATCGTACACAACGCCAAAGTCCAGCGCCCATCGGTTTGTAATGCTGCCGAAACCCTCCTGATTCACGAAAATGCCGTTGAGCGAATTCTTCCGGCGGTTCTTGACCGACTAGCTGAGTCGGGTGTGCGAATTCACGGCGATGAGGCAACCCAGGATGCCTTCTTTGCGGCGATTCCGGCAACAGAGGAAGACTGGTCTGCTGAGTACCACGACCTCGACATTGCGGTTCGTGTGGTAAAAGATCTCGATGAGGCTTTGGTGCACATCGCCCAGTACTCGACCAAGCACACCGAGGCAATTATTACCGAAAATGTGACCAACGCAGAACGCTTCCTGAACGAAGTTGACGCCTCGACCGTGATGGTCAACGCATCAACTCGCTTCACCGATGGTGGAGAGTTTGGTTTCGGCGCCGAAGTTGGTATTTCGACCCAAAAGCTTCACGCACGCGGGCCAATGGGCTTGCCTGAGCTGACCTCAACCAAGTGGCTAGTTCGCGGAACTGGTCAGGTTAGAGCCTAAAGGCGTCTGGCTAGGTTATTCTGGAATAAGTTCTTAGGAGAAAAATTGAACGCGATTCTTGCAGCAGCAGTTGAGGGTGAGCACGAAGCATTCGTGACTCTTCCATTCCCAGCCGTTTACTTTGGTGTAATTGCGATGGGTGTGTTCGTACTTTTGGGTCTGATCACCTGGTCATACCGCGACGTTGCAAACCGTCACGACCACAAGTCAACCGACTCTAACTCACACCACTAAACACTTCGACGGGTTAGCCGAATGAGCCACGCTCGACTGGGAGTGATGGGTGGCACCTTTGACCCAATTCACTACGGCCACTTGGTTGCGGCCAACGAGGTCGCATTCGCGCTGAATCTGGATCATGTTGTATTCGTTCCGGCAGGGCAGCCGTGGCAAAAAGGCTCAGTTTCTGATGCTGCTCACCGCTTCGAAATGACCCGCTTGGCGATCGAGGGAAATCCCGATTTCTCTGTAAGTCGGGTTGACGTTGACCGCAGTGGAGCAACTTATGCCGTCGACACCGTGGCAGACATTGCCTCCGAAAACCCAGATGCTGAACTTTTCTTCATCACCGGTGCAGACGCGCTAGCTGATATCTTTAGCTGGAAGGATCCGGAACGACTCCTGAAGCTTGCAAAATTCATCGGTGTTTCGAGGCCAGGTCATAAGCTTTCCGTACCTCGGGGTGCAGAGGATGCGGTGACCCTGGTTGAAATTTCTGCCTTGGCTATCTCTTCAACCGACATTCGCGAGAGAGTTCTTCAGGGTAAGCCAACCAGGTATCTGCTTCCAGATGCGGTTCTTGATTACATTACTGAGCACCAACTTTATGAGGGGAACAAGTGACCGACGGTCAGTTCATTACTCGCGAGCAGCTGAGCGAGGCGGCGCGCCTAGGCAGGCCGCTACCCGGCTTTGAGAAGACCCCAACCCAGGCCGTCGAAATTATTGCATCGCCAAAGGTTGATTCACCTGCCAGTGTTGAGCCTGTAGCAGAAGAGCCAGCAGCAGTTGAGCCTGAATCAGTTGAGTCAGGTGAAGTTGAGGCTAGCCAAGATGAACCCGCACCACTTTTTGAAGTTTCTCCAAAACTGACCACCGATACGGCTTCGGCAACGATTGTGCTGGATAAGGTGGCCAGCATTGACGACCTATCTGGGGCTATCGGTGAGACAGGTGAGTGGTTGCGCACCGGAGCCATTGAACTGCCACCGTTGACCACCAACACCGGTGAGTTCGAGGCGATTCAGGATGCCAACTACACCGATGAAGCCTTAGCTATTGACAGTATTAGTGGCTCGGTCTCGAACGTTGAGCCACTGAGTGCCCTTGGGGTAGTGGGTCGCTCGGCAAAAGTCAACGTTGTCCCGGTCAAGCTGGCTAAGGGGCAAAATCAGGTTTACCTCGTTACGACAATCTCGGTGCTTATGGTCACTATGGGTGGTTTGGTGCTCGGAGCGTATATGCTTGGTATCTTCAAGTAATCTAAGGACATCGTGACCGCAACCGCTCAAGCAATCAAAACCGCCAATCTAGCAGCCAATGCCGCCGCAGATAAATTGGCCGAAAACATCATTGCTCTCGACATCACAGCGGTTATGCCGCTCACCGACATTTACGTCTTGGCATCTGGCCGAAACGAACGTCAGGTATCGGCAATCTCTGACAACATCGAAGAAGTAATGCTTGAGAACGGCTTCAAGTTGCTACACCGCGAGGGTAAAGAACTAGGGCGTTGGATTCTTCTGGACTTTGGCGATGTTGTTTGCCACGTGATGCATGAAGAAGACCGCATGTTCTATTCTCTTGAGCGTCTTTACAGTGACCAGCCAGTAGTTAAGTTGGACATAGTTCCGGCAGCTGAAAACTTGTTGTAAACTATCAAAGTTGCCTCGGCAACGATCGGGCCCGTGGCGCAGCTGGTAGCGCACCTGCATGGCATGCAGGGGGTCACGGGTTCAAATCCCGTCGGGTCCACAAACGAAAATTCCCACCATGTATTTGGTGGGAATTTCGTTTAACCGGGTCAGCCGAAACAAGCTACTTGACGGCTACCAACTGGGCATTGTTGATGTCCACGACTTTTTGTACTCTGCGGGCGTACTTCGGTTCGTCGCGTCCGAGCCATTCGGTCTCCATCCAGACTCGAACGATTTCGAGGGCAATAGCCGAACCGATGATTTTTCCGCCGAGGCACAAAACGTTGGTGTCAGAGTGTGACCGGGCCAATTCAGCGCAGAATGAATCCTGGCAAACGGCCGCATAAACTCCAGACACCTTATTAGCGATCATGGCACTACCGTAACCAACACCGTCGACGAAAATGCCGCGGTCTACCTCTCCGCGAGCTACCGCCATCGCTGCCGGATAGACAAAGTCTGGAAGATCAGCTGGGTCATCGGTGTGGGTGCCGAAATCGACGACCTCGTGGCCCCAGCTCTCTAGCAACGCCTTGATCTCATTTTTTAGTCCACGCCCTGCGTGATCGTTTGCCATTGCAATCTTCATAGCTGTCCTTTTCTAGTTGTTGATTGAGACTCGTTTAATGCGTGATGCATGCCCCGCTTCTATGAACACTCTCGATTTTGAAACGCCGAAGTGTTTAGCCAACAGGGCGATTAGTCCCTCGTTAGCCGCGCCATCGACGGCCCGCTGTTGAAGAAAGACCACTAGGGTTCCATCGGGGGAATTCTCAATCAGTGGCCCCTTTTTTGAGCCCGGTTTGACTTGAACCGTGATGCGCATGAGTCAAGCGTAAACTGAAGGCATGTCAAAGACTTACCGCGGACTCACCCGAACCCAAATTGCCAAGACGCTTGACCACTCGGTTTTGAAGCCGAATGCAAGCTACACCGATGTAACCGTTGGTGCCAAAGTTGCCCTCGATGAGGATGTTGCTTCTTACTGCATTCGTCCGATGGATGTTGCTGTGGCTCACGAGGTTTTGAAGCAGAGTGATGTACCTGTTTGCACCGTGATTGGCTTTCCGCACGGATCAACTACAACCGCCACTAAGGTTTTTGAGACCCAGGAGGCAATATCTCTGGGTGCCACCGAGATCGACATGGTGCTGAATGTTTCAGCGTTGATTTCAGGTGACCTAGATTTCGTTGAGGCTGATATTGCGGCCGTAGTTTCGGCTGCCAGAGAGTCGCGCGAATCAATTATCGTCAAGGTTATTTTTGAAACCGCCTTGCTAACCAATGAGCAAATTGCCACTGCCTGCAAACTCACCGAGGCAGGCGGTGCCGACTACGTAAAGACATCTACTGGATTTGCTACCGCAGGAGCGACGCTAGAGCACGTTGCCCTGATGAAGAGCTGTGTAGGAGACAGACTAAAGGTCAAGGCATCAGGTGGTGTCAGGACTCTTGATCAGGTGGTCGATTTTATTGAGGCTGGAGCTTCGCGCTGCGGTACCTCAATTGCGGCAGAGATTCTGGCTGAGTTCGATTCCAAAGCTGTTTAGGGATCAGGCAGTATTCCGCCATGGCCAGCTCAGCATCTGACCTAGCCCGGCCACACGTATGGCGCCCAGCGAATGACGTCGCGGCAGCTAAAACGTTGCTGTTGCTGCATGGTTCTGGCGCTGATGAGTTTGACCTCCTGCCGCTTGGCAAGGCTCTCGATCCAACCGCGAACTTGTTGTCACCTCGCGGCCTGGTTCGGGTTGAAGGTGCTAACCGTTTCTTCATGCGTTACGAAGATGGCAGTTTCGATGAGGCTGGCATTGTCCGCAACTCGGCCGATTTAGCCGAGTTTCTGTGGGTTGCATCTGGGGAATACGGTTTTGACCCAGACAACGTTTACGCAGTCGGGTTCTCGAATGGTGCTAACGCGGCCGGTGCCATGTTGCTGTTACAGCCGGACTCTCTCCAAGGAATCGTTGCCTTTGGTACGACCAAGTCGTTTGAGAAAACACCTTTCAAGAAATTGCCAAGTCTGGTCGGCAAGCGCGTTTGGATTGCGAACGGAGAGCAAGATCACTATTCGCCGCCAGAACGAACTGAAGCAATGATTCAGGAGTTTGAGGGTTTGGGCGCCAAGGTGGAGCTATTGATGCATCCGGGTGGGCACACAATTGCTGGTGAACATGTTCAGCAAATTGCCAGACAACTCTCATAAAATTTAGCCATGTCTATTTCACACAACCCACTTTTTAATCGTGCAATGCAGACCGGTGTCGAAGCTGCCCGAATTGATCAGGCTGCAGTTGACGCTGAGTTCGCAAAAATTACCTCGACCCCAAAGATGACCGTAGAGGGTACTGCCGGCAAGGTGTTCGGCATGTTCCTTATTTTGGTGGCAACTGCTGCGGCAACCTGGGTGATTCCTGCGCTACAGGCTCTGTTCATGCCTGCGCTCTTTGTTGGCCTTGGCCTCGGTCTTTGGGCAACCTTTTCAAAGCAGGTTCGTCCGGCCGTAATCATCGCCTACGCAGCTGTTGAAGGTGTTGTCATCGGTGGAATCTCGGCGATTTATGAGGCTCAGTATCCGGGCATCGTTCAAAATGCTGTACTTGGTACTTTTGCTACCGCGGGTGCTATGTTTGCCGCTTACCGTTTTGGTTGGATCAAGGTTAACGCTCGCTTTACCCGGGTAATGACCTTTGCTCTAATCGGGTACATGGGTTTTGCGATCATCAACCTCATCGTTGGAATGATTGCTGGCAACGCTGGCGTTTATTCTTCAGGATTTGCTTGGCTAGCTGGGCTTGCGGGCGTGGTGCTTGCGGCATTCACACTCAACCTGGACTTCGAGGCCATTGTTGACGGTTCTCGCCGAGGTATGCCGGTCGAGAATGAGTGGCGTGCGGCCTTTGGCCTAACCGCATCCATGATCTGGTTGTACATGGAGATTCTGCGTTTGCTCGCAATCTTCAATCGCGACTAATTTGAATTAGTTTTTCAGCGCTACTGAATCTGTGTGTCCGTAGGACTTTGATCCTTCGGCACACAGATTTAGTGTTTCTAGGGGCAGTTTGAAACGCGGAGTATTTAGATTTTGAGACTCCGAGTTTGTGACGAATTTCAGTGTCTGGGTCGAGTCTTCAGCGCAGGTAACATCGATTGATTTCCAGGTGCCCGGGAAGAGTGTCCGAAGGCCTACCTCGTCAGCTCCTAAGGCTCCAATTTGGTTTTTTAGAGCCTCGGTATCTGGGTAGTCGACGGCTGCGCCGGCTAACCAAATGCAAGGTGCCAGAGTGGCCAAACCGACCGCGGTCATAATGAAGAATTGGTCGCGCCGGTTCATACTTGCCTTTCTAACTTGCAGCTTGTTTAGCTAGCCACTGATTCCAAAGCTCTCTGATGTCCCAGGCGTTTTCAGCCATGATCGAAACACCTCTAACGCCGGTCCGCCTGGTCTGTCCGGCAATCACAATTAGTCGAGTGTTGAACAGGATATGGCTGCAGCGTTTTTGAGCTTCATCAAAAAATGTACTATCACTGCATCCCGAACCGTCATCCAAGGTAACAAAAACCACGCGTTTACCCGACTTCATAGGTGGCGTCTGGGTTGCAACCCTGACTCCGGCCACTAAAACCTCAGATTTACTGCGTAACTCAACCAGTTCATCGGCCCTGACAACCCCCATTTCGTCAAGCATTGGGCGATAGAGCTCAAGAACATGTTCGGTAACGTCGAGTTTCAAAATGCTTAGTTCGCTAGCAACTTGCTCCGCTGAACTTGGGTTTGGGTTTCCCTGTGGAAGTTGCTCAATCAAATTGAAATCTAAGGTTGGCTGTTGGGATTCGGGAAGTGGCCGATTCTTAATCGCGTTGAGTTGCCTGACCCTGGCCAGTATGTCTCCTCGATTGCTTCCGCTTTCTGTTTTAGCAAGAGAGTCCAGTGCTCCGATTAGGGCCAAATTTTCGAGCGTTCTTCTGCTCGGTCTAGCGCGCAGATAGAAATCGCCAATGTCGGTAAACGGCCGGTGTTCCAGTATTCGTTTTACCTCAGCCTCACTGATTCCCTGAATCTCGTGGATTGCCATTCTGATTCCGCCCTCTTCGACGAGGTATTCATCGGTGGATTTATTTACATCAACCGGCAACAACTTCACGCCTAGCCGCCGGGCCTCAGAGAGTAAAAGACGCTTTGGGTACATGCCCGGGTCATGGGTGAAAAGCCCCGCCATAAATTCGGTGGGGTGATGGGTCTTCAGCCACGCACTTTGATAGGTAGGCACTGCAAAGGCTGCTCCGTGTGCCTTGCAGAATCCGAAACTGCTGAAGCCCTCGATAATTGACCAAACCCGTTCAATAACCGGCTGGGAATAGCCCCGATTAGCAGATTCAGATCTGAAGAATTTTTCAATTTCGGGTTTTAGTCGCGGGTTCTCAAGTGATCTCCTCATCTCATCACCTTTGGCCAGACTGCACCCAGTCATCTTGCTCAGGATTCTAATTACGTGCTCGTGGAATATCACCACACCCCAGGTCTCTCGCAAGATCGGCTCTAGATCCGAGTGAATGAAGTCGGCCCTAGCAAAGCCATGTCTGCCATCAAGATAGGGCGCAATCATATTGCCCTTCATCGGACCTGGTCTAAAGAGAGAAATCTGAATGGTTAGGTCGTTGAACTCGGTTGGTTGATGTTTTCCGGTTAGTTCTCTCTGGCCGGGGCTTTCAATCTGGAAGATCCCTAGGGTGTTGGTGGTCCTAATCAGTTTGAACGTGTCCGGGTCATCTCGAGGGATGGCATCTAGATCAAGCTTTTGGCCCCTAACCCTTTCTATCTCTCGAACGGCATGGGCCATTGCGCTTTGCATGCGCACGCCAAGGATGTCGAGTTTTAGTAGACCCATAGGGTCCATGTCATCTTTATCGAACTGACTCATTGGTAGACCCATGCCACTCGGCTCGACCGGCGTAACCTGCAACAGATTGAGGTCTCCGAGGATGAGCCCGCAAGGGTGCATGGATATGTGTCTCGGTAGTCGGTCTAGCCGTTCGGTTATGTCTACCAGCAGGTTCATTTGCCGATCTTGTTCTACCTCTTCAGCAAATTTTGCTAGCTCTGGTTTAGTAGCCAGTGCGCCTCTAAAATTTCTGGCGCTGAAACGCCACATGCTCTTGGCAATTTCATCAATTTGGTCATCATTGAGCCCCAGTGCCAGGCCAGAGTCGCGCATTGCACCGCGCCCTTGGTATTTGCTTTGCATCGACAGCAGAGTCACGCGATTAGAGCCGTAGCGTTTGAAAACTGCTCGATAGATGTCGTGTCTTCGAGCTGACTCTACATCGATGTCGATGTCTGGCAGAGATGATCTTTCGGTGCTGAGAAAGCGTTCAAACAGTAAGTCGTGTTCGATTGGGTCTACGCCACTTATGCCTAGTAGGTAATTGGTTAGCGAGCCAGCTCCCGAACCTCTAGCTTGACTGCGGATGTTCATGTCGCGAATCATCTGGGCAACATCAGCGACTGTCAGAAAGTAGGTCGCAAAACCCAGTTTGTTGATTGTGATCAACTCTTGCCCGAGTCGATGCTGAATTTGCTGAAGCTCAGCTTGGCTCGCGGTGGGGTAGTAGCGCGATATTCCGGCATGTGCTTTTTGCCAAAGCACCTCAAATGGGCTGCCGTCTATTCCTAAGGCAGATTTCTCTGGAGTTTTTGGTTTTCCCCAACTGCAATCAGCTACCGGATCAAGCCGACATCGTTCAGCCAATTTGTTGGTGGTTTCAATCAGTTGCCCCGCTCGTGCTTGGTCCTGAGTGATCTCTAAAGCAAGCGCGTGCATCAGCCCGCCGGGTTTTAGCCAAGCCTGGGCGTTGGGCTGAGGCCTAAAGTAACCCAATGGTTCCAAATGCCTCGCGGAATCCAGAATGTCTGCAGTCAGGGCGCCATCTGGGTCAAGGTATCTGACCGAATTGGTTAGTACCGTAGGCACCGATAGTGCGTCGGCAAGCTGCAGTAGCCGGCGGCTCTGGTCTACTGAGTATTCGGTACCAGGTTCAGTGATGTGGCTGGCAATCTCTAGCCCAAGAGAACCTGGTGTCCGAAACAGTTGCTTCCATGCATCCAGCGCTTGCTTGGCCCGGATGCGGTTTCCGGCAATAGCCTCTCTGCCTACATCGCTGTCTGGGGTAATTAGTACTGTGCAATTGGCTTGGTCGCCGATCAGCTCAGAAAGTTGGCTACGTTTGATTCCGATGCTCTTTTTGCTGCTGCCAAAGATGCGGCCCGAGTGGGCTCCTGAAACTATTTTGCATAGCTGAGACCAGCCGGCGCCTTGGGTGTGGCCGTGGCACAAAATTATGCATCGGGCTAGTTCTGCCCCCGACTCGTCGAAGACCAACAAATTCACGCCAACTATCGGAGATAGCCCAACTTTTAGACAGGCCCCGATGTGTTTTACTGCTCCGTATAGGCCGTCTCGGTCGGTGATTGCGAGTGCGTCAAAGCCCAGGCTGACGGCCGCCTCGGCTAAATGTTCGGGTCTGGTGACCCCGTAGTGCCCCGAGAAAGCCGATGCCACGTTGAGATGAGTGAATCTCTCCATGAGTAACCTGGTGCTCTCTAGGCGTAGACCCGGGCTAGTCGCCAAGTATTGCGGTCGTTGCCGTGCGTATCGAGCGTGTGCACTAGCTCGTACTGAGCGGTTCTGCTGTCTTCGCTGGACGCGCAAATGCGCCACATTTCTACTTCAAGTACTCCGGCCCCGATGCCTCGCTGTGCTCTTGCTGACTCATTCCACCATTCTCTGCGGGCAAACCAGCGCACCGGCTTTGAATTAACCAGGTAGCTACCGCCTCGCCACCAAAACCCGATCGGCTCACCTCCTCGGTTAGTAGAAACCGACACGCTCTCATCTACGCGCAGCACAGCTGGCCCCTCTCGAAAACTAAATCATTCGAACACTTGTTCGAATGTTAAGAGTGTAGAGGTAACCGCTGACAAAAGTAATTGGTTTTGATTAAATCTTTATTTTCTAGAGGCTGGATGGTCCATGCGCATGTAGACGCCGCCCAGCTCGAGCTCGGCCAACATTTGATTTAGCCGTTTGGTGCGGGTAGCCGGAAACTTCGAGCGAATAATCCAAGCTAGGTAGTCATTGCGTTGATAGGCCGGTCGAGCATCAAAATCAGCGCGTAGCCCGGTCTCTTCAAGCGAAACTTTGACGTCCGCCGGCATCTCGTTTAGTTTTCGCTTGAGTTTGCCATTTTTATCGCGCGGGGCATTTCTGCCGGAATCGCGTTCGTTGTTCTGACGATTGGCCACGGTGCTAACTCAAAGCTCTAATGAGTTCGGGGGAGTTGTTCCGCACCTGCCCAACATCGGTGCCGACTTTGAAAAATTCTGCCTCTGCTGCCACCATGTCAGAGTCAATGGCAACTGCCTCTAGCAACTCCTGGTCACCAATAATGTGCGGGTCGAGCCAGGCTTCAAAGGTGTCTGGAGATAGCAAGACTGGATTGCGGTCGTGGATGTGGGCTAACTCGGGGGCAGAGTCTTTGGTCAGCGTGGTTGCCGAAAGTAGCCAACGAGCAGGGTCTGCAGCGTTTTTGCTCGGATCCGCCCACCACTCGTACAAGCCCGCTAATGCAAACATTCCATCGGTGCCAGCAGAGATGTAAAACGGCTGCTTGGTGCCATCTGCGGCGACTTGCCATTCGTAATAACCAGAGGCCGGAATCACGCAGCGACGGCGGATTACTGAATCTTTGAAAGAAGGCTTTTCGAGAATTGACTCGATTCTGCCATTGATGAGTGGGCCGTGTTCGTCTGGGCTTTTAGCCCAACGGGGCACCAGGCCCCAGCGAGCCGAATGAATTTCACGACTCAGTTCGCCGATTGGGGATCCGTCTTCAGCTTTTTCAAACGCACGGTCGACAATGATTGCAATTGGCTGGGTGGGAGCAACGTTGTAACTGACCCCCGGAATACTCCCGACGATTTCGTCAACCTCGAAAATGGTTTGGATTTCACCAACTGCGCGAGCAACTACAAACCGTCCACACATTAGTTTTTCTCGCTTTGATCGAAGTTGTTTTCTTCGCCGCGTTCGATTTGCTCGGCGCCGGCAATTGCTGCCATTGCGGCCTCACCCTCGGCAATCATGCGTTCGGCAGACTTCTCGAGCCGCTTTTTACCAAAGTGAACCAGAACCACAAACGCGATGATAATCACGACGAAAACTAATCCGCCGAACTTGAGGTTCTTGGAAACCTCTTCATAGCTAGCGCGCGCTAGATAGCCGACACCGACATAGGCGCTGGCCCACACCGCACAAGCAGCGACAGTCCAGCGGATGAATACTCGGTACTTCATTCTGGTCATGCCAGAAACAACCGGAACCAAAGAGTGCAGTACTGGCAGAAATCTTGAAATCGCTACCGCTAACCCACCACGGGTCTCAACAAAAACGTCAGCCATCTGCCAGTTTTTTTCACCAATTTTTTGCCCCAACCGGCTGGCACGGATGCGCTCTCCGAAGAACCTGCCGATCAGAAAGCCGATCGACTCACCTATAAGTGAACCTAGCAGGACTGCTCCGAGCAAAAAGAAGAAGTCGCCGAGGTCGAGTACGCCCGTTGAGGCAACTAGAACTACGGTGTCACCGGGCATAATCAAACCGATGAAAAGCGAGGTCTCGAGCATGATTGCGAGGCCGGCCAAAAGGTTGCGAGTTGCCGGGTCAACGCTCTGAACCATGTTCAGAATCCAGTCAAGAATCTCATTCACGGTTTAATCATGACAGACGCGAGTCACACTCGCTTTTTGCCTGGCTTAATCGATAGCGGTCAGCTGGAGTCTCAATCGCTTCTGAAATGACTCTAGATGTTTAGCCGGGCCGACCGGGCCGCCGAGATCAATCCAATCCCGAACCAATCTGATGCCCTGTAAAGAGCTAAGCGCCCAGATTTCAAGTTCAACTAAGTCAGCTGGCCGAGCATTTTCGGTTCGTGTCCGAATACCCATCTGCTCTGCGATCGCAAAAACTTCTTGGCGGGTAATGCTCGGAAGCCATTTGGTTTGGTGGTCAGGCGCACACAGGACATCTCCTCGCCACCAAACAATCGAGCTCAGGGCACCTTCAATTAGGTTTCCGCGCTCATCCAAAAAGACTGCTTCGTCGGCGCCGTGCATCTGAGCGGCTCTTCTCACCTGCAGGCATAGGCTCAAATCCGGGCCCTTGACAGTCGGATTGTGTCGCGGGTCGGTGTCTGGATACGTCCAGAGGGTAATTGGCCCCAGCTGCTCGGGCGCCTCGCGCAGTCTTAAGAAGAGGTGGTTTGGCGTGGTGGCCTCTCCGTGAAATTCAATTCGTGGAAACCAGCGACCCTGATTAGGAATTGCTTCTCGGACAGCATCAAAGAATGGTTCCAATTGTTCGTCACACACATCGGTTATCTGCCGAACCCAGTCGCCGAAACGAGAGAAGTGAGCCTGAAGATTTCTAACCCGTCCCTCATCGGCTAACCAGGAGTCGGCGACGGAAAGTACAACCTCTGATTCTGGAGGTGAGGTGACTAACTGCAATGAGCCGTCTTTAAAGCAAAAGAACTGTGCTGCGTCAGACATCTTTTCACCTCCGGCTAATACCCGCTGTAGTGCGTCTAATCTAGATTACGAGTCCATCTAAAGCCAAAGTGAACCGGGAGACAAATGCAGCTGTATTCTGCGCATCTTGCCGGTTGGGCTGCGCCAGCTGACGTATTTGCTCAGTTTTACAGTTCAGAGCCCAACGCTTTCTGGCTTGATCGCGAACACCACATCGATGAACCGTTCAGCGTTATGGGTGCAGGAACTCCTGAAATTTTCTCTATCGATGGCGTTGCATCCATCGGTAGAGTGGTGGGCAATCCCCAAATCGCAGTTGCGGGGGATGCTGTGGGTGATCTAAGCCTTCCTTTTTCGTGGCGGCCTGGTTTGGTTGGTTGCCTCAACTATGAACTTGATAGTTTGCACGCGTTCATCAGTGTGGATCGAGCGATTATTTTTGATCACCGCGACAAGTCGATGTACTTTGTCGGGTTATTTGAGAGCCAGAAGGCTTTTAGTGCTTGGCATCGAGCCGCCTTGCTACGCCTGACTTTGGTTGGCGGGCAGCAGTCTATTTACCGAAATCGATTCAGAGCAGACCAGGTTACTTTTTTTGCTCAATTGAGGCACAGTCCAAGTCAATATCTCGGGATGATCGATTCGGCCCAGCGCCACATCGAGGCCGGGGACGTCTATCAAATTTGCCTAACCAATCAGGTGACGCTGAGTTCCACCGCTGATCCGCTTTTCACATTCCTTGCTTTGCGTGAACAAAACCCAGCGCCATATTCCGCATATCTTCGATTCGGCGACAAAGCGGTAGTGAGCAGCTCTCCTGAGCAGTTCCTCAAACTCGACTCATCTGGGCGCCTATCAACCAAACCAATCAAGGGCACCCGAGGGCGCGGACCTGACCTGTCGACCGATGCCGCAATCGCTGCCGAACTCAAATCAAACGTTAAAGAACGCGCCGAGAACCTAATGATCGTAGATCTGATGCGCAATGACCTCTCCAAAGTGGCCGAGATTGATAGCGTCCGGGTTCCCGCACTTTTTGAGGTCGAAACCTACGCAACCGTTCACCAGTTGGTCTCAACCGTCACTGCTCAGTTGAAGGACGACCTGGACATCTCAGCAGTCCTAGCGTCTGCATTTCCTGGTGGGTCGATGACGGGTGCTCCTAAAATCCGTGCCATGGAAATCATCTCGGACCTAGAGAGTGGTCCTCGGGGAGTCTATTCAGGGGCTCTGGGATACATCGGGGTTGATGGTTCTGCAGAATTTGGAATGACCATTAGGACGCTAATTTTTGAGTCTGGACAGGTAAGTCTGGGTGTAGGTGGTGGCATTACCTCTGACTCAGACCCCGATGCCGAACTTGCTGAGACTGAGCTCAAGGCTCAGGCTTTGCTGAAAGTGCTAAACGCACCTAATCCGTGGAGTTAGCTCCGAGTTTGTCACCATCTAATTGGTAACCTTGTTCTTTAGTACTGATTATTGAATCGCACCCCTGAGAAGTGAGCACATGACCCAGCAAAACGCGCCGGTTGAGAACGAATACAACGTATTCAACATCCAGGAAAAATGGCTTCCGGTATGGGATGAGCTGCGTCCATTTGCATCGGGAAACCCCGGAGATCCTCGCCCGAAGAAATACGTCTTGGACATGTTCCCTTACCCATCGGGCGACCTACACATGGGGCACGCTGAGGCATACGCGCTAGGCGATGTTATTTCTCGATACTGGGTTCAAAAGGGATACAACGTCATGCATCCAATCGGCTGGGACTCATTCGGTCTCCCTGCCGAGAACGCTGCAATTAAGCGCGGACTTGACCCTAAGGGTTGGACCTACGACAATATCGCGCAACAGCGGTCATCGATGCGTAGATATGCCTGCTCATTTGACTGGGACCGCGTACTGATTACTTCAGACCCGATTTACTACCGATGGAACCAGTGGTTGTTCCTTGAGTTCTACAACAAGGGCTTGGCCTACCGCAAAAACTCAAACGTCAACTGGTGCCCAAGCTGTCAAACCGTGCTGGCAAACGAGCAGGTCGTTCAGGGGCTGTGTGAGCGTTGCGACAGCCTAGTGACCAAGAAAGCTCTTACCCAGTGGTACTTCAAAGTCACCGATTACGCTGACCGCCTGCTCGATGATTTGGACACCCTCGAAGGCAATTGGCCGGCAAAGGTTCTCTCTATGCAGAGAAACTGGATTGGGCGTTCCCACGGAGCCGACGTCAATTTTGTGATTGAAGGTCGCGAAGAGCCGGTAACCGTATTTACCACTCGCCCAGACACCCTGTTTGGTGCAACTTTCATGGTTGTTGCCGCAGATAGTGCTCTGGCGGCGGAACTTGCGGCAGGCGCCGACGCTGATGTTCAATCGCAGTTTGATGCCTACCTTGAAAAGGTAAAGCAGTCCAATGACATTGAACGACTCGCTACCGACCGCCCGAAGACGGGTGTTGACCTAAAGCGATTTGCAATCAATCCGGTAAACGGAGCTAAGCTTCCAATTTTTGCGTCTGACTATGTCCTTGCCGACTACGGTCATGGTGCGATTATGGCTGTTCCTGCCCACGACCAGCGCGACTTGGATTTTGCCAAGGCTATGGGGCTTTCGGTTCAGGTGGTGCTTGAGACCGGCGAAGAGGACCCAAATACCACCGGTGTAGCCACTACTGGAGAAGGAACCCTGATTAACTCGGGTCCGCTCAATGGGCTTTCTAAAGCAGACGCAATCCAGAAAATTTCTGCACTGCTTGAGTCCGAGGGTAAAGGTAAGAAGACCAAGAACTTCCGACTTCGTGACTGGCTAATTTCGCGCCAACGATACTGGGGAACACCTATCCCTATCATTCACTGCGAAAAGTGTGGTGAGGTGCCAGTTCCGCAGGATCAGTTGCCAGTGGAGCTTCCATCTGCCGAGGGCCTAGACCTCAAGCCAAAGGGAACCTCGCCACTTGGCGGAGCAACCGACTGGGTCAACGTAACCTGCCCAAAGTGTTCTGGACCCGCTCTTCGCGACACCGACACCATGGATACTTTCGTGGATTCATCCTGGTATTTCCTTCGTTTCTTGTCTCCAAACTCAACCGAGGTTGCTTTTCCAGAGGATGAGGCCAAGGCCTGGGCTCCGGTTGATCAGTATGTTGGTGGCGTAACGCACGCAATCCTTCACCTGCTCTACGCAAGATTTATTACCAAAGTTCTGCACGATCTAGGAAAGCTAGATTTTGAAGAGCCGTTTACGCGCTTGCTTAACCAGGGCATGGTTCTTATGAACGGTTCTGCAATGTCAAAGTCTCGTGGAAACATCGTTGCTTTGAGCGAGCAGCTGGACGAGCACGGTGTAGATGCTGTTCGTTTGACTATGTCATTTGCCGGTCCTCCTGAGGACGACATCGACTGGGCGGATGTTTCTCCGTCTGGTGCAGCCAAGTTCCTTGCTCGTGCTTGGCGAGCCGCCAATGATGTCGTTAGCCCAGTTGGGTCAGATGCTGCACGTGGAAACAAGGAGTTACGTAAGGCGACCCACACTTTCTTGCGTGACTTTGGCCCAGTAATCGAAGGCTTCAAGTTCAATGTCGGTGTTGCCAAAATTATGGAGCTAGTCAATGCGCTTCGTAAGGCTATTGACGGTGCTGCCGGTCCTGCTGATCCAGCAGTGCGCGAAGCAGCCGAAGTCGTAGCTAAGGCACTCTCGCTTTTTGCTCCGTATACGGCCGAGGACATGTGGGCACAGCTTGGTCACCAGCCTGGAGTTGCGCTTGCACAGCTGCCTGAAGCCGACCTAACCTTGCTGGTTGAAAGTTCAGTGGTTGCTGTCGTGCAGGTCGACGGAAAGCTACGAGACAAATTTGAAGTTGACGTAAACATTTCCGAGGATGAACTCCTCGCCTTGGCTATGCAATCAGAACCGGTCAAGCGTGCAATTGGGGATAAGTCGATTGCCAACACCATTGTTCGCGTTCCAAAACTTGTGAACATAGCTACCAAGTAACAGTTACTAACAGAACTACCTAAGGCGCTCAGTGCAATCACTGGGCGCCTTACCTTTTGGTAATGGGTTGGATAAAGTCCAGGTTTTCAGAGGCACTGTCGGGTACGCAACCCATCAGTAAAAAACTCGCTTTTCTGTTGCTGGGAGTCGTCGCCGTTGGCCTAATTGCAGTCAATAGTCTTACCGGGGCAGCTGGTGATTCCCAGATTTCCCTGAGTGGAACTGGAGAAAATCTAAGCATCGAGCCTTCCGCTGCGAGCGTTTCAGTCAATCAAGCAATCATTTTCGTACACGTAATCGGCGAGGTGAAGAAGCCCGGTATTTATGAACTTGAGGCTGGATCTAGAGTTTTCGATGCTGTATTCGCGGCGGGTGGGCTTACCGAAGATGCTGAACAAGCCACCGTAAATCTGGCTAGATCGCTTACCGATGGAGAGCAAATCCACATCGGTGCAATTGGTGAGGCACCGATTAGTGGCTCAACAGCCGAAGGTCAGGCGGCAAAAATAAATCTCAATCGGGCATCCCAGGTTGAACTCGAATCTTTGCCCGGAGTAGGCCCAGCCTTAGCCGGCCGAATTATTGATTATCGCGACCAGAATGGCGGTTTCCAAGCCATAGAAGACCTGAAGAACGTGGGTGGTATCGGAGACAAATTATTTGCGGGCCTGATGAACGAGGTGACCCTTTGAGAATTTGGATTGCTGCCGGAGTTCTGTGGATTTCATTGGTGTCCCTAATCCAAGGCTTGGGGACATGAAGCAACTTCTGCGCTGGCTGGTACCAACTTTCTTAGCTCTCTCTTTGGGATTGACCTCCTTTGGGATTCAACTCGCCAACTCAAAGCCGGCAATTTTAGTGAAATTGATCGAAAACTACGAAGGCGGCCAAGTTGAATTCTCAGTGATCAGAGAACTGCCTGCGACAAATGCAGCCTTCTCTGGGCCGCGTTTCGAGATTTTGATTGAGTCGGTGCACATTGAAAACGATGTTGCCGAAGTTCGCGCATTTGGGGTTTTGAACGAAAAAGATCCGAGTGAGTTGATTGCGGTTGGAGCAAAATATCGGTGTTTTATGAATTTTGCGCCCATTCAATCGGTCAATCGACAAATCTTTCGCGCGAGCTGCATTTCAGGCTTCGAATTGATAATGCCAGCACACCCAGGAGCAAATACCTCAAAGTTGTTCAGAGATTCCTTCCTTGTTAATCTGGCCGGTATTTCGGGTGAAGCTAAGGGGCTGGTGGCTGGATTGGCCATCGGAGAGAAGCGTCTACTTAGTGATGAGTTTTCCGCTCAGATGAAGGCGGTTGGTTTGACGCACCTGACTGCGGTCTCTGGGGCAAACTGTGCAATCGTGGTCGGGCTGGTGTATTTAATTTCGATGCGCATCTCGCGGCGTAGGGTTGTTCGCACAGTTATTGGTGTTGTGGCCCTGATGCTTTATGTCGGGCTGGTCGGTCCCGAGCCAAGCGTAATCAGATCTGCCTTTATGGCTGGTGTAGTTCTAGTCGCTGCCTCTCTAGGTCGACCCGCTGCTGGTTCGCCAGCTCTTGCGCTTGCCGTGTTGGTGCTTCTGTGTATCGACCCATGGTTGGCAACAGATTACGGTTTCATGCTGTCGGTGGCCGCAACTGCAGGAATACTTCTGCTCACCAGACCGCTGTATGAGAAGTTCAAGTCCCATATGCCCGTGTGGATTGCGCTCCCACTCGCTGTTTCGGCGGGTGCTCAGGTTATGTGTTTGCCTGTTCTATTGCAGCTCCAAGAGGGTTTAGCCACTTATTCACTACTGGCCAATCTTCTGGTCGAACCAATGGTCGCCCCAATTACTGTCCTAGGCATTCTTAGTTGCTTGGTTGCCATTCCTCTACCTGGGCTGGCTGTCGCGCTAAGTTGGCTCGCATCAGTCGCAGCGCAGTGGATAGTCATCACCACCCAATCGTTGAGCAGTCTGGCTGGTGGAGTAATTCCATGGCCAAACGGATTTCTTGGTGCGATTTCGGCCTTAGCCGTAATTATCGCGCTGGTGGTTTTTCTGCTGGCATCGGCTCAGAGATCAAAGAACTGGGCGGGTTTTGCTCTGCTAATAATTTTGGGCGTGACCATCGGGTCGGCTGGTTCGGCTGTAAAAAAATACGGCATCTGGCCTGACCAGGCATGGCAGGTAGTTGCCTGCGATGTTGGACAAGGGGATGCGTTTGTTCTTCGCTCTGAGGGGCTAATTGCTGTAATCGATGTTGGTCGCGAGAATGCGCCAACAAAGAAATGCCTGGATCGACTTGGGGTGCAAACCATCGACCTGCTGGTTCTTACCCACTACGACCTAGACCACGTGGGAGGGCTCGGTGGTGCGCTTGCTGGTCGTCGCATCGGCGAGGTATTACTTTCTCCGTTTCCAGATGAACGTTGGGCTGCTAGCAATGTTCAAGAGACACTGCAGGCCACGGGCTCACGCATCTATCGGCCTTTTGAGGGCGATAGCGGAAAGCTAGGGGCGCTCACCTGGACGGTGCTGAACCCGCCAAGGAACCTAAACCTAGTTGAGGACTCAAATGACGCTAGTCTTGCGATGCTTTGGAAGGCCGCCGAGTTTAATTTCCTCGCACTCGCAGATCTAGGTGAAAGGGGCCAGATGCGTCTTGGCGCTGCATCTTCAACCTGGCTTGGACAAGGCCTCGACAACGTACCCATGATTCTCAAAGTTGCCCACCACGGATCACGGGACCAATTCTCCGAACTGTATGAGGCAGTTCGCCCAGATGTGTGTCTGATTTCTTCGGGAGAGGGCAATAGTTACGGGCATCCGACCAGAAGAACGCTAGACCTCTTGGAAAGCTTGAATTGTAAAACTTTGAGAACAGACAACCTGGGGTCGATTTCGCTGCAGGTCAATCAGAATGACTTGAAGCTTGGAGTCAGCGGTCGCGGTTAGGCTTATGAGGTGAGTAAAGCAAAGATCATTGACTGGCGCCGTGCGGCACCGGATTCCGTGGTTTTTGTCTCAGGACCAGAAGAATTTTTGGCCGGTCGAGCAATTCGTATGATTCGTGAAACCCTAAAGGGGCAAGATGATGCGCTTGAGATACACGAAATCGAGGCATCGGACTACTCGGCCGGAACTCTCCTAAATCTGACCAGTCCGTCGCTATTTGCCGAACCTCGATTGTTGATCATTCGCGGGCTTGAGCGTTGCTCGGATGACCTAATTTCCGATGGCATTGCGTACCTCGAGCACCCCACTGCAGACACCACCGTAGTTCTCCGGCACAACGGTTCAAGCGTTCGAGGCAAGAAACTCGTTGATGCCATTCGTGTCAGCAGCCACGCAACAGAAATCAATTGCGCTGAGATAAAAAAAGATGCTGATCGTGTGTCTTTTGTTCAAGCTGAATTTGCCCACGCCGACAGGAAAATCGCTCCAGCGGCTGTTAGAGCTTTGCTTGACGCATTTGCTGACGACATTGCAGAGCTTGCTTCGGCTTGTAATCAATTGCTGATGGATAGCTCTGAGACCATCTCCGAAAGTGTTGTCGATCGCTATTACGGCGGCAGAGTCGAAACAAATGCATTCAAAGTCGCAGATGCAGCTCTTGCCGGAAAGTCGGGGGAGGCCCTGTCGCTTCTCCGTCATGCCATTGCTACCGGCGCGGATCCAGTACCGCTAGTTGCTGCGATCTCTATGAAGATTCGCCAGCTGGCCAAAATTTTCGGCAATCGCTCGGCATCACCGCAGTCGTTAGGCATGGCACCTTGGCAGGTTGACCGAGCGCGTAAAGACCTCATTGGCTGGACCGACGACGGTCTGGCAAACGCCGTTTCAGCTATGGCTATCGCGGATGCAGCCGCAAAAGGTGCGGAGCGAGACCCTATCTATGCACTGGAAAAGGTTATTCACCTCATCTCGAATAAGGGACTAAGTGAATCGTCGAACTAAGGTTCTTGGGCTTCTAGCTCTGATTGCTATTTCCCTAGTCCTCAGACCCGCAGTGGCGGTTATTGGCCCTCTGCTAGCCGAAATAACCGATTCGCTAACGCTCTCTCCAACCGATGCGAGCGTGCTGACCGCAGCGCCAGTTCTCTGTTTTGGCCTAGGTGCATTTTTTAGTCCCTGGTTGGTATCCCGATTAGGTGTCGACCAAGCCATGATGCTGGTTCTCTTAGTCCTTGCAATCGCGATGGCGCTTCGAGGATTCCTAGGGTTCCCCGGTCTTCTAGTCGGCACTGTCGCGGCGGGGCTGTCGATTGCTGCAGCCAACGTCCTGTTGCCTTCGGTGGTCCGCCGAGACTTTCCAAAGTCTGTTCCGCTGGTCACCGGCATGTACACCACGGTGTTAGCAATTTCGGCCAGCTTTGCTGCCTCTTCGGCTGTATCCGTAAGTGCCTCTCTAGGTGGATGGCAAGCGGCATCAGCTATTTGGGCTGCACCTGGATTGCTGGCAATTGTGCTTTGGGCACCAAAATTGACTCGCGGACGTAACGACCCTGTTGCGCCGATTGCTGAGGTAGGTCAGGTAAATTCCCTTCCACTCCATTCGGGCTTAGCTTGGCTCCTGGTGCTGTTCTTCGGAATTCAGTCACTGGGTTTCTACGCGATCCTTGGTTGGCTTCCGACGGCACTGCTGTCGAAAGGGTTTACCGACGGCGACATTAGTTTTTATTTGGGTATCGCAACATCAATAGGAATCCCGTTCGGGCTAGCAATGTCGTCGATCTTGGGCAGGTTTAAATCACTCGCTTGGTGGGCTTCCGGCTCGAGTGCGGTTTCAGCTGCAGGGTTTGCTGGGTTGGCCACATCGCTGGCCTCAAGTAACGCCGATCAATTGATTCTTCTGCTCAGTTCAATCTTGATTGGAATTGGGCAGGCCTCCACCTTTCCTATTTCCCTCTCACTAGTGAGCATTCGGGCATCGAGCAGCGATGCAACGACTCAGTTATCAGCGATGACCCAGGGGGTTGGCTATTTAATCTCCGCCTTGGGTACCTTCGTAGTTGGTGTTCTGGCCACCGCAACTGGTTCTTGGGCGGTCAGCCTTTGGCTGCTAACAGCTCTGACTGTGCTCCAGATGGTCTGCGGCTACATTGCAGGTAAGCCAGGTATGGTTCAGGACAATAAAAAACCCCGAGTCAAATGACCCGGGGTTTTTCTAAAGCTTCGGTTTAGAGAGCCGCAACCTTTTTGGCAAGTGCTGACTTGCGGTTTGCAGCGTTGTTCTTGTGAAGAACACCCTTTGAAACTGCCTTGTCTAGCTTCTTGCCAGCTAGTGCAAGAGCTGCAGCTGCTGCTACCTTGTCGCCGCTTGCAGTCGCTTCGCGAGATGCGCGAACAGCGGTCTTGACCTCGCTGCGAACAGCCTTGTTGCGCTCAGCAGCCTTTAGGTTGGTGCCAATTCGCTTAATCTGTGACTTGATGTTTGCCATGTTTCACTTTCTTGGTTTGCACCCTGCAGTCGCAGGCATGCTGAACAAATTCAAAACTTGTGGGATTTGGATGATTACTTCATCCGTCTCGACCTCTAATGCTACCAGCAGTATGCGGTAATCGGCAAGTAAATCCCTCGGAGTGCCGTCGAGCATGTGAGAGAATAGAGAAACCGCTGAGCGGTCCCTTTCTTCAATCTAATTAGAGGTTTCTTTTGTCGCCACGCGCAACCACCCGTCTAGAACCGGCAAAGACCGATCCAGCGATGATTCGCAATTTCTGCATCATCGCCCACATTGATCACGGTAAGTCAACTTTGGCTGACCGAATGCTTCAGCTAACCGGTGTCGTCGACGACCGATCTATGCGTGCCCAGTACTTGGACCGCATGGACATCGAACGTGAGCGCGGAATCACCATCAAGTCTCAGGCAGTTCGTATGCCTTGGGAGATGGATGGCAAAACCTACGCGCTAAATATGATCGACACCCCTGGACACGTTGACTTTACTTATGAGGTATCGCGTTCATTGGCAGCCTGTGAGGGCGCCGTTCTCCTGGTAGATGCTGCTCAGGGTATCGAGGCCCAGACCCTGGCCAACCTGTACTTGGCGATGGAAAATGACCTCAAGATCATTCCAGTCCTAAACAAAATTGACCTCCCAGCTGCGCAGCCAGAAAAGTATGCGGAGGAGCTGGCCAACCTAATCGGTGGAAATCCTGAAGATTGCCTTCGCGTTTCAGGAAAAACCGGTATGGGTGTTGACTCGCTGCTTGACCTGATTGTCAACGAGGTGCCTGCGCCAGTTGGTGACCCAAATGCGCCTGCGCGCGCGATGATTTTTGACTCGGTGTATGACAGCTATCGTGGCGTAGTTACCTACATTCGCATGATTGACGGGCAGCTCAAGCCACGTGAGCAAATCACCATGATGTCTACTAAAGCGGTTCACGAAGCGCTGGAGATCGGTGTTTCTTCACCAGAACCAGAACCTACCAAGGGCCTTGGAGTCGGTGAGGTCGGTTACCTAATCACCGGTGTGAAGGACGTTCGCCAGTCCAAGGTGGGTGACACGGTTACCACCAAGCTAAACCCGGCCACTGAGCCGCTAAAGGGTTATGCGGACCCAAAGCCAATGGTTTTCTCGGGCGTGTATCCGATTGATGGATCCGACTACCCAGTCTTGCGCGAAGCGTTGGACAAGCTCAAGCTTTCAGACGCCGCACTGGTCTATGAGCCAGAAACCTCGGTAGCTCTCGGCTTCGGATTCCGAATTGGATTCCTAGGCCTATTGCACCTAGAGATCGTCACCGAACGCCTCGAGCGCGAGTTTGGGTTGGACCTCATTGCCACGGCCCCATCTGTGGTCTACGAGGTAACTCTTGAGAACGGCGACGAGATTACCGTCACTAACCCGAGCGAATTCCCTGGCGGAAAAATTAAGAAGATCCTCGAGCCGATTGTGCGTGCCACTATTCTGAGCCCGAAAGACTACGTCGGTACCATCATGGAGCTCTGCCAGAGTCGCCGTGGCACCATGATCGACATGCAATATCTAGGCGAAGACCGCGTTCAACTTCGATACACCCTTCCGCTGGCCGAGATTGTTTTTGACTTCTTTGATCAGTTGAAGAGCAAAACCGCTGGTTATGGATCTCTCGACTACGAGGAAATTGGTCTTGAAGAGGGAGATCTAGTCAAGGTTGACCTCCTTCTCCAGGGTGAACAGGTTGACGCATTTAGCGCAATCGTGCACCGAGAAAAGGCCTACGCCTATGGCGTCATGATCACCGGTAAGCTGCGTGAGTTGATTCCGCGCCAGCAGTTTGAAGTCCCAATTCAGGCTGCTATCGGTGCCAGGATTATTGCCCGTGAGTCAATCAGGGCTATGCGAAAAGACGTTCTTGCCAAGTGTTACGGCGGTGACATCAGTCGTAAGCGCAAACTTCTTGAGAAGCAAAAAGAGGGTAAGAAGCGCATGAAGACCATTGGTCGCGTTGAAGTGCCGCAAGAGGCATTTATTGCCGCGCTATCGACTGATGGCGAGAAAAAGGGCGAGAAGAAGAAGTAGTGGCCGGACCGCTGCCGATTGGCGAACCCGCACCAAGTGACGGCAGTTTGCCGGCACAAGCAGGCGAGGGTGCTAAACACAGAAGCTTCCACGCCTACGTGCACATTCCTTTTTGTCGTGTTCGATGTGGTTACTGTGATTTCAATACCTATACAGCTTCCGAGCTCGATGGCGCGAGCCAATCTGAGTATGCAGATGTCCTAATTTCTGAGATTGCTTTTAGCCAAGGCGTTCTAGCTCGAACCGGCATCGAGAACCGGCCTCTTTCGACGGTGTTTTTTGGTGGCGGAACTCCCACGCAATTGCCGGCCTCAGATCTAGTCAAGATTCTCGCTTCACTCGATTCTGCGTTCGGTATTTCCGACGCCGCTGAAATAACAACTGAGGCCAACCCCGATACCGTTGACCTTGATTACCTTCAAATTCTGAAGGCGGGTGGATTCACCCGAGTGTCTTTCGGCATGCAGTCGGCTGTTCCATCGGTCTTAGCCACGTTGGAGCGCACACATAATCCGGCAAACGTTCCGGCCGCCATCGAGGCCGCTAAAGCTGCTGGTCTGGCGACCTCTGTAGACCTAATTTACGGAGCACCGGGCGAGACCCTCGAACAGTGGCGTGAAAGCGTCCTGGCCGCACTGAGCATGGAACCCGATCATATTTCTGCATACGCCCTAATCGTCGAACCTGGCACTAAGTTGGCGCGGCAGATTCGAAGTGGCGATCTCGATGAGCCAGATGAAGATTTGCAGGCGGATAAATACGAGCTGGCGGATGAGTTGCTAAAAGACGCTGGATTCAAGTGGTACGAGGTTAGTAACTGGTCAAAGGAAGCAGCTGGTGTCGAAAACGCCTCGAGGCATAACCTGGCCTACTGGCAGGGGCAGGACTGGTGGGGTTACGGCCCCGGGGCTCACAGTCATTTCGGGGGAGTACGTTGGTGGAATCAGAAGCACCCAAGCGTCTACTCGGCAGCCCTGACGTTCGGAAAATCGCCGGCTGCTGGTCGGGAAGTCTTGTCGGAGAGGACACGCCTTGAGGAGAGAATTCTCCTCGAAATCAGAATTTACGAAGGTCTTTCTATAGACCTGGCCAAAACCGTTAGCGAGCACGCAGTGGGGTTGATCGCTGGATTCATTGCCGACGGCTTAATCGAGCCGGGAGCGGCAATCAATGGGCAAATCCGGCTGACGCTCAAGGGTCGATTATTAGCCGATTCTCTGGTTAGAAAACTACTGGACTAGTTCTTGACGAATCGGATAGTCAGCGGATATCGATAGAAGTCTCCCTGGCTGGCTCGATAGGAAGCGACAATCCTAAAAATTGTCCAGTAGATTGGCAACGCCCAAATCACCAACCAACCGATAACTGAAATTGCTAGGCCAATAGCGAAGACCACCATGGTTAGGCCAAAGTTGAGCGACTCGGTCACGTGGTGACGAATGAACGGCCCCTTGTCCCTGAAAAGCAGAAATCCAAGTACTGGGGCAAAGAACTCAAACACGATTGCAACCGCATGTACTAGGACCGACCAAAGTTTCTCTTCCTCTTTCGAGAATTTATTACCCGCAGATTTGTACTCGTTTGTGTCTGACATGATTTCTACCCCTTTACCTAGCCGTTTCAGTCTATGGAATCGGGCTACCACAGGCTAATATTGGCACTCGAGGACATCGAGTGCTAGCGAAAGAGAGGCCATCTTGATACCGGATAGAAGCCTCGAGGTTTTGCGGGCGATTGTTCAGGACTACATCGCAACCAAAGAGCCGGTAGGTTCAAAATCTCTTGTTGAGCGGCACTCATTTGGCGTCTCGGCAGCCACGATTCGCAACGATATGGCGTTTCTAGAAGAAGAGAACCTGATTCACGCGCCGCACACCTCAGCCGGTCGTGTTCCAACCGATAAGGGATATCGAGTCTTTGTTGATCGCCTTAACGAGGTAAAACCGCTCAATACTGCTGAGCGCCTGGCTATTGAAAGTTTCATGACCGGCAGTGCAGACTTGGATGAAACTCTGGGTAGGACTGTCAGGTTGCTCTCGCAGCTGACCAATCAGGTCGCTATGGTTCAGTACCCAACACTTGGCAAGGCAACCGTTCGGCACATCGAGCTGATTCCCGCCTCTGACACCCGCATTCTTATGGTGCTGATCACTGACAGCGGCCGAATTCAACAGCACGTTGTTGAATTGGGGCAAACCATCGATGAAGGCTTCGTGGGTGAACTGAGGGCAAGACTCAACACCCTTTTGACTGGATTAGCTCTCAGCGCAGTAGCCGAGAAGCTCAGTGGTTTGGACAAGTTTTTTGAGTCACGCTTTGCCCAGCAAGTGGGTTCAATTTGCGCCAGTCTGGTTGAGCAAGTCGATGCAAACCGCCAAGAGAAGATTATTTTGGCCGGGGCCGCAAATCTCGCTAGGCGTGAGCAGGACTTCCCGGGAAGTATTTCTCCGGTACTTGAGGCTATCGAGGAGCAGGTGGTTCTGCTCAAGTTGATTTCGGAAATGCAGGCAGAGCAGCACGGAGTTAGCGTGCGAATTGGCCGAGAGAACTCCTTCGAGGGACTTGCTGGTGCCTCGGTTGTTGTCAGCGGATATGAAAATCAGGGCAGTGAGATTGCCAAGTTGGGTGTCATTGGGCCAACTCGAATGGACTATTCATCAAACATTGCGTCGGTGCGAGCCGTGGCACGTTATTTGACCAAAGCACTAGGAAACTGAGGAACTTTTGGCTGATCACTACGAGGTTTTGGGTGTCGCACGCGATGCATCCGAGGACCAAATCAAGAAGGCTTACCGAAAGTTGGCTCGTGAACTGCACCCGGATGTCAACCCGGCACCTGAGGCGCAAGAGCGATTTAAGTCGGTGACCCACGCCTACGAGGTGTTGAGCGATGCCAATTCCCGACGTCAATACGACATGGGCGGGCAGGATCCTTTCGGTGGTTCGGGTGGATTCGGATTCGGTGACATTTTCGACACCTTCTTTGGCGGCTCAAGCCAGCGCGGGCCAAAGTCGCGTGCTGAGCGCGGTCAGGATGCGCTTATCCGGCTGGAGCTAACCCTTGAAGAGGTCACCTTTGGTGTGGCCAAAGAAATCGAAGTTGACACCGCCGTAATTTGTGAAACCTGCTCAGGCAGTTGCTGCCGACCTGGAACCTCAATGGCGGTCTGTGACATTTGTCGCGGAACCGGTCAAATCCAGCGACAGGTTCGATCACTCCTCGGCAACGTAGTTACATCTCAACCATGTGGAACCTGCCGCGGGTACGGTCAGGTAATCCCCGAGCCTTGTCTAGACTGCCGAGGCCAAGGACGAGTTAGAGCCCGCCGTTCGCTCGACCTAAACATTCCCGCTGGAGTTGAAGACGGTTTGCGTCTGCAACTTGCCAGCCAGGGCGAGGTGGGTTTCGCAGGCGGTCCGAACGGAGACCTGTACGTTGACATCGCGGTTCGTGAGCACGACATTTTCGGTCGACAGGGTGATGACCTCACCTGTGTCCTAGTGGTGCCGATGCAGGATGCCATCTTGGGTGCATTGACCAAAATTGAGACTTTTGATGGCCCTCAATCAATCGAGATTGAGCCGGGGCAGCAGACTGGCGACATTATTACCGTGAAGGGCAGGGGTGTTCAGAGGCTTCGGGCTTCTGGACGCGGTGATTTGAAGATTCGGGTTCAAGTTTCGACGCCAACCAAGCTTGACTCCAAGCAAAAGGAATTAATTCGTAAGCTTGCGGCCATGCGCAAGTCCGATTCGATCAAGTTGGTAGAACAGACTCACGGTTTCTTTGCCGGACGACGGAAGCACTAGTCATGGTTGAACCACTGTTCAAAACAACCTTGGGTAGCCCGGTTGTTGATGGCATCATTACGCTTTCAGGTTCAGAGGGAAAGCACGCCGTTTCGGTCCGGAGGATGCGAGTGGGCGAGGGAATTCAGCTGACTGATGGTCGAGGAACTCGAGTTCGCGGTTTGGTGGACTCATTGGCTCAAAATAGCCTGACCGTTCGAATCTCAGAGGTGATTCTCGAGTCTGAACCGGCAGCAAGGTTGACCCTTATTCAGGCCCTTGCCAAAGGTGACCGCGATGAACTGGCAATCCAGGCAGCCACCGAATTGGGAGCTTGGGGCATCGTTCCTTGGCAGTCAGAGCGTTCCATCTCGCGGTGGGAAGGTGCAAAAGTATCCAAAGGCGTCGAGCGCTGGCAGACGATTGTTGCCGAAGCGGCCAAACAATCCTTGCGGGTATTTGAACCGGTGGTTACCCAGCCAATGTCATCAAAGCAACTGGCAACAACGATTGAATCCTTCGATCTCGTGTTGGTCCTAGATCCAACGGCCAAAGTTGGCCTTGGCAATGTTGATTTATCTAGTGAGAACGTGGCAATTGTGGTTGGGCCTGAGGGCGGAATCAGTGACTCTGAATTGGCCCTTTTTGAAGAGGCTGGCGCAACGCGAGTAAACCTCGGTGCTCCGATTTTGCGAACCTCAACGGCAGGTGTTGCCGCAATAGCGGTTATCCAGGCCAAGCTTGGGCTCTGGTCCTGACCTCAGAAGTAGACTGACACCATGAGTGACTGTATTTTTTGCAAGATTGCCGCAAAAGAGATTCCAGCAAAGATTGTTGCTGAAACCGAGCTCTCTTTGGCCTTTTGGGACATCGCGCCCAAGCAGCCAATTCACATCTTGGTGATCCCAAAGCAGCATCATGAGAATGTTGCCGATTTGGTCGTGGAGGCCAAAGACTACTTAGTTGATTTGGTCCAGTTGGGGTCTCGCATCGCCTCAGATTTATCCACCGGCTCGTTCCGCCTCACTTTTAACACCGGAGTCGAGGCCGGTCAAACGGTATTCCACGCACACGGTCACATAACCAGCACGACACCTAAGGAGCAGGTTGTCTAATTCTTCGGCTGATAAATCACGCACCGAGATCCTTGAGGTACAGGGTGTGCCGATGGTGGCGCTTTTTGGTACCGAGGACAGGCTCCTTAAGACGCTGGAGCTAACCTATCCTGATGTTGATGTGCACGCCCGCGGAAATTCGATAGCCATCAATGGTCCAGCCAGCCAAGTTGCCGCAGCGAAGAGCCTCATTGAGGAAATGATCGCCATGATCATCGCGGGTAAAGAATTGGTTCCTCAAGACCTGACCCGTTCTGCCAAGATGCTGAGTACCGACGTCAAACCCGCCGATGTTCTGAGCCAGAGCATCCTGAGCTCTCGCGGTAAAAGCATTAGGCCAAAAACTCTTGGGCAAAAGAACTATGTGGATGCTATTGATGAGCACACTGTGGTTTTTGGTATTGGTCCGGCTGGAACCGGAAAAACCTACCTTGCCATGGCCAAAGCGGTTCAGGCTCTACAGCGCAAAGAAGTCAGCCGCATTATTTTGACTAGGCCAGCGGTTGAAGCCGGAGAGCGACTTGGATTTCTGCCGGGAACCCTCAACGACAAGATTGATCCTTATCTAAGGCCACTTTTCGATGCACTTCACGAGATGCTTGATTCAGAAGCTGTTCCAAAGCTAATGGCAGCAGGAACCATTGAAGTTGCACCGTTGGCCTACATGCGTGGCCGCACTCTGAACGATTCATTCATCATCCTCGATGAGGCGCAAAACACCACACCAGAGCAAATGAAGATGTTTCTGACCCGATTGGGATTCAATTCCAAAATGGTCGTGACCGGTGACATCACCCAGATAGACCTGCCAACCGGAGCATCTGGCCTGCGGACAGCCGTGGAGGTTTTGAGCGATCTTGAGGACATGCACTTTGCGACCCTAACCTCTGAGGATGTGGTTCGTCACACCCTCGTTTCAAAAATTGTCGATGCTTATTCGAAGTATGACGAGTCCAAACTGAAGCATGGAGCCAAGAAATAATGAGTATCGAAATCAATAATGAGACTGAGATTGAGGTCGATGAGGCGCGAGTACTAAGCCTGGCAACCCATGCACTTGACGTTCTCTACATTCATCCCAAAGCTGACCTCGCAATTGTTTTTGTTGATGAGCCCGCTATGGAGACTCTTCACATTGAGTGGATGGATGAGCCCGGCCCAACTGATGTCCTTAGCTTTCCGATGGATGAGCTTCGACCTGGGACGGAACTCGAGCCAACTCCAGCCGGGCTCCTCGGCGACATCGTTATTTGCCCACAGGTGGCAGCCAAGCAAGCCCTTGCTGCCGGGCACGAGACAATAAACGAGGTCTTGCTTCTGACCACCCACGGAATACTCCACCTGCTGGGGTATGACCACGCCGAACCAGATGAAGAAAAAGAAATGTTTGGACTTCAGCGTGAAATTCTCGAAAGTTTCTACGCGTCTGAAGGTGCTAGTCGTTGATCATTCTCGCAATCTGGATAGCGGTCATTCTGGCCGTCTTGACGACTGTGACGGCCGTTCTCAAGGCGGCTTTAGAAGCCAATGAAGACCCGCAAGCTGAATCCCTTGGCTTTGTGCGACTCAGCCTGACCGGCATTTTTGGTGTGGTTGTCGGCCAAAGCGTCAGCCCGTTGGGGTGGAGTTGGTGGCAGGGTGCCCTAATTGCCAGCTTCTGGATGTTTGCACTGCTAATCGGTAGTCAGTTTGCTGCTAAGCGCCTTGGTCAGGCAGATGTAATCAAATCCCTTGCTCAGTCTGCCGCGCCCCTAATTCTTTCGATTCACCTGGTCTTCACCCCGATTTCTTTGCCGAAGAGTGAAGAGCCAGAAGAGTTCGAGCAGGAACTCCTAGATTCAGTAGAAGAGTTCAGCGAGACCATCGTTCGCGAGATTATGGTTCCGCGAGTCGACATGGCAACGGTTGCCGCCGACGTTGAGCTTCGAGATGCAATGGGTGTTTTTCTAAAACGCGGTTACTCGCGGTTGCCTGTAGTTGGCAAGAACATCGATGACATTAGCGGCATCTTGTACATGAAAGATGTGGCTCGCCTGCTTCATGAAAGCCCTAGCGTGATGGCCAAACGAAAGGCCAGCGCTGTTGCCCGACCAGTCATCTTCGTACCCGAATCAAAACAAGTAGACGATCTTCTTCGCGAAATGCAACTTTCCTCAACCCACATCGCAGTTGTAATTGACGAGTATGGGGGAGTTGCCGGCCTGGCAACCATGGAGGATGTCATCGAGGAAATCGTTGGCGAAATCAGCGATGAGTACGACCGAGACGACCTGGACTTTGTGGATCTAGGTGACGGACGATACCGAGTGAATGCCCGTTTTCCGCTCAGCGATCTGGGTGAGAATCTTGAGCTTGAACTTGAAGATGAGGACGTCGACAGCATCGGCGGGCTACTTGCCAAGGCCCTGGGGCGATTGCCTAAATTTAAGGATGAGGTAACCGTTTCTGGTTTAAACATCACCGCAGAGCGGATTGAGGGTAAGCGAAAGCGACTAACCTCGGTAATTGTGCAGAAAGCACAGAGTTTGGCTGACGCCCAGTCTGCCTTTGAGCAACTGGATCAGGAGAACTAATGAGCGAGCACCGTTCGGGATTTGCATCTTTCGTTGGGCGCCCAAACGTGGGTAAGTCAACGTTGACCAACGCCTTGGTGGGCGAGAAGATCGCCATCACCAGTGCAAAGCCGCAGACCACTCGCCGTGCGATTCGAGGAATTGTGCACCGTGATTTTGGCCAACTCATCTTGGTCGACACTCCAGGCCTGCACCGACCTCGCACGCTACTTGGACAGCGCCTGAATGATCTAGTCGAGCAAACCCTCGGAGACGTCGACGTAATTGGTTTTTGCATCCCAGCCAACGAAAAAATTGGTCCCGGCGACCAGTTCATCAATGAGCAGCTGAATGAGTTCAGGAGAGCAAAGCTGGTTGCAATTGTCACGAAGTCAGAACTGGTTAGCCCTGAAGAGCTGGCTAGGCAACTGATAGCCGTGGCTGAGTTGCGTGACTGGCGAGCAATCGTTCCGGTTTCCGCCGTCGCTGAGGATCAACTTGAAGTTTTGACGAAGGTACTAATCGACTTGCTGCCTGAATCGCCGGCGCTTTATCCGCCAGAGGCCGTTACCGACGAGACACTTGAGAATCGCATCTGTGAATTGATTCGTGAGGCTGCACTCGAGGGTGTTCGTGATGAGTTGCCTCACTCTATTGCTGTCACCATCGATGAAATGTCAAAGCGTAAGGGGCAGAATCTTACTGACATCCATGCCAACATCTTTGTTGAGCGGGACAGTCAAAAAGGCATCATCATTGGCCACAAGGGCTCACGACTAATTGATGTCGGAAAGCGCTCACGCCTTGAAATCGAAAAGCTAATCGGACACAAGGTGTTTCTGGGGCTGCGAGTAAAGGTTGCATCAGAGTGGCAGCGCGATCCAAAACAGCTTGGGAAACTTGGATTCTAGGGATTTCAGGTCTACTCTAAAAGTGTGTTCTCGCTCCTGCTTAGCGGCCGCAACGAGGCCTAACTCGGCCTTCCTCGTTGCGGAGCTTTTTGCTGGTCGCACTCACGCCATTGAATTGGCCCACATTTTTAGTCCGAAGGCATAGTTTTAGCTCTCGGGTCAACAGGAGAACATCATGGAAAACACACAGCGTCCTTCGGGAATGCCGGTTCACAAATATGTACCATTTCACGAGCAAATTGCGGTTTCACTTCCAGATCGCACCTGGCCGAACAAAGTAATTTCTGAAGCTCCGCGCTGGTGCGCTGTTGACCTTCGCGATGGCAACCAAGCATTGATCGACCCGATGAGTCCGGAGCGCAAGCTCAAGATGTTCAAACTTTTAGTCAAGATGGGCTACAAGGAGATTGAGGTTGGATTTCCATCGGCCAGCCAGACTGACTTTGACTTCGTTCGTCTACTAATTGAAGATGGGCACATCCCAGCAGACGTGACTGTTCAGGTACTAACTCAGGCCCGCGATGCCCTTATTGAGCGCACCTATGAGTCGCTAAAGGGTGCCAAGAAGGCAATCGTGCACTTCTACAACTCAACTTCAGTCCTTCAGCGTCGGGTGGTTTTCAACCAGGACAAACAGGGCATCATGGAGATCGCACTCTCGGGTGCTCGCAAATGCCGCTCGATGGAGTCGCTGATTCCTGATACCGACGTTTACTACGAGTACTCTCCAGAGTCATACACCGGTACCGAGCTCGAGTATGCGGTTGAGGTTTGCAATGCCGTTATCGAGGTTCTAGATCCAAAGCCGGATCACAAGATGGTCATCAACCTACCGGCAACGGTAGAGATGGCAACTCCGAATGTTTACGCTGACTCCATCGAATGGATGAGCCGAAACATCGCCCGACGCGACAGTGTTCTGATTTCGTTGCACCCACACAATGACCGTGGGACTGCAGTTGCCGCGGCTGAACTCGGATACATGGCCGGTGCGGACCGTATTGAGGGCTGCTTGTTCGGAAACGGCGAGCGTACTGGAAACGTGGACCTAATCACTCTGGGTATGAACCTGTTCAGTCAGGGTATTGACCCACACATCGACTTCAGTGATCTGGATGAGATCAAGCGGACAGTAGAGTACTGCAACCAATTGGCCGTGCCAGAACGCGCTCCCTACGGTGGAGATTTGGTTTACACCGCGTTCTCAGGTTCACACCAGGACGCTATCAAAAAGGGCTTCGAGCTCATGGCCAAAGAGGCTGATGACAAGGGCGTGTCGGTCGACGACTTGGTTTGGGCTGTTCCTTACTTGCCAATCGACCCTAAGGACGTTGGTCGCTCATACGAGGCTGTTATCCGTGTGAATTCACAGTCTGGCAAGGGTGGCGTGGCTTATCTTTTGAAGACTGATCACCACCTAGACCTGCCAAGAAAGCTGCAGATTGAGTTCTCACGTGTGGTTCAAAACCGTACCGATGAAAAGGGCGGCGAAGTCTCATCAGCCATGCTTTGGGACATCTTCACCGATGAGTACCTGCCGGCCCCTGCGGACCGAATCGACCTAAAGTGGGGCCGTTTCGAGCTCAAGAAGATGCGCACCGCCAGCGACATGAACGGCACCGTCGACCTCAACATCGTGTTGCGTGATGGAACTGGCGAGTTGGAAGCACACGGTACCGGTAACGGCCCGATTTCAGCATTTTTGAGTGTCTTGAGTCAGCAGGGCGTCGAAGTTCGCCTGCTCGACTACGTTGAACACACATTGAGTGAGGGTGGCGATGCTCAGGCAGCCGCTTACGTCGAACTAGAGGTCAACGGAAAGACACTTTGGGGTGTTGGTATTGATGGCGACATTTCGACTGCGTCTCTCAAGGCGGTTATTTCCGCGGTGAACCGAGCCATTCGCAACTAATCAGGACAATTAGTCGGATACTTGCTCTGTGCCTTTATACAGAGATGAAGCGGTTGTGCTGCGCACCCACAAGTTGGGTGAGGCCGACCGCATCGTCACGCTTTTGTCAAGGTACAACGGGCAAATCAGGGCTGTAGCCAAGGGTGTACGCCGTACCGGATCTAAGTTCGGTGCCCGGCTTGAGCCGTTCATGGTTGTTGAAGCCCAGTTTTATGAGGGTCGCACACTCGATGTCGTCAATCAGGTTGAAACTATTGGGGCCTACGGCCGCGAAATCATTGCCGATTACCCTGCCTACACCGCTGCAACGGCGATGGTTGAAACCGCCGAAAAACTCACCGGTGATGACTCAAGTCCTCAGCAGTATTTGCTTTTGGTTGGTGCGCTCAGGTCACTGGCCAACCGTGAACATGATGCCTCTTTAGTTTTAGATTCTTACCTCCTCCGTGCACTGGCAATTGCGGGTTGGGCTCCAAACTTTGTTGACTGCTCTCGTTGTTCCGCGCCAGGACCTCATCAGGCGTTTGTGATGCAGCTCGGCGGCGTGGTTTGTCGTGATTGCCGGCCAGCAGGTGCGGCCGTCATTGACCAGCAAACCGCGGTCATGCTCGGCGCGCTTTTGTCTGGCGAGTGGGAAGTAGTTGAGGCTGCTCCTGACGGTATTCGCTCCGCAGCATCGGGTATCGTTGCTGCTTATAGTCAGTGGCACATCGAGCGCGGACTAAAGTCCCTTCAACACGTGGAACGTCAATGAGTACTTTTGATTCAGTAGCCAAGCCGGGCGTAACCGTGCCAAGTTTTGTGCCCGGATCTGTTCCGCAGCACATTGCCATTGTTATGGATGGCAACGGTCGATGGGCCAACCAGCGCGGACTCACTAGGGTAGAGGGGCATAAAGCCGGTGAGGCGGCCTTGCTTGACGTTGTTGCCGGAGCGATTGAAGCCGGGGTTAAGTACCTCACGGTCTACGCGTTTTCTACCGAAAATTGGAAGCGTTCACCTGACGAGGTTCGTTTTCTTATGGGATTCAACCGCGAGGTGCTTCGAAAGCGTCGCGATCAACTGAATGCCTGGGGCGTCCGGATTCGCTGGGCTGGTCGCAGGCCGCGGCTGTGGTTATCGGTGATCGATGAGCTTAGAGCGGCTGAAAAGTTGACCGAAAAGAACACGACGCTGACTCTGACTATGTGTGTGAACTATGGGTCACGAATTGAGATCGCCGACGCTGTGAAAGCAATTGCCACCGATGTTGAATCAGGCAAGCTAAGGGCAAGCGCAGTGTCAGAGCGCACCATTCAGAAGTATCTCAACACCAACTACCTGCCAGATGTTGATTTGTTCCTTCGAAGCTCGGGCGAGCAGCGCACCTCAAACTTTCTTCTTTGGCAGTCTGCCTATGCGGAATTTGTTTTTATGGATACCCTCTGGCCAGACTTTGATCGAACCTCTTTGTGGGCTGCCATCGGGCACTATCACCAGCGAGATAGAAGATTTGGTGGGGCTGTAGATCAGCCAAAATCCCAGGCTTCAAAGTAGACTAAGAACTTCGAACAAGTGCCAGGCATCCAGCTTGGGCAAGGAGTTTAAGTGGCTACCCCAAATCGTCTAGATTCAGTAATTTCTCTCGCAAAACGTCGTGGATTTGTTTTTCAGGCAGGCGAGATTTACGGCGGAAGCCGCTCGGCTTGGGATTACGGACCACTGGGTGTTGAACTAAAAGAGAACATCAAAAAGCAGTGGTGGCGGACTGTAGTACAGAGCCGCGAAGACATTGTTGGACTTGACTCTTCAGTAATCCTGCCTCGCAAGGTGTGGGAAGCATCTGGTCACGTTCGTGAGTTCTCAGACCCTCTAATTGAGTGCACCAGCTGCCACAAGCGCTTCCGCCAGGATCACCTAGAAGAGGCTTTCGAAGAGAAGAAGGGTCGTGCTCCTGAGAGCATGGCTGACATTGCCTGCCCAAACTGTGGCGGCAAGGACATCTGGACTGAGCCGAAAGCCTTCAACGGTTTGCTACAAACCTTCTTGGGTCCGGTAGCAGCCGAGGAAGGCCTTCACTACCTGCGTCCAGAGACGGCGCAGGGCATCTTCGTAAACTTCGCCAACGTTCTTGGTGCAGCTCGAATGAAGCCTCCGTTTGGAATCGGTCAAATCGGAAAGTCATTCCGAAACGAGATCACACCTGGAAACTTCATCTTCCGTACCCGCGAGTTCGAGCAGATGGAGATGGAATTCTTTGTCGAGCCTGGAACCGACGAAGAATGGCACGACTACTGGATTGAACAGCGTATGAATTGGTACACCGATTTGGGTATCAATCCGGACAACCTGCGCCTCTACGAGCACGCCAAAGAGAAGCTGTCACACTACTCAAAGCGTACCGTCGACATCGAGTACCGCTTCGGCTTCCCGGGCAGTGAATTTGGCGAGCTTGAAGGTATTGCAAACCGCACAGACTTTGACCTCACCACTCACTCCCGTGAATCAGGCACCGATCTGAGCTACTTCGACCAGGCCAAGGGGGAGCGTTGGACTCCCTACGTAATTGAGCCAGCGGCGGGTCTAACCCGTTCGCTAATGGCCTTCTTGGTTGACGCATATTCTGAGGATGAAGCACCAAACACCAAGGGTGGCGTAGACGTCCGTACAGTTCTCCGCCTTGATTACCGCCTGGCTCCAGTGAAGGCCGCCATTCTTCCGTTGTCTCGTAATGAGGACCTATCGCCAGTAGCGCGTAACCTCGCTCAGGAGCTACGTGGTTACTGGAACATCGACTTTGATGACTCGGGTGCGATTGGTCGTCGATACCGTCGTCAGGACGAAATCGGAACTCCATTCTGTGTGACCGTCGACTTCGAGACTCTTGACGACCAGGCAGTTACCGTTCGCGAACGAGACACCATGCAGCAGGAGCGCGTATCGCTGTCTAAGCTTCGCGAATACCTTGGCGCCAAGCTAGTTTCCTAGGAACCATGACAGATCAACTGGGCGAGAAGCCGGCACTGCAGTACGGCTCCATCGGGATTAAAACCCCGGTGGTGCTGGCACCGATGGCTGGAATCACTAACACAGCTTTTCGTCGTCTGTGTCGTGAATTTGGTGGCGGGCTGTTTGTTTCTGAGATGGTCACTTCTAGGGCGCTCGTCGAGCGAACCGAGGAGTCTTTGCGACTAGTAGGGCATCACGAGTCCGAAGACATTCGTTCAGTGCAGCTTTACGGTGTTGACCCAAAGACAATCGCTGAGGCTGTAACCATGCTGGTTGCAGAGGACCGCGCGGACCACATCGATTTGAATTTCGGATGCCCGGTGCCGAAGGTGACCCGAAAGGGTGGCGGAGCTGCTCTGCCTTGGAAGCAGGACCTCTTCGCTTCAATAGTCACGGCCGCAGTTAAGGCCGCCGGCGATATCCCGCTGACCGTAAAAATGCGCAAAGGCATCGATTCGGATCACCTAACCTACCTGGATGCCGGAAAAGCAGCCAGAGATGCCGGTGTGACCGCGGTAGCTCTTCACGGCCGAACAGCTTCGGAGTATTACTCGGGGCAGGCGGACTGGCAGGCAATTGCAACGCTCAGAGAGTCTCTGCCGGATGTCCAGGTTCTTGGAAACGGTGACATCTGGTCAGCCGCAGATGCAATTCGAATGATGCGCGAAACCGGAGTAGACGGCGTAGTAGTTGGTCGCGGTTGCCTAGGTCGTCCATGGTTGTTTGGAGACCTTCAGGCGGCTTTCGATGAGTACCAGCGTGATCCAAACTCAAATGCTGCTATCTCGCCGATTCAGCCAAACCTTGGTCAAGTTGCTGATGCGTTCAAGCGTCACGGCGAGCTTCTAGTCGAGTTTTTTGAGAGCGAAGAACACGCCTGCCGAGACATTCGTAAGCACGTTGCCTGGTACTTCAAGGGGTATCCGGTGGGTGGGGAATTCAGAGCCTCACTTGCACAGGTTGAGTCGCTGGCACACATGGATGACATCCTGGGAACACTTGATCGCGAACAACCGTATCCGGGTGAAGAAGCCGAGGGCCCACGTGGACGACTGGGTGGTGCAAAAGTTTGCGCACTCCCAGAGAATTGGCTTCAGTCGCGTGAGTTGATCAGTGACCAGCGCAAGGTCCTTCTAGACGCGGAAATCGGAGTTTCAGGAGGCTAAATGGACATTCGAAACTCAATCGAGCCTGGCTACAGTGACTTCGATCGTGAACGGTTCCTGACCGAAGAGCGCACCAGCGGCACTCGGCGCGGAGAGTTTGCCCGCGATCGGGCACGCGTGGTTCATTCGTCTGCCCTTCGCCGACTCGGTGCCAAGACTCAAGTTCTTTCTCCGTCTGGTGGAGATTTTGCTCGCACTCGTTTGACCCACTCTCTAGAGGTGGCTCAGATTGGTCGCGAAATGGCACGTGACCTAAACCTCAACGCTGACATCGTTGACATGGCTTGTTTGGCCCATGATTTGGGTCATCCGCCGTTCGGGCACAATGGTGAAAAGGCTCTGAACGACTGGTCTGAGAACATTGGAGGGTTTGAGGGCAACGCTCAGACTCTGCGTTTGCTCACGCGCATCGAACCAAAAGTTTTCCTGCCTGACGGCACCTCGCTCGGACTAAATCTGACTCGTGCCAGCCTAGATGCCACCTGCAAGTATCCGTGGAGTCTTGCTGATGCACCTCAGGGTCGCGAGCACTCGATCAAGTTTGGTGTTTACGAAGATGACCTGCCGGTTTTCAATTGGCTCAGAGAAGGTGCACCGTATCGGGTTAAATCTGTTGAGGCTCAGGTCATGGATTTCGCCGATGACGTTGCCTACTCAGTGCATGATTTTGAAGACGCCATTGTCGGTGGATTCGTTGACCTTTCGGTCCTGAGTGATGTGCGCTCAGGCAGTGAACTGGTAGCCAAAATCGCCGAGTGGAGTCTGGGTATCTACAGCGAGGATGAGCTTAGTGAAGCCTTGGATCGACTTAAGGCCGAAACCTACTGGTTGAAGCACTACGACAAGAGCGCAGAAGCCCAGGGCACCCTGAAGAACCTAAGTAGCGCCCTGATCGGACGATTTGTCAGTCAGACCATCGATGCCATTGTTGATGCCTCACCGAGTGATTCGATGGCGCGTTTCGGTGCCAACATTGTGGTTCCGGTCTCGGTTCGACAAGAAATTGCCACACTCAAGGGCATTGTCTCGGCATTCCTGATGTCTCATGAGTCTCGCCGTCCTTTTTATGAATGGCAACGTGCTTTACTCGCTGAGTTAGCTGATGCCCTCCTGGCTGCAAATGGCCAACACCTTGACGCCTACTCCCGCGCAGCCTGGGCAGGCGCCAAGACTGAGGCCGAGCACCGTAGGGTGATTGTTGATCAAGTTGCATCGCTCACCGATCAGAGTGCAATCAACCTGCATCACCGCTTAGTCGGCTCACCGAATGCGACCTAGGATAACTTCTATGGCAGGCAAGATTCGAGCGCGAGACATCGACGAGGTCAAATCTCGGATAAACATCGCCGATGTCATTAGCGAGTACGTTGCACTGCGACCAGCCAGCGTTGGATCACTCAAGGGACTCTGCCCTTTTCACGATGAGAAGTCCCCGTCATTCAATGTCCGACCTGCTCAGGGTTTCTATCACTGCTTCGGTTGCGGCGAGGGAGGCGATGTCTACAAATTCGTCCAGCAAATGGATCAGTTGAGTTTCTATGAGTCAGTCGAGAAGTTGGCAGCTCGGGTTGGCTTTGAACTTACCTACGAAGAGGGCTCCTCAAGTCCAGATCAGGGGCAGCGGTCTCGATTGCTAGAGGCAAATGCTGCAGCAGCTGAATTCTATGCAAATCAACTCATGACTGACGCAGCGATTCCTGGGCGCGACTTCCTAAAAGGCAGGGGCTTTGACAAAGCCGCGGCTGAGCATTTTGGCATCGGTTTTGCACCTCAGGGGTGGAATAACCTAGTCGACCACCTCACCGCTAAAGGGTTCACCCTGGATGAACTAGTGACTGCCGGTTTGGCAACCAAGAGTGAGCGCGGCGCGTACGACAAATTTCGTGGTCGTCTAATTTGGCCAATTCGAGACACAACCGGCCAGGTAATTGGTTTTGGTGCCCGAAAACTTTTCGATGATGATCAGGGTCCCAAGTATCTGAACACAAGTGACACTTTGGTTTACCACAAGTCACAGGTACTTTACGGGCTTGATTTGGCAAAGCGCGACATCGCAAAGCAGCAAAAGGTGGTTGTTGTCGAGGGGTACACCGACGTAATGGCCTGCCACCTAGCAGGCATCACCACAGCTGTAGCTACCTGCGGAACTGCATTCGGTGATGATCACATTCGGATCCTGAACCGCATGCTATCGGCTGAAAAAGACACTCCAGCAGAAGTCATTTTTACCTTTGACCCTGATGCTGCCGGTCAGAAGGCGGCTATGCGAGCATTCTCTGATTCAGAGAAATTCTCGGCTCAAACATTTGTTGCTGTCGGGCCAGATGGTCTTGATCCATGCGATTTGAGGTCAGCTCGGGGCGACGAAGCTGTCCGGCTGATGATTGAGAATAAGCGCCCGTTGTTTGAGTTTGCTATCAAACAGAAGATTTCGAAGTTCGATCTGGCAACAATCGAGGGGCGGGTTGGCGCGGCTCGCGCTGCAGCGCCTATCGTCGCCGGAATCCGAGATTCGGCTCTTCGCCCAGCATATATTCGAGAACTTGCCGGATGGGTGAATCTTGAAGGCAACGAGGTAGCCGCGTTGGTCGATGCTGCAGGTAAGGCCGTTCGTAAAGAAGCGGTTGCAGACCTCCGAAGAGATCAAGTCAGCACTCAGTCTGCGCCTGAACCGCAGGTAGCCGGCTTTTCGCTGCCAAACCTAATTGACCCGATTACTCGATTCGAGCGCCAAGTGCTTGAGGTCCTTGTCCAGGTTCCTGACAGCTACAGCCAGGCGGAATTAGCCAGACTTGTTCGCGACGGGTTCTCGGCCCCGGCGCACAACGCCATTTTGGAGGCGGTTGCCACTGCGGCGGCGGTTAGGCAGCAGCCTGAGTTCTTGGCAACCGTTGCCGGTGCAACACCAGGGGAACTTCACCCACTACTGCGTGAAATTGCTGCTCAGTCATTGCCGGCAGCCGACCAGGCAGGTCTGGTCAGGTATGGCCAGGGTGTAATTGGCCGCGCGTTAGTCAACGCGCTTGCGCACGCAAAAGCCGATCTCCTTGCCGCGCTTCGACGCGTTGACGCCACCCTAGAGCCAGAAGAGTCCTCCAGAATTCAGCGCGAGCTGGTTGATCTCGAAGCTGAAAGGCGTCGGCTTCAAGGTGCCTAAGGTTATTTCGATTGCTCCAAAGAGTTTTCCGGAGTATGAGGAAGCAGTTCAATCTGCAGGGGGAGTGTTTGCACCTCTTTCGACGGAAACCAAGGGGTTAATCTGGACCGATTATTCTTCACCTGGTGACTTGGGCGAGGTGCTGCGTAGCTATCCGCAAATTGATTGGGTGCAATTACCGTTTGCTGGGGTAGATGCCTTCGATCAGGTGATTCAGATGCCGCATCGATTCACGTCAGCTAAGGGTGCGTATCGCGAACCGGTTGCCGAACATGCCTTGGCTATGAGCCTTGCTCTGATGCGAATTTTGCCAGAGCGGGCGCGCGCAAAACAGTGGGGCCGGCCATTTGCGGTGAGCCTTTATGAAGCCAAAGTTCTAATCGTTGGTGGGGGAGGAATCACTGAGGAGCTGCTGAATCTGCTGGCACCCTTTCGTGCCGATGTCACGGTGATTCGCAAGCAGGCTCTTGGCCTTCAAGGCTGCAAAACACTTACTTTTGAAAGCCTGGATGCTGAGTTACCGCTAGCGGACCTGGTTGTGATTACAGCAGCCCTCACGCCTGAGACCAGACACATGTTTGATGCCCGGCGCGTTGGACTAATGAAGCCCTCCGCGTATCTGGTCAACATTGCTCGCGGACCAATCATCAAGAGTGAAGACCTAATTTCTGCACTTGATCAAGGTGTAATTGCCGGTGCTGCGCTCGATGTGACTGACCCTGAACCCCTGCCGGAAGGCCACGCGCTTTGGGATGCCAAGAACATTCTGATCACACCGCACACAGCCGATACACGCGAAATGGTGGTGCGCTTGTTTTCAGAGCGTATCCGTGAAAACACCCTTGCCTTTATTGCTGGTGACCCGCTGGTTGGCGCAGTATCAGCAAAACTTGGATACTAATTTCGCGAAAACCGGCGATTTGCCCCTAAAACTTTGCTAATCTTTTCAGGTTGCTAAATCAACATTCCTCGGTAGCTCAATTGGCAGAGCAATCGGCTGTTAACCGATAGGTTCTTGGTTCGAGTCCAAGCCGGGGAGCCACTCTTTTTCGATGATCTGGAGGCCACGTTGATACGTTGGATCCAGGACCGTAAATGGCTCTCCCTAACTTACCTTTCACTATTTGGTGTCCTTTTTTTTGGCGGCATCGACCTTATGTCCCAGGGTTATTGGGCTTTACTAGCATCCTCGCTTTTCAGCCTTGCGATTTTGGCGCTGTATAAGCAGCCTTGGCTGAGTGTTGCACTCTTAGTTATTGCACCGGGTCTAGCAATTTACCTGGGGCTCTCGCTCCTTGCCGGAGTAGCCAGTGCGCTAGCGGCCCTCTTCATTCTTGCCCTGATGGCCAACCCGCTATTTGCACGGGTAATTTTTGGCGTAAATGTTGTTGCCGGAACCACACTCGCTGGGCTTTTGGTTTACTCCGGAAGTCCAGCCGTTCGAAGTTTTGGAATTGCTCTGCTCGATGACAGTGCGCGCCTTTTCGCTTTGGCAATTTCTGGGCTAGCAATTGTTGGCCTAAATGCAACGGCGTTCCTGGGCGGGCGGTACCTAATCACTCGCCACTTACACGTCGGAACACCGTTTGATCGAGCCATCGCCACTGATCTCCAATCGCAGTTGGCCCTGGAGCTTGCCGAGCAGACTGAGCGCTTTGAGATTGCTCGTGACATCAACGAGCTCATTATTCAGAAGGTTTCTGCCGTGATTTCACAGGCCGAGGGTGGACTATACGCCGCAAAGGCCGACATCAACTCTTCGATCAGAACCTTGGAGCGTATCGGCCAGAGTGCGCGAGCGGCACACACCGAATTGCGAAGACTCTTCGACATGTTGAACCGTAAACACACCGTTACTGCCGCACCGCCAAGGATCAAGAATCTTGAGGACCTTGTTGTGGCCTATCGCGAGTTCGGCTATTCAGTTTCGATGAGCCATGAAGGAGTGCCGTTTCGAATCAATACTGGCGCTGAATTGGCTGTCTATCGAATCGTGGTCGATGCCCTCGAGAACGTGAAGCAGCACTGCCCGGTTGGAACCGATGTGAGCATTGCCTTCAGCTGGGTTGACGAAGGTCTCCAGGTGTTAGTCAAAGATAATGGCGTTGAGGTCTCCCGACGCGCAGATCTAAACCTGAGCGTTGAAGAGTCGGGCTATACCGCAGACGACGACCTACGAGCACTAATTGAGCCAATCAAGGGCGCGAGTATCACTGCAATGCGGGAGCGCGCGGCTCTTTATGGTGGCAGCATCGAGGCAACACAGGTACCTGGCGTTGGTTTCACGCTTTCAGCAATTTTCCCAAGGCTCAAGACCTTGGCTGCGTCCGGTCAACGAATTCACTAAAAATGGCCAATCTCATTCGTGTCGGATTAGTTGACGGTGACGCTGATATCAGAGCTGGCCGTCGAATGATTTTTGAGGCCCAAGATGACCTTCAAATTGTTTTCGAAGATGATGATGCGGTTTCGCTAGCTGAGCGTGCACCTAAGGCCCTGATCGATGTTCTAGTAATTGACCACCGACTAAAATCCCTGGATGGCGTGTCGGCAATTGTCGAGTTGAATCGGGCCTACCTTGCCTACGATTCACAGATGCCGCCGGTTATTTTGACAGGTCCTTACTTCAGTAAAGAGCTCCAATTGGCTAGCATCGCGGCCGGCGCGACCGATCTAGTTACCCAAGAGGCCGGACCAGAAGAGCTTTTGCGGGCGGTTCGGTCCTCGCAGGCCAAGGGCGACAATCCAAACTTCGTTGAGCTTGGTGAGTTTCTGGCACAGTTTGATGAGCTCCCCGCGGCTCCAATTGGTTTTGCGCTAAACGTGGCGAACCTCGATGAACAAACTCGGCTTTTCGTTGCTGAGTTCTTGTCAGGAAAAGATGATTCTGAAATTGCAGCGCACTTTGAAGTGCCTAATTACCGAGTAAGAAAGACCCTGAACGACCTGACAGCCAAGTGTGGATTTGCAACCAGGGCTCAGTTGTTCTTAGCCTTCAAGGTTGTCGCGACCAGGTAACCAGCTCTTGCCTGGCTTGCCCCAGCCGTTATCTTCGATAATGTCCGTCGAAATCTCTTTCCACGGCTCTGCGAGACGGTCAACGTAAAGAATCCCATCTAGGTGGTCAAACTCATGCTGGAAGATTCGTGCAAACCATCCGTCTGCTTCAATGCGTACCGGTTTCTGGTCCAAATCGACGCCCGTGACTATCGCAGTCTCAGCTCGCTTGAGGGGAAAGCGCTCACCGGGCACTGATAGGCAACCCTCGATCTCGGTGTCCTCATCGGCCGGTTCATCGCTAATCGGGCCAATCTCTAGGCTCGGGTTTATGATCACGCCACGGCGTTCGTTGCCTTCATCATCGGCGTAGTCATAGGTAAAAATTCGCAGACCAACACCGATCTGTGGCGCGGCTAGGCCAACGCCCGGAGCCTTGTCCATAGTTTCAAACATGTCGGCTACCAAGGTTCTGAGTTCGTCGTTAAACTCAGTAACTTCGGCGGCTCGGTTGTGTAGGACTGGGTCACCAGTGATGCAAATAGGTCTAATGGTCATCCTACAAATTTACCCCCGAGCCTCACCGGAAACCCTCGATTTCAAAGATAGAGTCGAAGGGCTACAAAAAGGGAGAGCAAATGGGACCAGGTCTAGACATGCGCACCGTCGCTATCTTGCTTGCGGTCCTAGCTGCAGTCGCATTGGCCTTTGGTGCCCAGTTCCAGAACGACGCGGTCGTTCAAAAAAGCAAAATAAAAGACAAGCTCAAGGGCTCTCTTTCGCTAAAACAACTTCTCAATGTCATCAAGCACCCAAAGTGGCTTTCTGGCACCTTTTTTATGGGGTTGGCCATCGTGCTTCAACTCGGGTCCCTGTCGCTAGCGCCCCTAATAGTGGTTCAGCCCATCGGTGCTATTGCATTGGTGATAACCTCACTCCTCAATGCACGAGCCACTAAGACTCGGCTAAATCGGGGCACAATTCTTGCCATTTCGCTCTGCACCTTCGGAATCGCCGCCTTTGTATTGATGGCTTCAGGTGTTGCTGACGAGACTGAACTCACCGATGGCCACTTAGTTGAGGTTCTGATTGTTCTCGCCTCAATCCTCGTTGTGTTCGGTGCTCTATTTTTCACGCTCGGAAAGCGCATGAATGCGCTGATCTACGTGGTTGGAGCGGGCGTGCTGTATGGATTCGTTGCTACCTTGGCAAAGGTCGTTATCCAGCGAATTTACCAGGGACAGTTTGAGTGGTTGACCGCACTCTGTGCCGTAGGTCTCCTGATTGCAGTTTCACTGGGCGGATGGTTTGTTCAAAATGCCTATTCTTCAGGTCCACCTGACCTCGTCATCGCCGGCCTTACTGTGATTGATCCGCTGGTTGCCGTCTCCATCGGTATTGTCATCCTCGGAGAGGCACAGCAGGCAAGCTTGCCTACCATGATTGGTTTTGGGCTCAGCGCACTGGTCGCTGTGGTTGGTGTTTACCTAATTTCTAAGGTGCATCCTGAACTTCGTCCTAAAAAAGCTCACGTGTAGTTCAGTCCGACACTCCTTCAAGTAAAATTTCAATGCGGGTTAGTCCCGCAACATCGTCTTCTTAGCAGAGGTTATAACTTTGGCAGTAGCCCCCGGTGCTCCTAGTTTCAAAAAACTCACCATCGTCATTGGTTGTGACACATTTCCGCCCGACATCAACGGCGCAGCGCGATTCGCCGAGCGTCTAGCCGGCGGACTTGCACGTCACGGGCACGATGTTCACATCATCGCCTCTGCATATAACGAACAGCACGGGACTTTCATCGAGCAGCATGACGGCGCCAAGATGACCGTTCACCGCATCAAGAGCTACCGAATTCCTCAGCACAAAACCCTTAGATATGTTTGGCCGTATTCACTAAAGGCCAAGACTGACAAGATTCTGCGCGAGGTAAAGCCTGACGCTGTTCACATTCAGTCGCACCTGATCATGGGTAGATACCTGGTCAAGAGCGCCAAAGAGCAGGGCATTCGACTTCTAGCGACAAACCACATCATGCCCGAGAACCTAATTAAGTACTCGGTAATCGTGCCAAAGTTCCTTGAAAAGACCGTTATGAAAATGGCCTGGGCTGATGCCGGGCGCGTTTTGTCTCAGGTTGACGCAATTACTACACCAACGCGCAGAGCAGCTCAGCTTCTAGAGGCTGCCGCCGGGGTCGACGGTGTGTTGGCGATTAGCTGTGGAATCGATGCTTCAAAGTTTGCTAACACCTCACCGACTTCAAACGCAGAGCCGAGAATCTTGTTCCTGGGCCGCTTGGATTACGAGAAGCACATCCACAACCTGCTTAAGGCCGTGGCCATGCTGCCAAAATCGCTCAACACACAGGTGGAGATTGTTGGTGACGGCGGCGAGCGTAAGTATCTGGAAAACTTGGCGCTAGAGCTAGGCATCGCGAAGAACGTGCATTTCTTGGGGCACATCAGCGAGCAGGAATTGCCGAAGGCGTACGAACGGGCGACTTTGTTCGCAATGCCCTCCATAGCCGAGCTTCAGAGCATTGCAACGATGGAGGCGATGGCCTCGGGTCGACCGGTCGTTGCTGCAGACGCCATGGCCCTGCCGCACTTGGTGCACGATGGGGACAACGGCTACCTCTTCCAGCCTGACGACGTCGTAGAATTTAGCGACAAGCTGAAGCGGATTCTCACCGCAGATCAGGCCGAGCTCGATCGTCTGTCTGAAAACTCACTTCACCTAATTCAGGCCCACGACATAGAGCGCACCCTGACTATTTTTGAGGGGCTTTATCGCGGTGATAATGACACCGATAAGACCTCTGATGACAACAGCGATGACTACACCCGCCCAATCGGTATTTTGCCGGAATCTCTGCATGATCGGGTTGAGGCACTTCGCGAGCGAGCACGAGCCTTGCGTGAGGCAACGCACGACCTAAGGGATAAGGCCGAAGATGTAGCCGAAGAGGTTATCGACAAGCTTGAGGACATCCGTGACGAAGTTATCGAAAAAGCCCACGAGGTAAACGAGCGGGTCAAGAAAACAGCAAAGAAAACCGCCAACAAGGCAAAAGAGGCCGTGAAGGATGCGGCTGAACGCTTAAGAAACGAAGATAATTAGATACTCAAGACCAGGGGGAGTTAGCTCAGCCGGTTAGAGCAGCGGACTCATAATCCGTCGGTCACGGGTTCAAGTCCCGTACTCCCTACCAGTAGTCCGTTTATCGCAGTTAGTTCTCTGCGATAAAGGCATAAGATTTGACGAGAATAATTTTTCAGCCGAAGGTGGTTAGATGTCTCCAAAGGACAAGGCACTAAGCGACGACATCGTTGCGGTGCCGCTTCGTCATCCTTGGCGTTGGGTGTCAGCAGTTATTCTTGTTGCCCTAATTGGTAGTTTCGTTTACTCGCTCTGGGCCTCGCCAAACATCAACCACGACATCATTGACAAGTACATTTTCAATGAGAAGGTAATGGCAGCTGCCCTGCTTACCGTTGTGCTTACGGTAATTTCGATGTTTATCGGAACCATCCTGGCCGTAATCTTTGCCGTGATGCGACTTTCTCCAAACCCTGTCTTGCGCGCGGTGGCTACCGGATATGTCGGTTTCTTCCGAGGAACCCCGTTGCTCTTGCAGGTAGTTTTCTGGGGTTACCTGGGCATCATCTACCCGAACATTGAAATCGGAATCCCGTTTACCGACATCATTTGGTTCTCTGAAAAGACCAGCTTGGTGTTCACCGCACTAATCGCCGGCATCATTGCACTGTCACTAAATGAGGGTGCCTACGCAGCTGAAATCGTGCGAGCAGGAATCCTCTCGGTTGATGCTGGGCAGACTGAGGCAGCAAAGTCCCTTGGTATGAGTTCTGGGTACACCCTGCGCCGAATTGTTTTACCTCAGGCCATGCGCGTGATCATTCCGCCGATGGGCAATGAGTTTATTTCGATGCTCAAGAACACCTCGTTGCTCCAGGTAGTCGCAGTTATGGAGCTCTACGCTCGTACCTCGCAGATCTCGTCACAGAACCTTGCTCAGGTGGAGCTATTGGTAGTTGCCGGATTCTGGTACTTGGTAATGACTACCGTCCTTTCAATTCCTCAGAATTACCTCGAGAAGAAGTACGGTCGCGGTTTTAGTGTTGCCGATCAAAAATCGCGCTGGATGCGTATTGGCATGAAGGGAAACGTATGAGCAAGCCGCTGATGGTAGACGCTCGCGCGATTCGCAAGAGTTTCGGTGCCAACGAGGTCCTCAAAGGAATCACACTACAAGTGGAGCAGGGGCAGGTTCTGTGCCTGCTTGGCCCTTCGGGTTCCGGTAAGTCAACGTTTCTGCGCTGCATCAACCACCTAGAAACCATCAACGGTGGTCGCCTCTATGTAGACGGCGAGCTTATGGGTTTCAAGGAGAAGTCAGACGCTATCTATGAGATGAAGCCAACCGCGATCGCCAAGCAGCGTGCCGAAATCGGTATGGTTTTTCAGCGTTTCAACTTGTTCCCGCACCTAACCGCTCTCGAGAACATCATTGAAGCGCCGGTTGGCGTAAAGGGCGTACCAAAGGCTGAGGCAATCGCTAAAGCTCGAGAACTTCTCGATTCTGTCGGCTTGGCAGATAAAGCGGATAGCTACCCATCTCAGTTGTCAGGTGGTCAGCAGCAGCGTGTTGCTATTGCCCGCGCTTTGGCGATGGAGCCAAAACTGATGCTTTTCGACGAGCCAACCTCGGCACTTGACCCAGAGCTAGTCGGCGATGTTTTGGATGTAATGCGCAAGCTTGCTAAGAGCGGCATGACCATGATTGTCGTGACACACGAAATGGGTTTTGCACGTGAGGTCGCCGACACCGTGGTGTTCATGGATGGCGGAGTGGTCGTTGAGTCTGGCAGTCCGACCGAGGTTATCGAGAATCCACAGAACCCGAGGACAAAAGCTTTCCTGAGCTCAGTGCTTTAGTCATTTCGTTCTTGTAAACATTGCGCCAAACCCGAATAATTTTCGCGAGCCTCAATTAGGCTCTAAAAGTACACCCCACAAACCCCTTAAGAGGAGAACACGTGTCTGTTTCAAAGATTGCGGGATTTGCAGCTCTTGCGACCGCTAGCCTTTTTGTTCTAACCGGTTGTGCCGCACCTGCAGCAACCAACACCGATGAGCTTGTGCCGACTGACCCAGCCGCGGCAGCGCTATTGCCTGAAGAGTACAAGGATGGCATCTCAGTAGCCAGCGACATTCCTTATGCTCCAATGGAGCTTTTTGACGAGAACGACAACCCAACCGGTTTCGACTACGACCTTTCAGTTGAGATTGGCAAGAAACTTGGCGTTGTTCTTAGCTTCAATGACCAGGACTGGGATGGAATCATTCCTTCACTTCAGTCAGGTACCCACGACATCATCATGTCGGGTATGAACGACACCCTAGAGCGTCAGGAAGTCCTTGACTTCGTTGACTACTTCTCAGCTGGTTTTGCAGTGGTAGTTGCTGAAGGCAACCCAGAGGGTATCAACAGCTTTGCAGACCTTTGTGGCAAGGTAGTTGCAATTCAGACTGCAACCGCACAGATCGACCTAATCAACGCGGTAAACCCAAGCTGTGACACCCCGATTGAGGTTCTTGAGTTCCCAACCGATGGCGATGCTCAGAACGCAATCCGTGCTGGCAAGGCTGTTGCTGGTGTTAACGACGGTCAGGTTGCTGCCTACACCGTTCAGACTGCAGGCGAGGGCGCTTACTTTGACCTAGTTGCACCTACCGACGCGCCTGAGGGCTACACCTCGGCTCTCACAGGTATCGGTGTTCTAAAGGCCAACACAGGCCTGACCGCTGCTATCCAGGCCGCTGTTCAGTCACTCATCGATGACGGCACTTACGCTGAGCTTTTGGCTAAGTGGAACTTGTCACCGTTCGGTGTTACTGAGGCGACCATCAACGGCACCAAGTAATCTCAAAACTAAAGCGGGGGCATGCTTAGGCGTGCTCCCGCTTTACTTTTATCTGGAAGAATTGAATCATGAACAACGTTGTGCTGCGTGAGGTGTCCTCTGCTGAGGACGCAATCAAGGTGGCCGAGTTTTTTAGAACCGTTTGGCAGGACGGCGACGACGTCGCACCTTTTGATTTGATTCTGGCTGCCGTACACGTGGGCGCTTACTGCGTAATTGCCGAAGTCGATGGCCATGCAGTTGGTGCGTCGTTTGGTATCAGGGGCAGCTTCAATTCTGAAAATATTCTGCACTCTCATGTAACCGCTGCTACGGTTTCGGGGGTTGGCTTTCAGATCAAGCAGCACCAAATGGAATGGGCCACAGAGAATTCCATTGATGCAATCACCTGGACCTTCGACCCGCTGGTTCGCCGGAACTGCTACTTCAACTTTGTGAAGCTTGGCGCTATCGCTATTGAATACCTTCCGAATTTCTATGGATCTATGACCGACTCGATCAACCTAGGCGACGTTTCGGATCGCCTATTTGCCTATTGGTCAGTCAAAACCAAAAGCACCGAGAGTTCGTTGGCAAGCCTACGAAACGCAGGACCAGGAGAAGTAGTGGTAGAGATACCCGAAGACATTGAAACAATGCGCTCATTAGATCTTGAATCGGCGCTGAAAGTGCGCATGCTGGTGCGCGATCAACTGCTGGACTTGATGAACACCGGATGGCAGGTTACAGCCATGACTCCAGACCGAACCTCGCTGATTTTGAGCAAAACCGAATAGAAACAGGAAACAATGAAACTCGAAGCCGTAGAGCTAATTCGTCTAAATGTCCCATTGAAGTCGGCGTTCCGAACCTCATTTAGTTCGGTAAACACCCACGAGGTGGTTTGGGCGCACGCTATCACCGATTCTGGTGAGGGCTGGGCCGAGTGTGGCGCTAATGACCGCCCTGACTACTCGAGCGAGTACCACACCGGCGCTATGGCGGTTTTGAAGCAGTTTATGCTTCCAGACCTGTTTGCGCTGGGAAACGACCTCACCGCCGAATCTGTGGCGCCAACTCTTGAGTGGATCAAGGGCCACCGCATGGCCAAGGCTGCTATTGAAACAGCACTTCTAGACGCACAGCTGCGAGCAGCTAATACTTCGTTTGCCACCTACCTAGGCGCCACCAAAACTAAGGTTCCAGCCGGTGTATCGGTTGGCATCATGGACTCACTGCCTGAGCTTATGGAATACGTTGAGCGTTACCTGAATGAGGGTTATGTTCGAATCAAGCTGAAGATTGAGCCGGGTTGGGACTACGAGCCAGTGAAATTGGTTCGCGAGACTTACGGTGACGATCTTTTGCTTCAAGTTGATGCCAACACGGCATACACGCGCAATGACTTTGATTTGCTGAAGCGTCTGGACGAGTTCAACTTGCTGCTGATTGAGCAGCCAATCAATGAAGAGGACATGCTGGGCCATGCCAAGCTGGCCGACTATATCGAAACCCCAGTGTGTCTTGATGAGACGATAATCTCGGCAGACATCGCCCGCGATGCTATTGAACTCGGGGCAGCCGAGATCATCAACATCAAGCCATCTCGTGTCGGTGGTTACCTAGAATCCAAGAAGATTCATGATGTTTCTGTGGCCAACAACATCCCAGTTTGGTGTGGCGGCATGCTTGAGACCGGAATTGGTCGAGCAGCAAACTTGGCGCTTGCAGCCATGCCAGGCTTTACTCTGCCGGGTGACACCTCGGCATCGTCACGGTACTTCGAGGTCGACACCACCACACCGTTTGTATTGGTTGACGGCCACATCGATGTCCCTACAGGACCTGGAATCGGCGTTGACCCGATTGCGGAGATTGTTGACCGCTATGCCGTCTCTCGCGAGTGGATTAAGGCTTAGTTAGAGGATTTCTCACTGAAGTAGCAGGTTGGGCACAGTGATTCGTAGGTCACGTGCACGCCGTCAATGGCAACCTGTTCACCATCAAAGATAAATTTACCGTCCAGCTTGCGGGCGTTGAACATGGCCTTGCGACCACACCGGCAAATTGTCTTCAGTTCTTCCAATGAGTGTGCAATTTCCAGCAACCTTAGTGACCCTGGAAAGCCATGCGTCAGAAAGTCGGTGCGGATGCCGTAGGCCAAGACTGGAACCGAATCTAAAACAGCAATCTCGAGCGCCTGATCAACCTGCTGAGCTGTCAGAAATTGCGCCTCGTCAATCAGTAGGCAGGCTATTTCTTTGCCGGTCTTCGCACTGAACTGTTCAACCCTCGCTGAAAACTCTTCTCTCAGGTTAAGTTCAGGGGTAATCAGAAAGTCAACCTCGCGGTCAACGCCGAGTCGGCTGGTAATTGCCCGCTCGCCCTTGATATCAATCGCTGGTTTGGCCAAAAGAACGTGCTGGTCACGCTCTTCATAATTGTGTGCTGCCTGAAGCAGAGCGGTGCTCTTGCCACTGTTCATTGCTCCGTGGCGAAAGTAAAGCTTGCTCATTCGTAGCTGCGGAAAACAATTACCGCGTTGTGACCACCAAAACCAAATGAGTTGCTCATAGCCAGGATTGGTCCGGCTGGTAGCTCACGAGGAGAGGTAACCACATCAAGTGGAATCTCTGGATCCTGGTTCTCAAGGTTGATTGTTGGGGGAGCGGTCCGCTCGTGAAGAGCCAGTACGGTGAAGATAGCCTCGATTGCCCCGGCTCCACCTAGTAGATGGCCAGTCGAAGACTTGGTGGCCGAGATAGCTACCGAATCAAGGTGGTCACCAAAAACTCGACGAAGAGCGGTGTATTCGGCGATGTCGCCGACTGGTGTGCTGGTTGCGTGCGCATTGATGTGGATTACGTCAGTTAGCTCTGCCTCAGCCTGCTTTAGTGCAGCCAAGACTGCGCGCGCAGCACCGCTACCTTCTGGGTCTGGAGCAGTGATGTGGTAGGCATCAGAGGTTACAGCGCCACCAACTACCTCGGCGTAAATCTTTGCTCCACGGGCCTTGGCGTGCTCCTCGGTCTCAAGAACCAGCGCACCACCGCCCTCGCCCATTACAAAACCATCGCGGGCTACGTCGTACGGACGCGACGCGCGAGTTGGCTCTTCGTTTCGGCGAGATAGAGCGTGCATCGAAGCAAACGCTGCGATCGGCATTGGGTGAATTGCAGCTTCGGAACCACCGGCAACGATTACGTCAACCTCGCCCGAACGTAGGCGGTTTAGTGCATTTGCAATTGCTTCGGTACTTGATGCACAAGCCGACACAGAGGTGCGTACACCACCACGGGCTGAAATTTCCATACCGATGGCGGCAGCAGGGCCGTTAGGCATAAGCATCGGCACGGTCATCGGCATAACGCGACGTGGGCCCTTCTCCTTGAGCGTGTCGTACGCGTCAAGTAGAGTCCACACTCCACCGATTCCGGTGGCAAATTCAACCGCGAGACGCTCAGGCTCGACGTCTGGCGAACCAGCGTCAGCCCAAGCCTCGCGTGCTGCGATCAACGCAAACTGGCTTGATGGGTCGAGGCGCTTGGCCTCCTGCGGGGTTAGAACCTCAGCTGCTGGAACCTTAGCCTGTCCGGCGAAAGTTACAGGGATCTCATACCGCGCAATCCATTCCTGTTCGAGAGTCGAAATGCCAGACTCTCCGGCAAGCAATGCCTGCCAGGTTGAACGCGCGTCACCACCGAGAGGCGTAGTAGCGCCGATTCCGGTGACAACGATTTTTTTAGACAATGTTTTTAGCCTTCGCCTAATTACTGAGCTGAAACGATGAAGTTAACTGCGTCGCCAACGGTGATTAGGTTCTTAACCTCTTCGTCAGGGATCTTTACGCCGAACTTGTCTTCAGCGTTAACAACGATGGTCATCATTGAGATTGAGTCGATGTCTAGGTCGTCGGTGAATGACTTCTCTAGCTGAACAGCCTCGGTAGCAATACCGGTCTCTTCGTTAACGATCTCTGCAAGACCGGCAAGTACTTCGCTCTGTGAAAGTGCCATTGATTTCTCCTTATTGGTTATTTGACCGTGGTTAAGTTTACGGGAGTACTACTACTTGAGCGCCGAAGGCAAGGCCCGCGCCGAATCCAATTTCCAGTGCCAAACCACCGGACTTGACCTCGCCCGACTCAAGTAGTGCGTGCATTGCCAGTGGAATAGATGCGGCCGAAGTATTGCCGGTGTAGACGATGTCCCTGGCAACAACTACGTGCTCTGGAACAGCTAGCTGCTTGGCTAGTTCGTCAATGATTCGGATGTTGGCCTGGTGGGTGACAATCGCGGTAAGGTCATCGGCCGTGATGCCGGCAACTTCGAGAGCCTGACGAGCAACCTTAACCATCTCCCAGACGGCCCACTTAAACACGGTGAGGCCCTCTTGACGCAAGGTCGGCCATGATGCAGTACCGTCGCGCAGCTCTAGTAGCGATGCACTCATGCCAACTGCATCCCAGTGTGAGCCATCAGAGCCCCAAACTGTTGGGCTAATTCCTGGTTTGTCTGAAGGGCCCACGATGGCAGCACCTGCACCGTCGCCGAGCAGGAACGAAATTGTGCGGTCGGTTGGATCGATGAAATCTGAAAGCTTCTCGCCACCCACAACTAGTACGTATTTGGCAACACCAGATCGGACCAGAGCGTCTGCCTGGGCGATTCCATAGCAGTAGCCGGCGCAAGCAGCCGAAATGTCAAAAGCGGGTGCCGGGTTTGCGCCAATTTTGTCGGCTAGTAGCGCTGCCGCAGACGGTGTCTGGTGCGGGTGAGTGATCGTGCTGAAAATAACCGCACCGATTTCACTTGGATCGATGCCTGCCTTCGCAATGGCTTCGTTAGAGGCCGATACGGCCATGTCCATTAGGCTCAAATCAGTGCTGGCGCGCTTGCGGGTAATGATGCCGGTGCGCTGACGAATCCACTCATCACTTGAGTCAATCGGGCCCGCGATGTCATCGTTGGTGACAGTCAGGTCACCACGTGCGGCGCCGAGTGAGTAAATTTTCGAGAATTTTACGGTCTCGTACTGCTTGAGAGTTGGCTGCGACATTTATCCTCGGTTTTCTAAAGATTATTCAAATTTACTGTTTAAAAAATCAACGGTGGTTGTTGATTAGCGACAAAGCTGCGTCGAGATTATCGGGGGTCTTTACAGCGAGAGTTTCGATTCCCGGCATTGAGCGCTTTGCCAGACCGGTCAGGGTTCCAGCCGGTGCCAGCTCGATAAGCGCTGTGACTCCAGCTTCAACCATGGCTGCCATGCAAAGATCCCAACGCACAGGACTAGAAACCTGGTTAACCATCAGTTGAACAAATTCAGAACCGGAGGCAATCTTTCGTCCGCCGTTGTTGCTCCAAAGTGAGACCAAAGGGTCGCTGACTTCAAGATTTGCCGAGTAATCGGCAAGCACCTGAACTGCTGGAGCCATAAATCGGGTGTGGAATGCACCGGCCACCTGTAGGGGGATTACTCTGGTGCCAGCGGCTGGCTCAGCCTGAAGTGCAGCAATAGCCTCAGCTGCTCCTGCAGCTACGATTTGGCCGCCACCGTTGTAGTTTGCTGGTTCCAAGCCAAGTTCAAGCAGTCGAGCCTCTACCTCGGTTTGGTCGCCTCCAAGCACTGCCGCCATGCTGGTCTGCTCCATCGCGGCTGCGGTAGCCATTGCGTCACCGCGGATTTTAACAAATTTGATGCCTTGTTCAGGTGTAAAAACTCCTGAGGTAACTGCGGCGGTTACTTCGCCAACTGAGTGACCGGCAATGCCTGAAATTCCTAACTCGATGGCGGTTTTGCCGCCGCTCAGGGCAGCAAAGGCTGCAACACCCGCGGCAACAATCAAGGGTTGAGCCACTGCGGTGTCACGAATAGTGTCGGCATCGGCAGTAGTGCCGAATTCTGAAATCGAAATCCCTGAGCTCTTCTCCATTAGCTGGATTGAATCACTGAAGGCTGGTAGTTCTAGCCAAGGTGATAGAAAACCTGGGGTTTGAGAGCCCTGCCCAGGGCATACGACAACGATCATTTTTGCCTATCTGCGCTTGCGCGCTTCGATTTCACTCATTGAGCCTAAAACCATAGCCACCTGAAGAACGAATGCCTCGCGGGGGCCAGTGGCATCCCAGCCGATAACCTCTGAAATTCGCTTTAGGCGGTATCGGACGGTGTTGGGGTGAACAAACAATTCCCGCGCGGTGGATTCGAGGGACCTTCCGGTTTCAAGGTAGTGGGCCAAGGTTTCGAGAAGTTCGGGGGAGTTGCTGGCTAAAGGTCGGTAAATAATGTCCAGCAGCGTTGATTTGGCAAGCATGTCGCCGCCGAGTGCCCGCTCAGCAAGTAGGTCATCAGCTGCGATGTGCCGAGGTGGCTTGGGCCATGACTTTATTGCAGCGAAACCGGCTAGTGCCGCTTTCGCTGAGCGATGAGCCTGGGCAACGGAGCCAACTTCTGGCCCGATAACAACGCCACCGGCGCCGAAGAAGGGATCGAGCTCTGTTGCGATCTTCTGAAATGATGGCTGGCTCTCAGTTTTGGACTCATCGATGCGACCCAAAACCACGATGAGGCGATTTCCATGTACCCCGATAAGTGCATCAACGCTGTGTTTTCTGGCTACTCTGCGGAGTCCATCTTGATCGATTGGCTCTGCTGCGGTGCCGATTACAGCGGCCACAGCTCCTCGGGCGCGCCAGCCAAGGGCTGCAATTCTCGAGGGAAGTTCCTCTTCATGCTCGCCGCTCAAGATTGAATCAACTACCAGGGCCTCCAGCCTTGCGTCCCACAAGCCTCTTGCCTCAGCTGCCCGAGCGTAAACATCGGCGGCTGAGAATGCGATTTCACGCGAGTAGAGCAGAACCGCCTCACGGAGCGACTCATCCTCTTGAACGACGCGGTCTTCAACCACCTGTACAACTACTCGAATCAATTGCAAGGTTTCCTGCAGCGAGATTGACCTGAGCAGTTCTCTTGGCGCGGTGCCAAAGACGTCGGCAGCAACCCAAGGTTGCGACTTTGGGTCCTTATACCAAGCAACGAACGAGGTAATGCCGGCTTGAGCCACCAAACCAATGGTCGATCGCCGGGCTGCCGGCATTGTTCGATACCAAGGCAAAAGTTCGTCGAGTTGCTGCAGAGTTATCGTGGCAAGGTCGCCAGATATCGACTGCAGCCAGTCGAGGGTCTCTTGCTTAGTTTTCGCCACCGGTTGACCCTGAGGTACCGGCATTCACGTCGTGAAGGCGGTATCGGTCGATTGCCATCTGTGGAACACTTGGGTCCATCTCGCCGCGCTCAACGAGCTGCTCAAGAACGCGCACCACAATTGACGGTCCGTCAATCTTGAAGAATCGGCGAGCGGCTGCGCGTGTGTCAGAGAAGCCGAAGCCCTCGGCACCAAGCGTTGCGTAGTCGCCCGGTACCCATGGTCGAATCTGATCCTGCACCGCGTGCATGAAGTCGCTCACACCAAGGAATGGACCCTCAGATCCCTCGAGCTGTGAAGTCACGAATGCCTTTGGAGCTGGAAGGCTAGGGTTCAAGAACTTGGCTTCGTCGCAGACTAGACCATCGCGGCGAAGCTCAGTCCATGAGGTAACTGACCAAATGTCGGCTGATACACCCCAGTCGTTCTGTAGTAGCTGCTGCGCCTCGTAAGCCCAAGGAACCGCAACGCCAGAAGCGAGAATTTGGGCCTTTCGACCTGCGCGCTCGTTAGTGCTGATCTTGTGGATTCCTCGAACGATGCCGTTGACGTCAACGTTCTCTGGCTCGGCAGGCTGGACGTATGGTTCGTTGTAAACGGTTAGGTAATACATCACGTTCGGGTCCGGGTGCTGGCCTCCGTACATGCGCTCAATACCAGAGCGGACAATGTGCCCAATTTCGTAGCCGTAGGCTGCGTCGTAGGTGATCACCGCGGTGTTTGTGGCAGCAATGAGCGGTGAGTGGCCATCGGCGTGCTGAAGACCTTCACCGGTCAAAGTTGTGCGTCCAGCGGTGGCACCGATGATGAATCCACGCGACATCTGGTCGGCCGCAGCCCAGAACGCATCTGCGGTGCGCTGGAAGCCGAACATCGAGTAGAAGACGTAGAACGGGATCATCGGCTGACCCTGAGTTGCATAGCTGGTGGCAGCAGCGGTAAAGCCCGCTACTGATCCGGCTTCGTTGATACCGGTGTGAAGAATCTGCCCAGCGGAGCTTTCCTTATAGGCCAAAAGCAATTCACGGTCCACCGAGATGTAGTGCTGACCATTCGGGTTGTAAATTTTGGCACTTGGGAAGAAAGCATCCATACCGAAGGTGCGGGCCTCATCCGGGATGATCGGCACGATTCGCTCACCGAACTCTGGCGAGCGCAGGAGATCCTTGAAAAGACGGACGAATGCCATTGTGGTTGCAACTTCCTGAGTGCCGGAGCCCTTCTTAGAAACCGCATAGGCAGAGTCTTCAGGAAGCTTGAAGTCAACGTACTTACTTCTTCGCTCTGGAAGGTAACCGCCCAATTCGCGACGACGCTCGTGCATGTACTGGATCTCAGGCGCGTCCTGTCCAGGGTGGAAGTACGGCGGCTGGTACGGGTTCTCTTCAAGCTGAGAGTCAGAGATTGGAATGTGCAATTCATCGCGGAAGCTCTTCAGGTTGTCCAGCGTCAGCTTCTTCATCTGGTGGGTCGCATTGCGCCCCTCAAATGACTTTCCGAGGGTAAAGCCCTTGATTGTCTTGGCGATGATTACGGTTGGCTGACCCTTGTGCTCGAGGGCGGACTTATAGGCAGCGTAGACCTTGCGGTAGTCGTGTCCGCCGCGCTTGAGGCCCCAAATTTCGTCATCTGAGAGGTGCTCAACCAACTTAAGAGTTCGTGGGTCGCGGCCAAAGAAGTTCTCGCGCACGAAGGCGCCATCTTCGGTCTTGTAGGTCTGGTAGTCGCCGTCTGGGGTCTTGTTCATCAGGTCAACTAGGGCGCCCTCGTGGTCATTCGCTAGCAGGCTGTCCCACTCACGGCCCCAAACGACCTTGATGACATTCCATCCAGCACCTCGGAAGAAGCTTTCAAGTTCCTGAATAATTTTGCCGTTACCTCGAACAGGACCATCAAGGCGCTGGAGGTTTGCGTTCACCACGAAAGTCAGGTTGTCAAGGTTGTCGTTTGCCGCAAGTTGAAGAGCGCCACGTGACTCAACTTCGTCGAGTTCACCATCACCGAGGAACGCCCATACGTGCTGTTCCGAGGTGTCCTTGAAGCCACGTCCAGCCAAGTAACGGTTGAACTGCGCCTGATAGATTGCGTTGATCGGACCGAGTCCCATTGAAACGGTCGGGAATTGCCAGAAGTCCGGCATAAGTCTTGGGTGTGGGTATGAAGAAAGGCTTCCACCCGCGTGAGACTTTTCCTGACGGAATCCGTCTAGCTGGCCGGCACTTAGGCGACCTTCGAGGAACGCGCGGGCATACGGGCCAGGTGATGCGTGGCCTTGGATAAATATCTGGTCTCCGCCGGATGGGTGGTCTTGGCCCTTGAAGAAGTGGTTGAAACCGACCTCGTACAGCGAAGCTGAAGAGGCAAAAGTTGAGATGTGGCCACCAACGCCAACGCCAGGGCGCTGAGCTCGGTGCACCAACATAGCAGCATTCCAACGCATCCAGGCACGGTAGGTGCGCTCAATTTTTTCGTCACCAGGAAATTCGGCCTCGTTCTCAGGCGCGATGGTGTTGATGTAGTCCGTGGTTGGAACAATCGGAACATTCAGCTGAAGTTCGTGTGAACGACGCAAAAGGTTCAACATGATTTCACGGGCACGGCCTCGGCCATGAACTCGTGCTACCGCGTCGAGTGACTCGAGCCACTCGCTGGTCTCTTGTGGGTCTTGGTCTGGGGTGTTGACCGCGTATGCATCGTTGTTGTTGATGGACAACTGACATCCTCTTTCGTGGGGGATGGACAAAGAATTCCGATTGGCTTTGGTAAAGCCTCTAAAAGTTTATGACGACAAAGGGAAGCAAATGTTAGTTTTGCCGGTTCTTGACCGCAGAATTAGTAAAAGACCAAAGGAGAATTTAGGAATGACACTACTTATCGGCGACAAGGCACCAGATTTTGAACTGGTTAATCAATTCGGTGCAACCGTAAAGTTGTCTGATTTTGCTGGCAAGAAACCTGTGGTCTTGGTGTTCTACCCTCTTTCATTCTCGGGTATCTGCACCGGCGAGTTGTGTGAGCTCCGAGATAACTTCGCACAGTTCCAGTCTGCTGACGTAGAGCTGCTTGCCATCTCAGTGGACTCAAAGTTTGTTCAGAAGAAGTTCGCCGAAGAAGAGAAGTACGAGTTCTCCGTTCTAGCTGATTTCTGGCCTCACGGTGCGGTTGCCAAGCAGTATGGTGTCTTCATCGAAGATGCTGGAATCGCCAATCGCGCTACGTTTGTGATCAATAAAGACGGCGATCTAGTGGCTAAGTTCGTCACCGCCCCAGGTCAGGCTAGAAGCCTTGATGAGTACAAACGAGCACTAGCTTCGCTGTAATTTGGCATTCCACCACATTTATGCGGTAGGCTCTTTCGAGTTGCAGTTCGCTGCAGCCCTCGAAAGAGGGGCCTTTAGCTCAGCTGGTAGAGCGCCACGCTTACACCGTGGATGTCATCGGTTCGATCCCGGTAGGGCCCACAAATGAAATCCCCAGACACGATGTGTCTGGGGATTTTGCTTTTGCTGTCCTGTTCAGCGCCGACACTAGAATTTCCCCTATGGACTCCAGCTCATACATCCCGCCTTCTCAGCGGTCGCTATCTGACAGTGATCTTCAAGAGGCATTAGGTCGGGTACGGTCGGACTACGAGGGCACTCTGGAGGCTATGGCCTTCTTAGAGGAACAGGCCAAACTTCGAGCAGAAGACAATGTGCAGTTCTCAACTTGGGTTGAGAAAATGCAGCAGAACGGCACGCCTCAAGCACTTTGGGCTCTAGAAAACGCCATGCGTCAGCGAAGTGGCCTTCCGCCGCTTCCGGCCCCGAATTTCAATCAAATAGAAAATGATCTTCCGGACACATCAGGCGTTCTGCTTCCATCAAGCGATCGGGAGGCCCCTCAAGTTCTGGGTTCTGCGTGGGTCGAGGTCGAGACCGAGGTCGACACTGCGCCAACGGATCTGCCTTCCATTGCCCCTCAGATTTCGCCGGAGCCTGTGTCCGCGGATTCAGTTTTGCAGTCAGTTGCTGCACCAGTTCCAAGTTCTGTTCCTGTGCCGGTTCCAGATCCGGTACCTGCTCCAAGCCTTGCGGCAGAAGTCATCACAGTCGATTCAGAACCCCGTGTAAATCGTCGAAGCCAGGCTATATCTCAGTTTTGGGCCTGGCTTGGACTGAGCGGATCAGTACTGCCTTTTGGCATGGGCGCAATTCTGGGACAGTTTGACGTGTCCTTCCTGCAAGGGGTTTTGGCTGTTGCTCTGGCCTCTTTGGCATCGGCTTCAGTGATTTCAATTGGTTCGCTGGCGGGTAAAAGAAGCGGTTTGGCAACGGTCTTTCTTTCGCGGGCAGCCTTTGGTGTGGGCGCAAACGCTGCTCCGGCAATTGTCTTAGTCTTGTCCAGGGTTTTTTGGTCCTCCGTCCTGCTGTGGTCACTTTTTGTGATGAGCGAGTCGGTTGACGCTTCTGCTTCCCAAACCATTCCATTCAATGGTGTAGCTCTAGTCGCGCCCGTTGCAGTCCTGATAATTGCCTCCGCGTTAGCTTTCTACGGCGGGAAGGTTCTGTTCAAAGCACAGCAAATTGCGGGCACTATCGGTGCGGTTGTGGGTCTGCTGTTGATTTCAGTGACAACTTCGGGCATTGCCTGGAATGACCTCTTACTCGAAAGCAATCGAAGCTGGGTTGCAACCTTTGCCAGTGCCACGCTCATATTTTCGATATTCGGATTGGCTTGGTCTGGGACCGGTGCCGATTTTGCTCGGAAACTTTCAGCAAGTCAGTTGGGGGCAAAGGTTGTCGGTCTTGCCTTCATTAGTTTGGCAATCATTCCAACCTTGTTCGGTTCATTCGGTCTTGCTCTCGCTAGAGGAATGCGCACGTTCGGGCCAGAGTTCCGTGGCGCATATGAGGCAAACTTTGTTTCGGCGCTGGCCGCCTACGGCTATCCGTGGTTGGCTGCCGTTCTCGGGGTAAGCGCGCTGGTGTCGCTTGCCGTTATTTTGGCAATGTCCCAGTACTCAACCAACCTTGGCCTACACGCTCTTGGCCTGAAGTTAAGGCCAATTGTCGCCCAACCCGCTCTGGCGATTTTGGTGGCACTAATTGCGGGGCTTGTGGTCTATTCAGTCAGTACTGATTTCGCTTGGAATCTGGTTGCGGACTATGCCGTATTTTTCGCCGTCCCGATGGCAGCGTGGTCTGGCATTTTTGCTGCAGATGTACTAATCCGGAGAATCGCGTATCACGAGATTTCTTTGAGCCGAACTTACGGCTTTTACAAAAGCGTTAACGTTTTGAATCTTGCAGGTTGGTTTGTTGCATCAGTCATCGGACTTGGTCTGGTCGATGCTTCATCGCCAGGCTTGACCTGGCTTGGCTACTTGGCGCCATCATTGACTAACCCTGATTACTGGCTGAGTACGAATTTCGGTGTCCTAGTCGCATTGGCGATTGGGGTACTAGTTCCCGTGGCCACAGGAATACCGCGGATTAAACGCCAGGAGGCCGAGGTGCTTGCAATCGAAGCTCGACGCACCGAATTGCTCGACGTTCTAGGGATTTTGGAGTAACAATGTCCGTACCCATTAAAGGTCTTATAGACGCTGCAGAAGTTTTGTGGCCCACCGCAGGTGCCGAGGGCTGGGATGCTCCGGGGCTCGTCTCAGGAAGCGCCCGTCAGCAAATCTCGCGAGTCCTGCTGACCGTTGATGTAACCTCTTCAGTGCTTGACGAGGCAATCGACGGCGCATTCGACATGGTGATCTCACACCACCCGTTTCTCATGCGGGGCGTTACCAGCCTTTCCGAACAGACCTCCAAGGGGCATTTGATCTCAAGAGCTGTCAGAGCTGGAGTCTCTCTGTTCGCAGCACACACCAATGCTGACATTGTTCAAAATGGAGTGTCTGACGTTATTGCAAAGGCCATTGGTCTAGCCAACATTCGACCGCTGGTCGAAAGCTCGCCGGGAGTCGGACACGGACGAATCGGTACCCTTCCAGAGAAGATGCCGCTTGGTGAGTTAGCCCGGCGGATAGCTAAAGTCATGCCTTCCACCGCGACTGGTGTGCGAGTATCGGGTGAATTTACCCAACTGGTTCAAACGGTCGCACTGTGTGGTGGTGCCGGTGACTCTTTTATTGGCGACGCAATTTCATCCGGCGCCGACGTCTACATGAGTTCGGACCTAAGACATCATCCGGTTCAAGATGCACGAGAGTACGCGCTTACTCAGGGCACGGGGCCGGCAATCATCGATGTTTCACACTGGGCAAGCGAATGGCTCTGGCTGGACGTTGCCGCAAATCAGTTGTCGGAGAAGTTTCCTCAGGTCCAATTTGTGGTTAGCCAACTTCGGACTGACCCCTGGGACTTTGTCATCACTCAGTAAACTTGTAGTACCAATTCAAAAGAGAGCAGTAAATGAAAGCAACCAATAATCAGCAGACTGAACTATTGAGTCTGGGGGAGTTGGACCTTGAGATTAAGAGATCAAAAACTGCTCTTGCACAGCTGACCAACGGTCACCAGTTTGAGACCCTCAGAGCACAGCAGCTTTCTTTGGCAACCGAGCTCATCGAAGCGCGTAATGCTTTGGACACCGTGGAGCTTGAACTCAAACGAGCTGAAGCAGACCTCAAGCTGGTAGAAGAGAGGGTAAAAAAAGACAATGCCCTACTCAATCAAACAACTTCGGCAAAGGATGCGCAGGGTATCCAAGCAGAATTGGCCACTCTTGCTCGCAGACAGTCTGATTTAGAAGACGCCGAACTTCAGATTCTTGAGCGCAAAGACGAATGCCTAGCTTCGTTTGACGAGGTAATGGCCCGTAAGTCTAGCCTCGACGCCGAGATTGCAACTAAAGAGGCCGCTGTCGAAGTAGAGGTTATAAAACTTCGCTCGGGTCTGGACCTTTTGACTCAGCGCAGAGCGCAGCAGGCTGCCTCGACCGCGCCTGATCTCCTGCAGGCCTACGAGAAGAAGCTTGAACGCTCGATTGCTGTTGGCCGCCTAGTGGGTCGCGAGTGCGGTGCCTGCCGCATCGGTATTGGCGCAACCGCTCTTGCAGAAATCAACGCTCTTCCGTTCGATGAGTTTGCTACCTGCCCTGACTGCCAAGCATTCTTGGTCCGCTAGTGGCGGCAAGCAATCTCATAATCGAGGCTGATGGCGGCTCTCGAGGTAATCCAGGTCTTGCCGGTTCGGGCGCAGTTGTTATCGATGCTGACAGTGGCGAAGTCTTGATCGAGATTGCTAGGTACATTGGCATCGCAACTAACAACGTTGCAGAGTATTTGGCATTGAAATCAGGGCTCGAAGCGGCAATCGAGCTAAATCCAGAGGCACGGATTTTGGTTCGTATGGACTCCAAACTCGTTATTGAGCAAATGGCAGGCCGTTGGAAGATCAAGCACCCAGACATGATCCAGATCGGCAGTCAGGTGCAGCGACTTGTAGCTAATGTTCAGGTTCGCTGGATGTGGATTCCTCGTGAAGAGAATTCACGTGCAGACGCGTTGGCCAATAAGGCAATGGATGAGCGCGAGGACTCGATTGTTCACAGTGAGGGCGCTAAGCAACGCTCTCCGGTTGCTGAGTTCAATCAGGTAAAGCCGAGTTCGGTTCGTAGCCCAGATGAGGTAACCGAGCCGCTAACCACTCTTGTGCTGGTACGCCATGGGCGCACCCATTTGACAGAATCCAAGCGAATTTCTGGCAGCGGCGGTGAAAATCCTGGTCTCTCTGACCTAGGTCGCGCTGATGCTCGCGCAGCGGCAAAAGCCTTGGCGGAAATTGGTTCGAAGGGGCCTTGGGCTCACATCGCGCCCATTTCGGCGATTGTGGCATCACCGATTCAGCGAACGCAGGACACAGCAAACATCATCGCCAACGAACTTGGCCTCGGCGTAAGCACTCTGCCTGAGATTGCTGAGATCTCATTCGGCGACTGGGATGGGCACACCAATGACGAGGTTAAGAGCCAGTGGCCGGCCGAGTTCTCGGCGTGGCAGGGCTCATGGAGTGTCTCGCCGCCGAACGGTGAATCTTTAGAGGCCTTCGATCAGCGCGTCATGCTTGGCCTACAGGAGATACTCATTCAACACGCAGGTAAGACAGTCGTGGTAGTTAGTCACGTCATGCCAATTCGGGGAATCATCCGAGAGGCCATGGAGTCTGGCATTTCTGGCTACTGGCGACCACAGGTCGCGCCCTGTTCTCTATCGGTGTTGAGGTTTTGGGGCAGCCAAAGCGCTGAGGTCGTCACGATAAATTCAACAAGTCACCTCTAAGGCATTTAGCCAGTAGTCTTTTATCGGATGGGTCGGCAAGACGGTCGCGATGGCAACATCGAGGAACGTCCGGGCTTCATAGAGCAAGACGGTGGCTAACGGCCACCCGGGGTAACCCGCGAGATAGTGCAACAGAAAGTAAACCGCCGCTTTGCGGTAAGGGTGAAACGGTGGTGTAAGAGACCACCAGCGCCGTGTGTGAACATGGCGGCTATGTAAACCTCGTTTGAAGCAAGGTCAGACAGAGAACGTTAAGAGCTGCTCGCTCATGTTCTCGGGTAGACCGCTCGAGAGTGCCGGCAACGGCATTCCTAGATAGATGACCGTCACCTTTTGGTACAGAACCCGGCGTAATAGCCGGCCCATCCACTAATTCTTAGTTGACCGAATCGCCAGCGCAGCCGCTCCAAGTATGCCGGCGTTGTTGCGCTTCTTTGCTGGAACTACCTTGGCGCGAAGTTTTAGTAGCGGAACAAATTCCTCGTGCTGTTTAGAGACACCGCCACCGATGATGAAGAGGTCGGGGCTGAAAAGTCGTTCAAGCGTCGAGTAGTACTTTTGAAGTCGCTCGGCCCAGGTGTCCCAACCCAGTTCTTCACGTTCTTTGGCTGCGAATGAGGCTTTAGATTCATAATCAACGCCATCAATTTCTAGATGACCTAGCTCTGTGTTGGGCACGAGCTTTCCATTAAGGAATAAGGCGGTGCCAATTCCGGTACCCAACGTGGTCATGATGACTAGGCCATCTTGTTTACGACCTGCCCCAAACTTGACCTCAGCAACACCTGCGGCATCTGCGTCGTTGATCACATGGACCGGACGTCCGAGCGATTTGGTGAATAGAGAATCGGCGTCGAGCCCAATCCACTCAGGAGAAACATTTGCGGCTGACATAGTGACACCGTGTTGGACCACAGCGGGAAAGCAGATGCCGACCGGAAGATCTGGAGTCGCACCCGGAATCTGTGAGATCAGAACCTTAAGCACTTCAGCGATGTCGTTAGGCCGGCCGCCCTCAGGAGTCTCGATGCGAACTCTGCTGGAGAGCAGCTCGCCGCTTGAAACATCGACGAGAGCACCCTTAATTCCGGTACCGCCAATGTCAATTCCAATTGCAATCTTTGCCATGTCTGCTCCTAAGGAAGAGTAAGGATTTCCGGGCCATCCTCGGTGATGGCAATAGTGTGCTCAAACTGAGCGGTAATGCTGCTATCTCGCGTGACTACGGTCCAGTTGTCCGACCACATGTTCCATTCGTGCGTGCCGAGGGTAAGCATCGGCTCGATGGTAAACACCATACCTACCTTAATCTCGGTGTCGTACGCCGGTGATGAGTCGTAGTGGGGAATGATTAGTCCGGAATGGAAAGCCTCGCCGATCCCGTGACCGGTAAAGTCACGAACCACCCCATAGTTGAAGCGCTTTGCATAAGTTTCGATGGCGCGGCCGATGATGTTCACTTGGCGACCGACTGTGGCTGCCCGAATTCCCCGCATCATGGCCTCGTGTGTGCGCTCGACCAGAAGGCTAACTTCATCCGAGACTTCGCCAACTTTGAAAGTCTGATTGCTATCTCCGTGGAAGCCGTCCTTGAACGCGGTGATGTCAATGTTGACGATGTCACCTTCCTGAAGGACTGTATCGTCAGGAATGCCGTGGCAGATGACCTCGTTGATTGACGAGCAGAGCGACTTTGGGAAACCTCTGTAACCGAGGGTTGATGGATACGCGCCCTGGCCAATCAAGAACTCGTGCCCGATGCGATCAAGTTCATCGGTTGTGACTCCTGGTACGGCATGCTTTCCGACCAGTTCAATTGCCTGCGCGGCAATACGACCCGCGGCTCGGATCTTGGCGATTTCACTCGGTGTTCGAACGTCGCCACCAGTCCAAGGCGCAGGCGACTTTTTGCCAACGTAGGCCGGTCTGGCAATTTCTGCCGGAACTTGCCGGGTTGGACTAAGGGCACCGGGAATCAGATGGCCAGTTTTCGAATCGCGAGGCATTACTAAAGTCTATTTTGCGTTGGGGCTAGGCTTTTCACAAAAGGGGTTCAAATGGAAAGTTCATACTCAGAACATGAGGAAAAACCGGAGTACTGGTTCAATCTGAAGACGCTAAAGATTGAGGTGGGTCGCAAATCGCCTTCACCTAATCGGGTAGGACCGTTTGCGACCTCGCAGGAGGCTGCAGAAGCTCTGCAGACTATTCGGTTGCGCTCTGAAGCCTGGCGGAAGGCAGAGGAGCAGGACTAGTCCTCGAATGAATGGTTAGCCGTTGGAAACTCCCCGTTAGCCACTTCAGTTCGGTAGTTCGATGCTGCTGATGCCAGTTGTTCCCCGAGGTTTGCATAGCGCTTGACAAACTTCCTTGGCCGGCCTGCTGTCATGCCAGCAAAATCCGTCCAGACCAAAATTTGACCATCAACCTGCGGGCCAGCGCCAATTCCAATCGTTGGAATGTCTAGCTTGGAGCTAATTTCACCGGCGATTGCTGATGGAACCATTTCGAGTACTACTGCAAATCCACCCGCATTCTGGACGGCTAGGGCGTCCTCAAGCAATTGTTCGGCTGCATCTCCGCGACCTTGAATCTTAAAGCCGCCCAGAACATTGACGCTCTGCGGTGTGAAGCCAATGTGTCCCATAACCGGGATTCCAGCCTCCACAAGAGTGCGAATCTGTTCTGCACTTCGTTGGCCACCTTCAAGCTTCACGGCATCAGCACCAGTTGGCTTCATTAGCGCTATCGCGTTTGCGAGGGCGTCCGCGGGGCCTGTCTCGTACGAGCCAAACGGCATGTCAATAACGACAAGCGCGCGTTGAGCTGCCGACGCCACTGCGCGACCAAAGGTTGCCATCTCGGCTACCGTGATGGGCAAAGTGCTCGAGTACCCCAAGCTGTTATCAGCGGCGGAATCGCCCACCAAGAGAACGTCTATCCCAGATTGATCAAACAGACCGGCTGTCAGGTGGTCATAACTGGTAAGGCAACTGAACTTGTGCCCGTTTGCCTTAAATTCTTTGAGAGTAGAGGTTCTAACCTTCTTTGGAAGGAATTCCATTAGCTACGCTTCCAGGCATCCACTTCAATCTCGACCAGCATGTTTGGGTTGATGAACTGAATGCCAGCGAGCATGGTTAGTGCTGGGCGAATTTCACCAAAGACTTCACCATGCGCTTTACCTGCGGCATCCATGTCAGCACCGTTGGCTAGGTAAACCCTTGAGCGGACAACATCTTCAACTCCATAACCAACCTGAGCAAGCGCCTTGGCAATTACTTCAAGAGCAACCTTGGTCTGACCGTAGGCATCACCCTCGTGCTGAAGTTGGCCGTCCACAGTTGCTGTGGAGCCGGACACGTGGACGTAATCGCCAGCAACTACCGCACGAGAGTAGCCCAAAACTGACTCCCATGGTCCACCGCTTGAAATCAACTTGTCTGCTGCCATTTGCTCTAACTCTTTCTATGTGTCCAACGATTGGTAATCGGAAATCTACGGTCACGCCCGAAGGCGAGTGGAGAAATTTTTGGGCCAATTGCACCCTGTCGACGCTTCCATTCCGAACGATCTACTAGAGAGATCACTCGGTCGACGGTTTCAACTTCAAACCCAGCATCAATTATCTGCTTTCTACCGAAAGACTTTTCGACGTATAGCTCAAGAAGCGCGTCAAGAGTTTCGTAATCTGGAAGGCTGTCTTGATCAACTTGCCCGGGTCTCAATTCCGCTGACGGAGGTTTCTCAATCGAGTTCTGTGGAATTGGGGGAGTGTGACTCATGGCGACGGCATGCTGATTTCTCCAGTTTGCTAGGCGCCAGACCAACGTCTTCTCAACATCCTTGATGGGTGCAAAGCCTCCGACCGAGTCGCCGTAGATGGTGCTGTATCCAACCGCGAGTTCAGTTTTGTTTCCAGTGGTCAGAGTTAGGTGGCCCCGCTCGTTGGACAGCGACATCAGGATCAACCCGCGTGCGCGAGCCTGAAGGTTCTCTGCGGCCAGACCGGTCAGCGGAATTTGCTTCTCAAAAGCATCGACAAAATCCTTGATTGACTCTGTCTGATAATTCAACCCAATCCGCTGGGCAAGATCCACTGCGTCCCCGATGGAGTGATCAGATGAGTGCTCACTCGGCATCAGTACACCAAACACGTTCTCAGCACCGATTGCATCCGCGGCGATGGAAGCACACACAGCAGAATCAATTCCGCCTGACAGTCCCAAAATCACCGATTTGAAACCGTTCTTCGCTACGTAGTCCTTTAGGCCGGTGACCAGCGCATTCCAGACCTGCTCTTCGAGGCTGGAGCGAGTAACGGCAGGGGCACGCATGTTTTTACTTTCAGCGGTTGATTTGCTCGTGATGTCGACGTAGTCGATTGAGGTCTGAAACTGCTCAGCTCGAACAACTAGTTCGCCACTGGAATCAACAAAGAGACTGTCGCCGTCAAAAACCAAATCATCCTGGCCACCTGTCAGGTTCACATACGATACAGCTATGTCTTGGGTCAGGGCAAGACTCTTGACCAGCTCAAGACGGCGGTCGCCCTTATCAACTTCAAATGGGGAGCCATTCAACACCAGGGCAATGTCGGTTCCGTGGTTAGAAATCTGAGCCACTGGTCCGCCACTTTGCCAAATATCCTCGCAAATGAGGGTCGAAAACTTCAGGCCACAGTGTTCGAAAGTAAAGAGTTGGTTACCTGGTACAAAAACGCGGTACTCATCAAAAACTGAATAGTTTGGCAGGTGGTGCTTGTCATACCGCCCTAAGACTGTTCCACCAAGCAGGACTGAGGCGCTGTTGTGCGCAATCGCCCAGGTACTCGCGGATGCCCGGCTCGGATGCCCGATAACCACTGCAATGTCACCGAATCCATCTTTTTCAAGAGCAATGGCAAACTCCCGAACGGCAGATTCGGCTGCCTCAATAAATTCAGGGCTGGTTGCTAGGTCCTCGATTGGGTAGCCGGCAACACACATTTCTCCGAAAACCACCAAATTAGCCTGGTTGGCGGCTGCTTCACGAACTGTGGCGAGGCAATTGGCCAGGTTTCCAGAAATGTCTCCAACTATCGGGTTGGTCTGGGCCATAGCTAAGCGAACAATCGGCATAACCATTAGCCTAGTAGCAGGGTAGAGAGAGGAACACTCGATGGATAAGCAGACAGATTTCGTCCTTCGCACAATTGAAGAGCGAGGCGTGAAATTTATTCGCCTTTGGTTCACGGACGTGGCAGGAACATTGAAGTCTGTTGCGATCGCGCCGGCTGAAGTCGAGGGGGCGTTTGCCGAGGGTCTTGGCTTTGATGGGTCAGCGATTGAGGGACTAGCCCGTACCTACGAGGCGGACATGCTTGCTCAACCTGATCCAAGCACCTTCCAGATCCTTCCTTGGCGTGGCGAGATCGATCCAACTGCGCGAATGTTCTGTGATATTCAGACTCCGGATGGCTTGCCAGCTGCGGCTGATCCACGAAATGTTTTGCGCCGGGCACTTGCCAAGGCCTCTGACATGGGATTCTCGTTCTACATCCACCCTGAGATTGAGTTTTACCTTCTGAAGTCCACCCAGCTTGACGCCAACGGCGAGCCTGTTCCAGTTGACAACGCTGGCTACTTTGACAATGTTCCGGGCGGAACAGCCCACGATTTCCGTCGCCGTGCGGTTTCGATGCTCGAGCAACTCGGAATTTCAGTCGAGTTTAGCCACCACGAAGGTGGCCCGGGGCAGAACGAGATTGACCTTCGTTATGCAGACGCACTAACCATGGCCGACAACATCATGACCTTTAGAACTGTGATCAAAGAGGTTGCTATTGAGCAGGGTGTTTATGCCACCTTCATGCCAAAGCCGTTTACCCAACACCCTGGTTCTGGAATGCATACTCACATGTCGCTATTCGAGGGTGATACCAACGCATTTTTCGACCCAAGCTCCCAGTATCACCTTTCAAAAACCGCAAAGCACTTTATTGCCGGACTGCTTCGACACGCACCAGAAATCACCGCTGTAACAAACCAGTACGTGAATTCGTATAAGCGTCTCTGGGGTGGAGGCGAGGCTCCGAGCTTTGTTTGCTGGGGCCACAACAACCGCTCAGCTCTAATTAGGGTTCCCCTGTACAAGCCAGACAAGGGAAACTCTTCGCGCATTGAATACCGGGCGATCGATTCAGCCGCGAATCCGTATCTTGCGTACGCGTTGCTGCTGAACGCTGGTCTCAAGGGGATTCAAGAGGAGTATCCTCTTCCAGCTGAGACCGAAGACAATGTTTGGAGCCTAAATGATGCGGAACGACGCGCCATGGGAATTCAGCCGCTGCCACAAAGCCTTGACCACGCGATTCGCAAGCTAGAAGAGTCTGAGTTGGTAGCCGAGACCTTGGGCGAGGAAGTATTCAGTTACGTGCTGGCTAACAAGCGCCGCGAGTGGGCCGCCTACCGAGCGCAGGTAACGCCGTTCGAACTAAAGCAGAACCTCGAGACCCTCTAGGGGAGTTGCATGTCCGATAGAGGTCGTGGCATGGGTCTGTCTGAGCTGGCCAGGTTCGGTTTTGCAGACCTAAGCTCCACGACCGCAAAACTCGACCAACTGGTGAAGCTGGTTGGTGACTCGGGTCGTTCAGCATTGGCTGACTTGGCGGTTTGCGCTGATCCTGACCAGGCATTGAATGCCTTGCTATTTCTAGCTGAATCAAACTCGGCCAAGGTAAAGGCAATCCTCAAGAAGTCGGACTCATCCCGCAGGCTTTGTTTGCTGCTCGGAGCGTCATCAGCGCTTGGTGATTTCCTGAAGCGTCGGCCCGAATGCCTGAACTACTTCGATAAGGCAATTGCCGCCTTGCCAACTCAGGCTTTGGCCACGGAATTTTTTAGGTCCAGAGTCGTGCCTCTCTTGGTGCCGGGGTTCAATTCGCCTGATGTCTGGTCTGCACTTCGAATTGCCTACCGAGAATCCTTGCTTCAAATCGCTATCTATGACCTTTCGATGGTTGACGTCAAAGGCGGATTGCCTTCTGTGGCGGCATCTCTGGCAGACATTGCCGGAGCGGCTTTGGAAGTAGCAATCGAAATTGCTCGGGTTGAACTGTCGAGCACTACCGACCATGGAGTATTTACTGCCGAGGAGATTCAAAACACGGAATTTTCTGTTATTGCTATGGGTAAGTGCGGTGCCCGTGAGCTGAATTACATCAGCGATGTTGACGTAATTTATGTTGCTGGCAGCAAAAGCGCCGAACTTGCTAATGAGCGTGCAGTTGAAATCGCCACCAAGCTTGCCACCCGAATGATGCGAGCTATTGACGCGACGGCTGCTGAACCTATGTTGTGGCAGGTAGACCCAAATCTGCGACCAGAGGGTAAATCAGGGGCACTGGTTCGCACTCTCGAATCACACCTGGCTTACTACGAGCGCTGGGCCCAAAGTTGGGAGTTCCAAGCGCTCCTAAAAGCTAGGCCGCTTGCAGGATCTTTGGAACTTGGCGAAGCCTATGTCAACGCTCTCGCGCCAAAGGTTTGGTCCTCTGCATCACGTGAGAATTTCGTTGAGTCGGTGCAAAAGATGCGTGAGCGTGTCACCGATTACATTCCGGCAAGTGAAGTGGACGCTCAAATTAAGCTCGGCCCTGGCGGCCTTAGAGACGTTGAATTCACTGTGCAGCTGCTGCAGCTTGTGCATGGACGTACCGACCCATCGGTCAGGCACAGAGATACGATTTCGGCTATAAACGCCCTCGCCACTGCAGGGTATGTCGGCCGTTCAGAGGCAGCGGCTTTTGCAGAGAGTTACCGATTCTTGCGCCTTCTTGAGCACCGGATTCAACTTTCGGACATGCGTCGTACCCATCTGATGCCCGCGAGTGATACCCGCCGTCGCGCATTGGCTCGCGCTGTGAATCCAAAGTGGACAGTCGAGGAGCTTTTGTCGGCTTGGGACTCGGTCAAGCTGGAAGTTAGGGCTCTTCATCAAAAGATTTTTTACCGGCCACTGCTGAGCGCCGTATCTCGTCTAGATGGTGAAAGTCTTTCCCTCACTGACACCCAGGCCGAGGACCGACTGCACGCCATCGGTTTTCAGGACCCAAAGGGAGCGCTTGTCCACATCGCCGCGTTGACTTCAGGGTTGTCGAGGAGGGCTGCGATTCAAAAGCAGTTGCTGCCTGTCCTGCTGCAATGGTTCTCAGAGGGTTCTGACCCAGATTCTGCGCTGCTTTCCTTCCGTCGTCTGAGTGAGGACCTAGGGGAGTCCCACTGGTACCTGCGCATGCTACGAGACAGCACTTATGCGGCTCAGCGAATGACTCAGGTTCTTGCTAACAGCAAGCTGGCCACAAGCCTTTTTGAGCGTATCCCCGAGGCTGCGGCGTGGTTCGAGAAGCCAGAAGACCTGATTCCGTTGCCTACTTCCGAGATCACAAGTGAATTCGAAGCGGTTATCGGGCGCCACGATTCTTCAGAGAAGGCGATCAACGGTGTCCGGAGTATTCGGAGGCGTGAAACCCTTCGTATAGCGCTTGGGGCTGTCCTTGGAGACATCGACATAACGCAGGTGTCAAACAGCCTTAGCGGCCTTTTTGAGGCCTATCTGCGGGCGGTGTTGAGCATCGCAGTTGAATTCAAAGACCTCGATCTAGCACCAGGATCAGTCAGCGAGCACGTAGATCTCGGCATTATTGCAATGGGTCGCTTCGGCGGCGAAGAGCTTGGCTTTGGTTCGGATGCGGACGTCATGTTCGTCTACCGGGTAGCTGATGGCGCCGATCCCGCTCTCGCGCAAAAAGTGGCCGAGAGAGTTATAAGTGAAATTAAGCGGCTAAGTTCTGACCCACTTCTTGAATTTGAGTTGGATCTTGATCTGCGACCTGAAGGTAAAAACGGTCCGGTTGCTCGGTCGCTTGATTCCTATGCTGCCTACTATGCCCGATGGGCTAACACTTGGGAGGCTCAGGCCCTCCTGCGAGCACGCCCGATAGCCGGGTCCCCCGAGTTGCAATCGCAATTTCTGACGCTCATCAATCAGTACCGATACCCAACCGAGCTGACGGAAAGCGCCATAGTAGAGATTCGCAGAATCAAGGCCCGGGTTGAGACTGAACGACTTCCGCTAGGCGCTGACCCTCGCCGCCACTTGAAACTAGGCCGAGGTTCATTGAGTGACGTCGAGTGGCTCGTGCAGCTTCTTCAACTTCAGTACGGAAATGAACACCCCTCAATTCGCACACCAAAAACTCTGCAGGCGCTTGAAGCGTGCGCACGTGAAGGGCTAATTGCGGAGCATGACGCACGCGTGTTGGCTGAGGCTTGGACACTTGCGTCTCGGGTTCGCTCTGCTTCAATCTTGTGGGCCAATAAGCGCACGGATGTACTTCCGACTGATCGTCGTCAACTCGAGGGTATGGCTCGAATTCTGGAATATCCGCGAGGGGGAGCGGGCCAGCTTCAGGAGGATTATTTGGCGTTCACTCGGCGCTCTCGCGCAGTGTTTGAGCGCATCTTTTACGGATTCGAACCGGACGCCAAGCCCGAATAGGATTCACTCTTGAATTCGGTATAAAAAAAGGACCCCGCCTTTCGGCAGGGTCCTTTTTTAGTTGATTAGCAACCGAAGTACAGCTCGAACTCGTATGGGTGAGGACGAAGAGCAAGAGGCTTGATTTCGTGCTCGCGCTTGTAGTTGATCCAGTTCTCGATTAGGTCCTTGGTGAACACGCCGCCCTCTAGTAGGTAGTCGTGGTCTGCCTCAAGTGCCTTAAGAACATCTTCAAGGTTTCCAGGAACCTGAGGAATAAGTGCTGCTTCCTCTGCCGGTAGCTCGTAAAGGTCCTTGTCAACAGGCTCGTGTGGCTCGATGCGGTTCTTGATACCGTCAAGACCAGCCATAAGCATTGCTGCGAACGCTAGGTATGGGTTAGACGATGCATCAGGAGCGCGGAACTCAATGCGCTTTGCCTTAGGGTTTGTTCCGGTCATCGGGATGCGGATGGCAGCTGAACGGTTACCAGCTGAGTAAACAAGGTTTACTGGCGCTTCGAAACCTGGAACTAGGCGGTGGTAGCTGTTTACGGTTGGGTTGGTGAATGCAAGCAGTGATGGAGCGTGCTTCAAAATACCACCGATGTACCAGCGTGCTAGGTCTGAAAGACCGCCGTAGCCTGACTCGTCGTAGAACAATGGCTTGCCATCTTTCCAAAGAGACATGTGAACGTGCATACCTGAGCCGTTGTCGCCGAATAGTGGCTTCGGCATGAAGGTGGCAGTCTTGCCCCAACGCTCAGCTACGTTCTTGACGATGTACTTGAACTTCAGGATGTCATCTGCAGATGAAAGTAGGGTGTCGAACTTGTAGTTGATCTCACCCTGGCCTGCAGTACCAACCTCGTGGTGGCTGCGCTCTACCTCTAGTCCTACTGCAAGAAGCTCTGAAACAATGTCATCGCGCATGTCAGCGTGCTTGTCGGTTGGGGTAACTGGGAAGTATCCACCCTTGTAAGGGGTCTTGTTAGCTAGGTTACCGCCGGCCTCTTCGCGACCTGAGTTCCAAGCAGCTTCATCTGAGTCAACAAAGTGCATTGAGCCGTTCTGCTTGTACTCGTAGCGAACGTCATCAAAGATGAAGAATTCAGCTTCTGGAGCAAAGAATGCGGTGTCTGCGATGCCGGTGGTTGCAAGGTAAGCCTGAGCCTTCTTGGCAGTCTGGCGTGGGTCGCGACCGTAGATTTCACCGTTACGTGGGTTGTAAACGTCGAAGATCATAACCAGAGTCTTCTGAGCACGGAATGCATCGATGTATGCGGTGCCGACGTCTGGGATGAGCTGCATGTCTGACTCATTGATTGAGGCAAAGCCGCGGATCGATGAACCGTCGAACAACTGACCATCGATGAAGAACTGCTCATCGATCATCGCTGCTGGAAGGTTGAAGTGCTGCTGAACACCAGGTAGGTCGGTGAATCGAACGTCAAGGAACTTTACGTCGTTGTCCTTGATGTACTTAACAACCTCTGAGGCAGTCTTGAACATAGGGGGAATCCCTTCAAATGGTGGATGGTGGAAACTCTGGCACATCATTACGCCATCAAGAAAAGTCTATCTTTTCGCGCCGTGCTCGCTAACCAGCGAATGTTTCAGCCATGTAAAACTTTTGAGTAGGCTCGACGTGTGATGACAGAAAAACTGTGGGCCGGAAAGCGGCTAGGCCTCCCAGAACAGGGCACCGGATCCCTCGCAAAGGTTCCAAGGAGAGTTTTTGGGCTTTGTATTGACTGGGGGATTTCGCTGCTAATCTCTGCCGGGTTGTTCGCCGGCGATAACCTAGCCACCCTGGTTGCCTTTGGGTTGATGCAATGGCTAATGGTTGCCACGCTCGGTGCGAGCTTCGGTCACATGGTTTGTCGAATGCGTGTTCTTAGACTGGGGCATCCATACGTCGGATTCAGAGCTGCATTTTTGCGTGTTTCGATGATCTTGCTGATCATCCCGGCAATTGTTTGGGACAACGATAATCGCGGTCTACACGACAAATTGGCGGGAACAGCGTTAGTACTGCGCTAAAAACACTCCGCTAGAAGCTGCGATTACTTGCGTGATGCGCGGATTTTTGCAGGATCCATTCCCTTTGGAATTGGAATGTTCATACCAAGTGAAGCCAGACGCTTGTCGACCACTGAAACCTCAGACCGGTTCAGAACTTTCTTAAGTTTGTATAGGGACTTCTTCAAGTCGTAAATTCGCACTGAATTCTCATCGGTGCCGACAATAATGGTCTGAATCGGCGCACCCGGAGCGATTCGTGAAACCTTCTTGCGCTCATCTTCGAGCAAAGGCTGCACGCGTGACTTTGGACCCTCGCCAATCAAGACGATTCCGCCCGGACCGATGGTGCGGTAGACGGCATCGCGCGTCTTGCCGTTGATTGCAACCGGCATCTCGCTACCGCGCCAGTTACGGCGCAGTCCATTGGCCACAACTGCGCCAACTGCGCCCTGTTGACCTTCGATTTGCATGTACGCCACGCGCTCGGCCTTGCGAGACATGACAATCATCGCGACCAAAATGCCCGAGAGAACTCCGGTAATGCTGAATAGAACCAGGTTAGTCACGTTGCCCGGAGCAGTCACGGCGCTAAATGTGATGGCTGCCAAAACGGTGAGCACAAACCCAAGGGACGCCCATAGTACGGAAGTCTTGTCGCCCTTGGCGGTCATTACATAGACGCGCCAAAGCTGACGCATTTGACCAGGTGCTTTTTGAGTTTTGGTGTCTTTTTTAGCCATTGAATAACCTTATCGCGAAGTTTCTAGTGAACTGCTTGTCCAAAACCGCTTTTCGCAGCAGCCTCGGCTAGATGACTGAGATGGGCGGGGATTTCAAAGCCCTTCTTCTGCATCGTTTGAGCCCAGAGTCGTCCGGCGCGATAGGAACTGCGGACCAGTGGCCCCGATAGAACCCCAAGGAATCCGATTTCCTCGGCTTCTTCGGCCATTTCTGCAAACTCAATTGGCTTTACCCATCGGCTGACTGGGTGGTGCTTAGGTGTTGGTCGCAGGTACTGGGTAATGGTGAGGATGTCAGTTCCGGCGTCAAACAGGTCCTGCATGGCCTGCGAAATCTCTTCGCGGGTTTCTCCCATGCCAAGAATGAGGTTGGATTTGGTCACGAGACCATAGTCTCTAGCCTGCGTAAGTACATCAAGTGAGCGCTCATAACGGAAAGCAGGTCGAATCTCTTTGAAGATTCGTGGAACCGTCTCGACATTGTGAGCAAAAACCTCTGGGCGCGCGTCAAACACTTTTCCAAGAAGTTCCGGATTCCCCGAGAAGTCAGGAACCAGAATTTCAACACCCGTACCCGGCGATTGCTGGTGGATTTGGCGGATGGTTTCGGCATACAACCAAGCACCTTCATCCTCAAGATCGTCTCTGGCAACTCCAGTGACGGTTGCGTATCGAAGTTCCATCTGTCGAACCGAATCGCCCACGCGCCGCGGTTCATCTGCGTCAAAAGCGTCTGGCTTACCAGTGTCGATCTGGCAGAAATCGCAGCGTCTGGTGCACTGAGACCCACCGATCAGAAATGTTGCCTCGCGGTCTTCCCAACACTCGAAGATGTTTGGGCATCCTGCCTCTTGGCAGACGGTGTGAAGGTTCTCGCCTTTTACCAGCTTCTGTAGGGCTTGATACTCAGGTCCCATATGCGCCGTGGTCTTGATCCATTCCGGCTTCTTTTCGATTGGTACTGAGCTGTTGCGAGCTTCGATTCTCAGTAGCTTGCGCTCGGGTTTTTGTTCGGTCACAGTTCGACCTTGCCAATCTCTTTGAGGTGTTTTTTTACAACTTCGGCCGCCATAGCGGGGGTGATCTCTCGCCCTAAAAGTTCGGTGAGTGTGCTGGTTTTAGCGTCTCTGATGCCACAAGCAATGATTGTTTCATAGGGATCGAGTGAATTATTGCAGTTGAGAGCAAACCCGTGCATTGTGGTGTGCTCCGCTACGCGAATGCCTATTGCAGCCACTTTGACATGGCTTCCATTCAGAGGTGCCCACACCCCACTTCGCCCCTCGACTCGCTCTGTGATCAGGCCAAACTCGGCGCAGGTTTTTATAAGAACATCTTCGAGCCATCGGACATAGCCGACAACATCAATAGGTCTTGGGAGTTTCATAATCGGATAGCCAACCAGCTGACCCGGACCGTGCCAAGTGATTTTTCCACCGCGGTCAACATCTATTACAGGGGTGCCATCAACTGGGCGCTCCGAGTCTTCTGTGCGCTTACCAGCGGTAAATACCGATGAATGTTCAAGCAGGATTACTGTGTCTGGGATTTCATGGGCAACAACCTTGCTGTGGATCTCACGCTGCAGTTGCCATCCCTCTTCATAGCCGACCAAATCAGGGCTAAGTCCGGCGGTGAGAAAGTCAGGCATTTGTTAAGTCTAAACTCGCCCCCCGCCGAGTATGTTCCCTAATTCTCAACAGTTTTGCTTCATGCGCCCAGACGGGATGAGACCGCGAGCATGATGAGTGCATGGTCCACCTCTCACCTAAGCCAAACATCCGGGGTATTCCCAAGAAATCCTTGCGCCGATACTCACGGGGTTTCAAGTACACCGGTCCAAATGGGGGAGTAATGTTACGCCGCTCGGTGCTTACTCCTTGGGCTGTTTATTTGTACCAGGATGAAAACCTTGTTGACATACTGCGATGTCGGTCCGGCCGCATTTGGCTCATGTCGAGCGAACCAGGTGAGGTCCGCACTGTGTCACCCAGTAGGTACTTGCGTGGCTGGCGCTTGTTTCTGGCACTGCCCATAGCGCTGGTTTCAGCACTCTTGGTAATCGCGGCATTTCCTTGGGAAATCGAGAGCGGGCAACAAATGCATCCGATGCCGGTTGTAAGTGCCCATTCCAAGTCTGCGGAAAAGCCCCCGCTGGGGCTTTGCGAAGCCGCCAGTGATGATTTAAAGTCCGTTGGGTCACTCCTGAGGGAGGGCTCTGGATTCAGAGAAGTTAGCCGAGTAGATCTCGGCGGTTTACGCCTGCTTGTGGTCGAGGTTGACTGTGCGGAGGGCCCCAGAATTTTGAAGGCAACGCTAGTAAAGAGTGGCTCTACCTGGCAGTTAAAAAAGATTGCCCGGTAGCAGATCTACCGGGCAATCCTGAGAACCAAACTGACCGCTACAGGCCTAGCAAGCTCTCAAAGTTTGCTTCTTCTAGGCGTGTCTTGACATCAACCAAGAAACGGCTGGCGTCAGCGCCATCGACCAAGCGGTGGTCATAAGACAACGCCAGGTAAACCATGCTGCGAATTGCGATGGCGTCCTGACCGTTTGAATCGGTTACAACTACAGGGCGCTTGGTGACGACGCCGGTTCCGAGAATCGCGACCTGAGGAAGGAAAACAACTGGAGTGTCGAAGAGTGCTCCTCGTGAACCGGTGTTGGTCAGTGTGAATGTTCCGCCGCCGAGTTCATCAGGCTTCAGCTGGTTGGCACGTGTACGGCCGGCTAGATCGGCGATCTGCTGGGCGGTCTGCATGATGTTCAGGCTTGCTGCATCACGGATAACCGGGGTGAGCAGTCCCTTTTCAGTGTCAACCGCAAATGAGATGTTCTCGGTACCGTGGTAAACAATGTTGTCGCCATCGATTGTTGCGTTTAGCTTCGGGTGAACGCGAAGGGCCTCGGCCGCGGCAAGAGCAAAGAATGGCATGAAGTTCAATTTGCCACCAGATTTGGCAACGAAGTCGGCCTGTACACGCTGTCGGAGCAAAGCGATCTTGGTGACATCCACCTCAACAACCGTGGTCAGCTGTGCCGTAGAGACCATAGACGCAACTGCTCGTTCGGCAAGTACCTTGCGTAGGCGAGACATCGGAGCAGTGGTTCCACGAAGCGGTGACGCCTCGGCAGGGGTGTGAATTGGCGCAGACGGAGCAGCTTGAACAGCCTGTGTAGGCGCTGACTGAGCGGCGAGAACGTCATCCTTACGGATACGACCACCAACGCCAGTGCCAGCGATTTGGGTCAAGTCAATGCCGGTCTCATTAGCCAGCTTGCGCACCAGTGGTGTCACGTAGCCAGCATCTGAAGTAACTGATGGAGTGGTCACAGCTGGAGCCGGAGCAACTGGTGCCACTGGAGCAACCACAGGAGCTGCAACAACTGGAGGAACAACTGGTGCAACTGGAGCAGCAACAACTGCTGCAACCGGTGGAGCAACAGGCGCTGCAACAACAGGGGCCACAACTGGCTCAGCTGCAACCGGAGCTGCCGCTGGCGAGTCTGCAACTGGAGCAGCGGCAGAACCTGAACCGTCTCCAATTACTACTAGGACCGCGCCAACCTGAACGGTTTCGTCTTCTTGAACCAAAATCTGCTCAATAACACCGGCGACTGGCGAAGGAATCTCGGTATCAACCTTGTCGGTGGAAACCTCTACTAGAGGTTCGTCTACGGCAACGCTGTCACCGACCTTCTTTAGCCAACGGGTAACAGTTCCCTCGGTCACGCTTTCACCCAGCGCTGGAAGTACTACTGATTCACTCATTTAATGCTGCTCCTTGTGGGAAATATTCTTTATGCGTGGGCGTGAAGTGGCTTGCCGGCGATGGCTAGGTGAGCCTCTCCGATTGCTTCATTCATGGTTGGGTGGGCGTGTACCAGGGTTGCGACATCCTCAGGATAAGCCTCCCAGTTCACAATAAGTTGTGCTTCGCCGATCTGCTCGCCGACACGTGATCCAATCATGTGAACGCCGATAATCGGACCGTTGTTGCGACGAACTAGCTTGATGAAGCCGGCGGTGCCAAGAATCTGGCTCTTGCCGTTGCCACCGAGGTTGTACTCGTAAGTAGAGATGTTTTCGGCACCGTAAGTTTCGGCCGCCTTTGCCTCACTCAAACCGACAGAGGCAATCTCAGGCTCACAGTAGGTGACCTTTGGAATTCCGTTTTCATCGATGACTGCTGGCTTGAGCCCAGCAATCTCTTCTGCGATGAAAATACCCTGCTGGAATCCTCGGTGAGCCAGCTGAAGGCCCGGAACAATGTCGCCTGCTGCGTAAACGCCTGGAAGGTTGGTCTGAAGGCGCTCGTTGGTGAGGACATATCCTCTGTCCATGTGCACGCCCTGCTCTTCATAGCCGAGACCAGCAGTGTTTGGGCCACGCCCGACAGCAACAAGCAGTAGTTCTGCCTCAATCGCTTCGCCAGACTCCAAGCGAACGATCACGCCGTGCTCGTTCTGGTCAACGCCAGAGAATCGAACACCAGTCTTAAAGTCAATGCCGCGCTTGCGGAATGCGCGCTCCAAGGCCTTGCTAACTGATGCGTCTTCATTAGGTACCAGTGAAGGTAGGCCCTCAATGATTGTGACTTCGGCTCCGAAAGACTTCCAGATAGAAGCGAATTCAACACCGATGACGCCGCCGCCGAGAACGACGACCTTGTTTGGGACAAAGTTCAACTGGAGCGCGTGCTCTGAAGTGATTACACGGCCGCCGATTTCTAGGCCTGGAAGTGTTCGACTGTATGAGCCTGACGCGAGAACAATGTTCTCGCCGGTGTAGTTATCGCCGTTGACCTGAATAGTCTTAGGGCCTACTAGGCGGCCTTCTCCTGAGACAACGGTGATGTTCTTTGATCCGACCAAGCCGGTTAGACCTTTGAAGAGGCGGTCAACAATTGAGTTTCGGTAGTTGTTGACGGCTGGCATGTCAATTGAGCCGAAGGTAGCCTGAACACCGAAGTGAGCTGCTTCTTTAACATTGTCGGCAATTTCCGCAGAGTGAAGCAGTGCTTTGGTTGGGATACAACCACGGTGAAGGCAAGTTCCGCCTAGTTTGTCTTTCTCTACCAGAGCAACGGTTTTACCCAATTGTGCTGATCGTAGGGCGGCTGCATAGCCACCACTTCCTCCACCAAGGATTACAACGTCAAAGTTGTGGTCGGCCACTTATATCTCCATCTCGCGAATACCCTCAAACTTTACTATGTTTCGCGACTAAACCTTTGAGGCCAGTCGCTTTATCAAAACGACCATGGTTCGGACCATTGTTCCGGTGGCACCCTTTGGTGTGAAGCCGTAGGGGCCAGATGAGTTGTCTGATGGTCCGGCAATGTCGAGGTGTGCCCAAGAAATTCGTTTGGACGGATTCCTTTTCTCGAAGCCAACAAACTCACGAAGAAATAGCCCGCCGATAAGCATTCCGCCAGCACGGTTGCCGATCTTCACATTCGCTATGTCAGCGATGTCAGAATTCAGTAGCGGGCGTAGTTCCTGTGGCAGGGGCATGTGCCAAACGGGTTCGGCCGTCTCTGACGCTGCACCTTTTACTAGGTCAACAGCTTCCTCATCGCCCATCAAACCGGCCGTACGATTTCCGAGCGCAATGGTGGCTGCTCCGGTAAGGGTAGCGATGTCAACGATTAGGTCAGGATGCTCCTCGCTGGCGGCCGAGAGGCCATCAGCCAGGACTAGCCGTCCTTCTGCATCTGTGTTGAGAACCTCAATGGTCTTTCCATTACGAGCCTTTATAACGTCGTTTGGTCTGGTTGCTGTACCCGATGGCATGTTTTCGGCTAAGCATATCCAGCCCGTCACTCTGGTCTTTACGCCCAACTGCGCCACCGCAATTATCGACTGCAATACGGTGGCTGCTCCGGTCATGTCGTACTTCATTCCAACCATTGACTCAGCAGGTTTCAGACTCAAGCCGCCAGTGTCGAAGGTGATTCCTTTTCCAACCAGAGCAAGGTGCTTTTTGGCACCCCTAGGTGCGTAAGTAATTTTTAGGAGGCGTGGAGGCCTGGAGGATCCAGCACCAACGGCAACGATTCCTCCAAAGCCAGCCTTAGCCAAGGCCTTCTCATCCCAGGTTTCGATGGATAGAGGTAGCCCTTTAACGGATTTTTTGGCATGTGCCTCAAACGATGCTGGGTACAAGTCATTGGCCGGCTGGTTAACCAGGTCGCGCGCAACATGGACGGCTTGGCAGGTCAATTCAATTTCAGTAAGTGCCGCTGCAGTTACCTTGGCTGATGACACAACAGTGAGCTTCTTAACCACAGTCTTAGACGCATCCGACTTATAAGAGTTGTACTCGTACAACCCGAGGGAAAAACCCTCAATGAGATTCAATACAGCGTTCGCATCCAGGTCTGGGAGTGCAACTACTACTTCCGAAAATCCCTTGCAGCCGCGAGCAATTACGCCTCCAAGCTGGCGAAGTTTGTCTTCTGGTGCCAGGTCAGCATCTAGGCCGACCAACCCAATTACTGAACCCAAAGGGCCGGGTATAAGTGTGAGCGATTCGAGGTTTGCCTTCACTCCCAAAAGTTCAAGCTTTTGCCCGGTAAGTACGTCCAAGTTCAAATCTGCTGAAATCAAGGCCAGCTCTTTAGGAGTCTTAGAGACACCACATACAATCACCGAACCCTGTTTGGCCGTAGGAATTTTGGCGGTGACTTGGACCTTGAAGTTATTCATAATGACCATGTTAATCGGCCGAAAGTTAGGATTGTCGTCATGACTCAGGAACAAGACCTTTACACCTACGCCGTAGATCCTGCGAGCATACCTCCGGGGCTCAGTCTGTTGGCTGGATTCAGTGGCTTCACTGATGCTGGGCATGTTCTAACCCAGATGTCTGATCACATTTTTTCTTCGCTTTCTCACGAACTCGTGCTGCGATTTAGTAACGACGATTTACTTGACTACCGCTCAAGAAGACCAGTTATGTACTTCGAGCGCGATCACATCGCCGACTACGAGCCGGCAACCCTGGGTCTGTATCTTGTTCATGACGAAGCAAATCAGCCGTTCCTCTACCTGCATGGCTATGAGCCCGATTTCCGCTGGGAGAACTTCACCTTTGCGGTTCAGGAAATAGTGGAAGATCTTGCGGTGAAGGATTTCACGTGGGTGAACGCTATTCCTTTTCCAGTTCCACACACCAAACCTGTCGGCGTAACTGTCTCAGGTAATCGAGCCGAAATCATTGCCTCAGTTTCAGAGTGGAAGCCTCAAACCCAGGTTCCAGGCAACGTTCTGCATTTGATCGAGTTCAAACTCTCGGCGATTGACTTACCTATTGCTGGGCTCGTGATGCTTGTTCCTCATTACCTTTCAGACACCGATTATCCTCAGGCTGCCGTCAAGGCATTCGAGCAAGTATCCGCTGCCACCGGTCTAGTTTTCCCCACTGACAGCTTGCGAGAGTTAGGCGATGTAGTCCTTGGGAAGATCAACGAACAGGTAGAGAAGAATGAGGATCTGGCCAAGATGATTTCGGCTCTTGAGGCGGGTTACGGCTCTGAATCAAGTGGCCCAATTAGAGCACCGATGGTCAAGCCAGAATCGCGCATTCCATCTGCAGAAGAAATCGCCGAAGAACTTGAGAGCTACCTGGCAAATCGTCGAAAAAACTCAGCCGACGAGGATTGACCTAATCAGGTCTTAATTCAGCGGCTAGATACCTTCGAATCTCTCCGAGAGAGTCGGACCAAATATCACCCTTGTCGAGAGCAGAAACTACTGACTCAGGTAGATTCACCTGAGTCGGAGGACCCCAAAGTTGGAAATACTTTGGTCCCCAGTAGACATCGGCTTCGGAGAAGCACGCTGATATGACCGGCTTGGCTCCCTTAGAAGCCGGTTGGGCCAATACAATCTCCGCCGCTCTGATCAACTTTGTGCCGTAGGCTGACGCCCTTGTAAAACCCGGGTGAGCCATGGTCACTGTGATGTCTAAGTTGTTTTCAGCTAAGACTTTTCCCAGATTGATAGCGGTGACCAGATTCGCGAGTTTGGAGTCGCGATAGGCAACACCGGGGGACTGCGACTCGTAGTCATTCAGAACCGTTCCTGCGCTCCTTCGCGCAACGATGGAGGAAACAAATACAATCCGTGCGCCGTCTCTTCCGCGATTTACCAAGACCTGCGACAAAAAGAGGTGGGCTATGTGGTTTACACCGATGTGCCATTCGAATCCCTGCTTCGTGGTTTTGAAAGGGCGTTCAACCTTTGCTCCAGCGTTATTCACCAGCAGGTCCCATTTTCTGATACCTAGCCAGCGGCTGAAGAAGCGCACCGACTCCAGGTCAGATAGGTCCAGCTCAACCCACTCAACCTTGGCGTTGCTCGCAGCTACGGATAGCCTCTCCAATGCCAAATCGGCCTTGAATTTTGAGCGGCCGGTTATGACAAGGTCAAAGCCTGCTTTTGCCAAAGCAATTGCAGTTTCTAAGCCGATTCCCGCAGTGCCTCCGGTGACGATTGCCAGTTTTTTGCTCATCTAGTCAGCGTAGGACTTCAAGTGCTGTCATGATGGCAGAGTGAGAAATTCGCGAGGTTCCTGGGTTATGGCTGCCGGGGCCTTTGCCTACCTCCTCGCAGTGACTAATCGAAGCAGCCTTGGTGTGGCAACGCTTGAGGCTTCCGAAAGGTTTGCGGTTTCAGCTGCCCAATTGTCAACCCTGGCTGTTGCCCAGTTGGCGGTATACGCCGCCATGCAGGTTCCAGTTGGCCTACTCCTTGATCGCTACGGGGCACGCATCCTGTTGGTTCTTGGTTCAGTACTAATGAGCGTTGGTCAGATTTTGGTGGCAGTCAGTGTCGAAATCTCACCTGCAGTGGTAGGTCGAATGCTCTTAGGCATGGGGGATGCGTTCATTTTCATCTCCATGATCCGGCTCATTAATGGTTGGTACTCGGGAGCCAAGGCCTCACGTCGCCAGCAGCTGCTTACCAACATTGGGCAGTTGGGGCAGGCAGTATCAGCGATCCCGTTTGCGGCTCTACTCCATCTACAAGGTTGGTCGATTGCGTTTTCAACGCTCAGTATCGTGACCCTGTTGCTGGTGGTTGTGAGCCTGGTGGTTGTAAGGGATGATCGTGAGCCCGATGTTCATCACCACAAGGTCAAGTCACTGAAGAGTGTATTCAGTACGCTCCTTGTAAATAGCCGCCATCCGGGGGTTCGAATGGCATTTTGGACGCACTTCACACTCCAGTCGGCAACATCAGTTTTTATCTTGCTTTGGGGATACCCATTTTTAGTAAATGGTCAGGGACTATCGAAAGAATTGGCCTCACTCATCATTGGGTCGTTCGTCATTATGGGTTTCATGGTTGGCCCATTAGTGAGCACCGTGTGTTCCAAATACCCTGCGATTCGCGATAGGGCAGTTGTGGTGGTTTCGCTAGCCATCGTCCTCGCTTGGTCGCTCACCATTTTTGGTCCGGAAAGAGTTTCGTCGCTTACGCTGGCTCTTCTAGTTGTCGTGCTTTCGTCTAGCGCACCCTTTTCTATGATTGCCTTCGACTACACCCGGACATTTGTCAAAAAGTCCTCGCTTGGAGCAACTAACGGGCTGGTGAACATCGGTGGGTTTCTGGCCACATTCATGGCCATGTTTGTCGCGGGTCTTATTTTGGATGCCGTTCAACAGTCTCAAAATTCTGCTGGTCTCGACGTAGGTCTCTACACAGCTTTGGGATTCAGGTGGGCTATGAGTGTTCAATTTGTAGTCGTTGCCATTGGTCTAACGATGTATCTAGTTGAAAGAAAAAGCCTTCAACGACTCCTAAGGGCAGGAATAACCGGGGTCTAAGAGGTGTTCTAGACTTCGACGAACTTGAAACGCAGTCCAAATTAGTGGATTTGTCTGGATTCGTGTCATAATTGTCACTTAGACCCAGTCTGTCGCATTTGCGGATTTGACATGGGTCTTAGTAATGCCCGAAACGGTGCGTGCGATCCCGCTCGTGAGGCGGGGGATGTCGAGAGGTAGAAGTGGCTAAGCAATCTAATGATTCTGTGCCGGGCAAAAAACGGGGGTTTCTAGCTAGCTTTTTACACCCAAATGAAAAGTCGTCGGGGGACACAGCAACAATCAGTAAGGAACCTGAGACCATTAGCACTCCAGTTAAGACCAAGGCCCAACCAAAGGCTTCAACCGAGGCAGCAAAGCCAGCTGCTGCAGTCAAGCCAAAGAAGGCCGTGTCGGCAGCTACCGAGGCGCCGGCTGCCGTGAAGGCCCCTGCGAAGCCTAAGGCAGCAGGTAAAACGACAGCAAAAGCAAAGGTTGAAGCAGTCGTTGAGGTTAATGATCTTGACGCCGTTGTCGAATCTGAGCCAAAGGCAAAGAAAGCCGCACCGAAGGCAAAGGCCGCAACGAAGGCCAAGGCTCCAAAAGCAGCAAAGGCCCCTAAGGGTCTCGGCGATGATGCCGAAGAAGAAGAGATCGATGACCTTGAGTCAGTCGAAGAGATCGTAGCTGAGGCAGCTTCAGCAGTCGACATCGCAGCGGTTGATGATGAACACCACGATGACGAGCACGAAGAAACCGAAAAAATCGTTGTTCCTGAGGGCGCTTTGGTTCTTTCGAATCGTGAAGAAGATGACATTCCGGTTCAGACCACAACCATCACCGGTGCGACAGCTGACCCGGTTAAGGACTACCTAAAGCAGATTGGAAAGGTAGCCCTACTTAACGCAGAGCTTGAAGTTGAGCTTGCTAAGCGAATCGAAGCTGGCCTTTTTGCCGAAGAGAAATTAGCTTTGGCAACCGGTCTAACGCGAGAAGAAGAGCGCGACCTCAAGTGGGTTGTCAAGGACGGTCAGCGAGCTAAGAGCCATCTTCTAGAGGCAAACCTGCGTTTGGTGGTTAGCCTTGCTAAGCGCTACACCGGCCGCGGTATGCAGTTCCTAGATCTAATCCAAGAGGGTAACCTCGGCCTTATCCGTGCGGTAGAAAAGTTTGACTACACCAAGGGCTACAAGTTTTCGACCTATGCAACCTGGTGGATTCGCCAAGCGATCACACGAGCGATGGCCGACCAGGCGCGAACCATCCGAATTCCAGTTCACATGGTTGAGGTAATCAACAAGCTTGCTCGAGTCCAGCGTCAGTTGCTTCAGGACCTCGGTCGCGAACCGACTCCTGAAGAGCTAGCGAGAGAACTTGACATGACTCCTGAGAAAGTCGTTGAGGTTCAGAAGTATGGGCGCGAGCCAATTTCGCTCTCGACTCCATTGGGTGAAGACGGCGACAGCGAGTTCGGTGACCTTATCGAGGACACCGAAGCGGTTGTGCCAGCAGATGCGGTTGGTTTCACAATGCTTCAGCGTGAGCTTGAGCGAATTCTTGATTCACTACACCCGCGTGAAGCAGGCGTGATTAGAAGTCGCTTCGGTCTTGGTGACGGCGTTCAAAAGACTCTTGATCAGATCGGTGAGGAATTCGGGGTTACCCGTGAGCGCATTCGTCAGATCGAGTCGAAGACAATGTCTAAGTTGCGCCACCCATCGCGCTCACAGATGCTTCGCGACTACCTAGAAAACTAAGCATGCGTTTTTTGCCGGCCATTCTCCTAGGGCGGTTTGTTCGTGTCCTTGTGCGACTGGTTCGTCCAGGCGGCGGTTCGGCTCTTCCCGGTCTGGTCGTGAGTAAGGTTGCGCCGGGCCTTTTGGCAGCAACTCTTTCGAAGTTCTCGGATGGACTCATTGTGGTCACGGGGTCTGCGGGTAAATCCACGACTACAAAGATGCTCGTGGGAATCGCTCGTGCTCATGGCAAGACTGTGTTTACGAATCCGTCCACAGCCAACATCGCGCAAGGGTTTTTTTCGTCGATCATCGAGCAATCAGATATCTTTGGTCGCATAAAGGGTGACGTTGCGATTCTCGAAATGGATGAGGGTCATGCCGAGGAGATCACTCGCCTAATTCGACCGAAACAGGTAACGATTCTTAATGTCCTCGAGGATCAACTCGATCGATTTGTCGACCCAGCCGTGGTTCGCGACAAGTTGGCCCAAGTTGCGCGACGTGCAAATGACACAGTCCTACTCAACGCTGACGACCAAAACACTCTCATCATTAACCGAGATGTTCAGCATCCAGGCACTAAATGGTTTGGTATCACAGGCTCACTCTTGGCGGAGGCAAAACACGGGCTGGGTACAGCACCTACTTATGAAGCAGAAATACCAAGACCAATTCCAAGCGCCGAGGTTATGCGCGTTGACAGTCTTCGTGCGAGTGTAATTTTGAGTGGGGCGGTCACTGAGGTCGAGCTACCGAATCGTGGCTTGCACTTTGCCCTTGATGCAATTGCAGCCTTACAGAGCGCAGAGGCATACCTCGGAGCAGATTTCGACCTTGAATTGGCCTCAAATACCATCAACACTATGCCGCCGGTCTTTGCGCGTGGTGAGATCGCGGTGGTCAACGGTGAAGAAGTTGAGTTCATCCTGGTTCAGAACCCGATGAGTTTCCAACTCAACCTTGATAACCTAACCACCAACCCAGAGCGAATCATGGTGATGATCGGCCGAGATGTCCATGACCCGTCTTGGCTATGGACCGTGAACATGGATGTACTGTCACATGCCGATGTGGTCTCTGGTTACAACGCATACGAAATGGCTCTTCGATTAGCGTATTCGGAGATCCCTGTGGGATTCGTGACTGATGATTTGCAGGTTGCCCTGGATACCTTCTTTGCACTTCCCGCACCGACACACTCTCGCCGTACAGTAATTTTCTCTGCCGACGCCATGCGTCGAACTCGACGAATGCTTGGTTTTACCGACCCGGAGGCAGTATCTCGATGATTCGAATCGGTGTTTTGTATCCTGGCCACCTAGACCTGAATGGTGATGCTGCCAACAGCCTGGTACTGGCCAAGGAATTGGCTTGGAGAGGTGTTTCCTGCGAAGTTGTTTCTGTGACGTTGACCGATGCAATTCCCAAGGATTTGGACTTCTTGTTGGTCGGCCATGGATCCAAGGCCGCCTGGAGTGAGATCAATCTGATTGGATCCCACCGTGGTGCCGAGTTGGTTGAGGTATTGAAGTCAGGGGTGCCTACTCTAGCCGTTAACTCCGGTTTCGAGGTTCTGCACCTGGGCAGCGACACACATGGACAGCTTCTTGGGCACATTCAGACCAGGTTTGTTGCTACCGAACGAGTGTCCAAGTTTTGGGTCGAACCGTTCGATGGTTTTGAGGTTCTCGGCTACGTGAATAGTGACAACGATCTGCCCGTTATCTCTCGCCAGGGAAACGTTATTGGCACAAAGCTTCATGGCCCGGTCTTGGCTAAGAATCCGAAGTTGCTTTCACTGATTCTCGAAATGATTTTCGAGCGACGTGGTTCTGCTCTGCCAGGCCGCTTAAATAGAAACGTAGCCACCGCAATCGATGGCTACGTCTCAGAAATATGGAAGCTGGAATCCGAACTAGCGAGCGAGTAGTTTTTTGCTCTCGTCGTGCCAAGCAACAGCCACAGGCTCAAGTGCTGGCTTCTTTTCGTTTCCGTGGTGCGAGCAAAACAAAAGGTCACCCGAGGCTAATTCGACGCGAATATAAGCCTGTGCGCCGCACTCATCGCAGCGGTCCAACGCAGTTAGTTGGTAGCTCTCGGTGGTCTCGCCAGTTTCAGTCGTTGCTTCAGTTTGCATAATGCACCTTTCCTCTCTCAATTGGACCACAAACCTGCCCCAAACTGGCGCATCGATGGCCTAAGTTCGCTAACTGCGAAGTCCATTGTGGTTCGTGTCTGTGCCCGAGTCTGAGTCTGGCAAGAGTTAACATCGACTAGTGCCTAATTCAGACTATTCAGCCCGCCACCTATCGGTTCTAGAAGGTTTGGATGCCGTTCGCAAGCGTCCTGGAATGTATATCGGTTCGACCGATAGCCGCGGCCTCATGCACTGCCTTTGGGAGATTATCGACAACTCTGTAGATGAGGCACTGGCTGGGCATGGTAACCAAATTGACATTGTTCTTCACGCCGACACCTCTGTAGAGGTTTCTGACCGTGCTAGAGGTATACCTGTCGACATTGAGCCTAAAACCGGGCTCTCGGGTGTTGAAGTGGTCTTTACCAAGCTCCACGCAGGCGGAAAGTTCGGATCTGGTAGCTATGCCGCGTCGGGTGGACTTCATGGTGTTGGCGCCTCGGTAGTTAATGCCTTGTCCCAGCGTCTCGATGTACAGGTTGATCGAGACGGCAAGACTTACGCAATGTCCTTCCGTCGCGGTGAGCCGGGAGTATTTGATGACGCCACCGGTATTTCACCGTCAAACCCATTCAAGCCATTTGAGGATGCTTCGGTTTTGCGCGAGGTTGGCAAAGTAGCAAAGGGTGTCTCTGGTACGCGCGTGCGCTACTGGGCGGACCCCCAGATCTTTATCAAGGACGCAGTGTTTGCGTCCGAAGAACTTTTCAGTCGTGCCCGGCAAACCGCCTTTTTGGTGCCAGGGCTTGCCATTGGCATTGAGGACCGCCGAGGGCAGGAGATTGCAAAGCACGATTTCAAGTACGACGGTGGAATTGCCGAATTCGTTGAGTATTTAGCCAAGGACGCAGCTCTAACCGCGACCTGGAAGCTATCTGGTTCGGGAGATTTCAACGAAACTGTGCCGGTGCTTGATGAGTCTGGAAACATGGTTTCTCGCGAAGTCTCCAGAAAGTGTGACGTAGACATAGCCGTCCGATGGGGGACGGGGTACGACACCGAGGTAAAGAGCTTCGTCAACATAATCGCGACGCCTAAGGGCGGCACGCACATCGCCGGTTTTGAACAGTCTGTGCTTAAAGTTCTGCGTTCTCAGGTTGAAGCCAACGCAAGAAAATTGAAGGCTGGCAACGACAAAGTTGAAAAGGAAGACGCACTTGCCGGTCTAACTGCAGTGGTCACGGTCCGCCTTGCTGAACCTCAGTTTGAGGGTCAAACCAAGGAGATTCTGGGCACCCCTGCCGTCAAGAACATTGTTGCGAATGTTGTCTCTAAGGCTTTGCTTGAAAAATTCAACAGCCCTAAGCGTGACGACAAGTCGCAAGCGGCCCTTTTGCTCGAAAAGGTAGTTGCCGAGATGAAGTCCCGTATTTCAGCTCGCACACACAAGGAGACGCAGCGGAGGAAGAACGCACTGGAGAGTAGTTCCCTTCCAACCAAGTTGGTGGATTGCAGGACTCAAGAGACTGCCGGTTCAGAACTATTTATTGTTGAGGGTGACTCAGCTCTCGGAACCGCAAAGCTAGCTCGTGACAGCGAGTTCCAAGCTCTACTTCCAATTCGAGGAAAAATTCTCAACGTCCAGAAGGCCTCGGTTTCTGACATGTTGTCTAACACCGAATGCGCGTCGATCATCCAAGTGCTCGGGGCAGGCTCTGGGCGAAGCTTTGACTTAGATGTGGCACGTTACGGCAAGGTAATCCTAATGAGCGATGCCGATGTGGATGGTGCTCACATTCGAACCCTGCTACTCACATTGTTTTTCCGCTACATGAGGCCTCTGGTTGAGGTTGGGCGCGTGTTTGCTGCCGTTCCGCCGCTGCACCGAGTGGAGGTAATCAACGCAGGTTCAAAGGCCAACGAGGTTATTTACACCTATTCACAAGCTGAACTTGAGGAACTGCTCAGTAAATTAGCCAAGGCTGGAAAAAAGTACAAGGAGCCTATCCAGCGCTACAAGGGACTTGGCGAGATGGATGCGGACCAGCTGGCCGAAACCACGATGGATCGCTCTAGACGCACCTTGAGGCGTGTTCGCGTTGAAGACGCTGCCGCGGCGGAGGCCATGTTTGAGCTCCTCATGGGTAACGATGTTGCCCCTAGACGTGATTTCATCATCGACTCAGCCGATGGCTTCGAACGAGAAAGAATCGACGCCTAGATTAGAGCCTTTGCTCTAGATTCCCAGGGAACCAACAACTGCCGGAAGCGGGCTTCCCGAAGCGTCACGCTTGGCAAGATCCAAATTCAGTGCAAGAGGTTTTCCGTCAGGAGTTAGCGCCTTTGGTTCGCCCGAGACCACCGCAGCGAAGTAAAGCTGATCCTCACCACGGATGAATCGCTGCGCCCGCACGCCACCGGTGGCTCGACCCTTTCCAGGGAACTCGCTAAACGAAGACATTTTTATGCTTCCAGCATCAGTGCCCGGTATGGCCAGAGAGCTATTCGCAGCAGTAATTACTGAAGCATTTTCAACGTCGTCGATAACCTCAAAATTAATCACAGTGGCATCTGGCGAAAGGTTGATACCGGCCATTCCGCCGGCCGGACGCCCTTGAGGCCTAACCACGGAAGCACTGAAATGCAGCAGTTGGGCATCGCTGGCCACAAAAACAAGGGTTGCGCCGTCCGAACACACCGCGGCACCGATAACTTCATCGCCTGGTTTTAGAGAGATCATTTCAAACTCGTCCTTGGCGGGGTAATGCGAGAGAACGCGCTTTACCACTCCCTGCTTGGTGCCTAGCGCGATGGAGACGCCATCTTCAAGACCAAACACTGATACGAATCGAACGCCCTTGGTTAGGCCAAGGAAGTTATCAGCTTGAACTGCACTTCCCATCAAACTTGCGTCTGAAATGTTAGGTACGTCACCAACGTGAATTCGATGTACCAGACCATCACTGGTTAGGAATCCGATGTCAGAGCGCGTTGATGTACTAATCAGGGTTCGGATGGCATCGTGGCTCTGGCGCTTACCGCTCGGTAGCAAAACCTCGTGTCCTTCGACGCGAGCAACACGACCGGAGGAACTGACCACAATCGTGCAAGGCGCGTCGGCCAACTCGGCGCTCACGGACGCAGCTTTAGCCAGTGAAATTGGCTTGACTTCGGTTACATCGCTGATCAAAGTAGTTCGACGCTCATCACCGTACTTATCGGCGATCTCAGCTAACTCTGCAGAAACCACAGCTCGGAGGTTCTGGTCTGAAGCCAGAATCGATTCCAGACGAGCAATTTCTTCTAACAGATTCGCCCGCTCGGTTTCGAGTTCAATCTTGGAAAACTTAGTCAAGCGACGAAGGCGTAGTTCGAGAATGTACTCAGCTTGGATTTCCGACAGAGCAAATCGGCTGCGAAGTGCCTGCCGGGCTTCATCAACTTCGTCGCTGTTCCTAATAATCGCAATGACCTCATCGATGGAGTCAATTGCAACAAGGAGGCCTTCGAGCAGGTGCAGACGGGCTTGTCTCTTACCTAGGCGATTCTTGGTTCTGCGTCTGGTTACGGTTATGCGGTGCGCTAAATAAACGCCCAACATGTCCCGCAGCCCCAAGGTTTGTGGCCTGCCGTCAACCAAAGCAACGTTGTTGATACCGAAGGAGTCTTCCATCGGGGTGAATCGGTAGAGAAGATCGAGAACAACTTGGGGGTCAAATCCGGTTTTCAACTCGATAACGAGCTTTAGGCCATTAGTTCTGTCGGTTAGATCAGTCACATCTGCAATGCCCTGCAGTTTCTTGGCGTTAACGCCATCCTTGATCTTCTCGATTACCTTTTCCGGGCCGACTAGATAAGGCAGCTCGGTGACCACGATGCCCATTTTTCGAGGGGAAACACTCTCAATCGAAACTCGGGCACGGGTTTTGAAAACGCCACGTCCAGTCTCGTAGGCATCTTTTACGCCTTCGAGACCCATGATGATTCCACCATTCGGAAGATCAGGGCCAGGAACATACTGCATCAGGTCTTCAGTGGTTGCCTGCGGAGTTTCAAGCAAGAACCGCGCGCCAGCAATAACCTCGCGCAAATTGTGGGGCGGCATGTTAGTTGCCATACCAACAGCGATGCCCGAGGCACCGTTGACCAAGAGGTTTGGGAAAGCGGCAGGCAACACGTCGGGTTCGGTGAGTTGTGCATCGTAGTTGGGTTTGAAGTCAACAACGTCCTCGTCGAGGCCTTCGTTCATAAGTAGTGATGCGGTAGACAACCTGGCTTCTGTATATCTGGCAGCAGCGGGCCCGTCATCTAGGCTTCCAAAGTTTCCGTGCCCATCAATCATCGGAACGCGAAGCGAAAATGGTTGCGCCATACGCACCAGGGCGTCGTAGATTGCGCTGTCACCGTGCGGGTGGAGTTTGCCCATAACCTCGCCGACAACGCGAGCAGATTTAACGTGACCGCGATCTGGCCTGAGACCCATCTCGCCCATCTGAAAGATGATTCGTCGGTGAACCGGCTTCAGGCCATCACGGGCGTCAGGAAGTGCTCGCGCATAGATGACCGAGTAGGAGTACTCGAGAAAAGAATCTTGCATTTCTTGCGACAAATCAATGTCAACAATGCGTTCCTCAGGCAGATGTTCCAGGGTCATTAATTCATTACTCAAATCGGTTATGGCAGACTGGGGTGATGCCTTCGATGCTACCTTCCCTTCCTAAATCCTTCGGGAGGCTGTCAGACGTTTTTGTTTCGGCACTTGGTTCAATAACTGGTGTAAACAATCGGCTAGGACTGCGACGAGTAAAAAACTCATGCGTCATTTTGGTCGATGGGCTGGGTCACCACAATCTCAACGAAAACAGCGGCTATGCCAAATTTTTGTCACGAGCAACCGGTTCCAAACTATCGACAGTTTTCCCGAGCACCACAGCATCGGCTATTACAAGTTTTGCCACCGGAGTTCTACCCGGCCAGCACGGTATCGTGGGCTACCAAATTTGGGACAACCGGGACTCAGCCTCAGTAAATCTTCTTACTGGGATGGACTCCAAAGCTGTCAGAAACTGGCAGACGCACGAGACAGTGTCAACCCAGGCCAAAATAGCCGAAGTTAAGTGCTATTCAATTGGTCCGGGGGAGTACGCCACATCCAGCTTCACCAAGGCCACTATGCCCGACGCAACGTTTATTGCGGCCAAGTCGATCGAAGACCGATTTGCCGAAGCCTATAAGTTATTGAACTCATCGCAGGGAAATCTGGTTTACGTATATGTCCCCGAGCTAGATCAATTGGCGCACGCGTACGGTGCCGATTCTGACCGTTGGCGACAAAAACTCGAGGAACTCGATGGCCTAACGAACGATTTTGTTTCTCGGGTGGGAAATCGCTCGGGGGTGCTGCTAACAGCGGATCATGGAATCATAGACGTGGACGAGTCGAAGCACATTTACTTGGATGAGTTCAACCAAGACCTAAGCGGTTTGAAGTTCGTTGGCGGTGATCCGCGGGTCAATTTTCTTTATTTTGAACCTGATACAGACTTGAATTCGGTTAGAGATGCCCTCCAAAGATCGCTTGATTCGCGGGCTACCGTACTGACAAAAGAACAGGTTATAGAAGCTGGTTGGTATGGAGAGGTCCTACCCAACTTTCACGGCCGGTTACCGGACTTATTTTTGCTGGCCAGTGCGAAGTCTGCGGTTTATCATCGTGGGTTCGCGAAACCAAAAAGCCTAAAGATGATTGGGCAGCACGGTGGACTAAGCCCCGAAGAGACTGCTGTGCCACTACTTAGATTTGCCCAATACCTCTAGTCGTCGGTCTTGGTTCCAAATACAATTTCATCCCAGCTAGGCATGCTGGCACGGCCCTTTTTTACCGGGGAAGCCTCTGCTTCAGAAATTACTTGAGTTTCGGTCACTTCGTTATCAACATTAAGAACTGCCGGCTCTTGAATCGCCGATGTCTCTTGAGTTTCGCTCCGCTCGGTCCGCTTTCTGCGAAGAGCCTCGAGCAGGTCGGCGGTAGCGCTCAAAGGCTCTGCTGGTGCAGGCATTGCAGGACGCTTGGTCTTACTAGATGCCAGTTCCGGAACGACATCTGCTGCGGACGCCCGAGATTCAACTGCGGGAAGGCTCGCAACATTCTCGACAGGTGTAGCACTTAAAACCTCAGTGACTTCGCTAGCCGGCTGGTCGACAACCTTAAGAATAGGATTTGCAAAAGCAGCCGGTGCGGACGAACTCTTTTGCGCTTCGTTATTCGTCAAATTGATTGCATTTTCGTTCTCTGGTGAAAGTGCTAGCCGCTTCGGATCAAATGACCAGACTGCGGTGGAAGAGCCGTTTGGAAGTTCATACTCAGCTGCCAGGTGCCAAATCCCAAGGTCGCTGCGTTTTGCTTTCCAGGTAATAGTGGCCGCACCCAGATTATGAATCCTTGCCGACATCATTTCACCAAACTCAACAGTCGTGTGATCACGATCAACGACGATGCCTAGTCTCACAGTGAGGGCCGAATCAATAATGTGGGCCAATTCAGCGATTACCGGTGCCGCGAACTTCTCAACGAAATCGAAAGTTGCGCCGGAACGCTCAACAAGGCTGGCGATGTCCTCACCGTCTCGGACAGCATCCTGAATTTCACGAGGGGTCATTTTCACGGCGTCCAACTTTGGCGCATCCTCGCGTCTAAGCGCTGACCTGATCTGGTCATCGGCTAGCAATCGAAAGCGCTGGCCATCGGTGGACTCGAGAACTAAGAAATCGCCCTCGGCCTCGATAAATCTAATGTCTTCCATTGAAATGCCTCCAACTGAAAGTTTGGCATCACAGTTGGTGTTTCACCGAGATTCGAAATGGTGTGCCGAAAATTAGATGCGACACGTTTTGTGTTTTCGGCGTTGCAGGTTTGCTATCTTCGGTTTTCTGTTGCACACTATGCACGCTTAGATATGCAAACGAGAGGCAAGCCAGATGGCAACCGATTACGACGCACCTAGAAAGAACGATGACGATAACGAGTCAATCGAGGCAATCAAGGAGCGTATTCCAGACAAGCTTTCCGGTGTCGTCGACGTTGACGAAGAACACGGTGAAGGCTTTTCAATTCCGGATGTAGTCTCCGAGGACCTCGACGTTGTTGTACTGCCACCGCAGGATGACGAATTTACATGCAGTGAGTGCTTCATCGTGAAGCACCACTCGCTACTTTCTGCGCGTAAAGGTAAGTTTGGCCAAATCTGCGTTGAGTGTGAGTAGCAAGTACCTACTTGCTAACCCTTGATGAGCCTGCAGACTTCGTCAGCGTTTCGGGTTGAAAAAATCCAGTACGGTGTCGGATCCGAATCATCGAGAACCTTGACCCGCACCATTTCTTTCACAGTTGCCTGCAACTGTAGAT